>NZ_JBFBBN010000047.1:0-78360 GCF_040682715.1 Amycolatopsis sp. NPDC051128 | reverse complement strand
AAGCAGCGCGATCAAGTGGTCCTCCTCCTCGGATGCGGTGCCATCAGCATGGCACGATCGCTACTCGTGAGTTGGTTCGAGCGGCGTACGTGGCACACCAGCCGGGCCACAAGCGCGAACACCGCGCCGGTACCGGTGCCGAGGGCGCCGGCGATGCCGAGGAAGAGCAGCGTCCCGACCGGTAAGAGGGGCGGCTCGAACGCGGCGGCGAGCGCCAGCACACCGACCACCGAGAACACCCCGATGAGGATCTTGACGGGATCGGTCCGGTCGGACAGCCAGCCGCCCACCGGGCGCATCGCCACGGCGAGCACCACGAAGCCGGCCGTGCGCAAGGCCGCGTCGCCGCGGTCCAGGCCGAACGACGTCACGAGGTAGGTGGGCAGGTAGACGCTGAAGGCGACGAATCCGCCGAACGCGACCGCGTAGAGCACCGAAAGCTGGCGGGTCACCGGCATGCGCAACGCGGTCACCAGCCTGCCGAGGAGGCTACCGGCGGCCCGCTGCCGGTCCGGGCGGTCACGCAGCACGAAGAACCCGAGCACGGCGTACCCCACGAGGATCGCGGCGACCAGGTCGAACGGGAAGCTGCTGCCGAATGCTTTGCTCAGCTGGACGGTCGAGAACGCCGAGACGGCCGTGCCGCCCATGCCGGCGCCGAAGACGCCGAGGGCCAGGCCGCGGCGCCGGGGCGGGTACCAGGAGTTCACGAACGGGATGCCGATCGCGAAGGTGGTGCCGCCGAGGCCGAGGAAGAAACCGCCGACGAGGTAGCCGGTCAGCGAGCCGGCGCCGTGCCCGAGGTAGAGCACCGGGAGCACGGTGAGCAGCGCGACCGCCGGGAACATGACCCGGGCGCCGAACCGGTCGGTCAGCGCGCCCACCGGGATCCGCCCGAGCGAGCCGACGAGGACCGGGACCGCGACCAGGACGGCCTGCTGCACCGAGGACAAGTGCAGCTGCTCACGCAGGGTCGCGCCCAATGGAGACAGCAGCGCCCACGCCCAGAACGTGATCGCGAACCCGGCCGTGGCCATCGCGAGCATCGGTCCGGCGCCGGAATCCGGCCGCGACGGAGTGGCGGCGGGCTCTCCCCCGCGGGACAAGGGCTTCGTCACGGCTGGCTCCTCGAGTGTGGACGGTCGCTTCCATCGTCGGAGCACCGGAGCCGGTGCGTAATGGTCCTTGGTCTTCTCGATCGAGGACCTTCGGCGTAGCTTCGGGACGTCCGGCCCTGACATCGTTTCCACAGAGATCGAACTCGTGGGAGGCGCAATGGCGCGACGAACGAAGGATTCCGCGGGGACGGACGGCCCGCTGGCCGACGCCCTGCTGAAGACCGGCCGGTTCTTCACCCGGCGCGAAACCTCCGCCGACCTGCGCGCGGTGTTCAAGGAAGGCGGCCGGGACGGCGACGTCTTCTACCGCGACCGCTGGAGCCACGACAAGGTGGTCCGTTCGACCCACGGCGTCAACTGCACCGGCTCGTGCTCCTGGAAGGTCTACGTCAAGGACGGGATCATCACCTGGGAGACCCAGCAGACCGATTACCCGTCGGTAGGCCCGGACTCCCCCGAGTACGAGCCCCGCGGCTGCCCACGCGGTGCGGCGTTCTCCTGGTACACCTACTCGCCGACCCGGGTCCGGTATCCCTACGCCCGCGGCGTGCTCGCCGAGATGTACCGCGAGGCGAAGGGCCGGCTCGGCGACCCCGTCGCCGCGTGGGCCGAGATCACCACCGATCCGGCCAAACGCCGTCGCTACCAGTCCGCGCGCGGCAAGGGCGGGCACGTGCGGGTCTCGTGGGACGAGGCGACGGAGATCGTCGCCGCGGCGCACGTCCATACGATCGCGACCCACGGCCCGGACCGGATCGCCGGGTTCTCGCCGATCCCGGCGATGTCGATGGTCAGCCACGCGGCGGGCTCGCGGTTCATCGAGCTGATCGGCGGCGCGATGACGTCGTTCTACGACTGGTACGCCGACCTCCCGGTGGCCTCCCCGCAGGTCTTCGGCGACCAGACCGACGTCCCCGAGTCGGGTGACTGGTGGAACGCCACCTACCTGCTCATGTGGGGGTCCAACGTCCCGGTGACACGCACCCCCGACGCGCACTGGATGGCCGAAGCCCGGTACAAGGGTCAGAAGGTGGTCGTGGTGTCGCCGGACTACGCCGACAACACGAAGTTCGCCGACACCTGGCTGCCCGCCCAGCCCGGCACCGACGGCGCCCTGGCGATGGCCATGGGCCACGTCACGCTCAAGGAGTTCTTCGTCGACCGCCGCGTCCCCTTCTTCGTCGACTACGTGCAGCGCAACACCGACCTGCCCTTCCTGGTGACGCTGACCGAGCGCGACGGCGCCTCCGTGCCGGGGAAGTTCCTGACCGCGGCCGACCTCGGCGACGACACCGAAGGCGCGGCCTGGAAGACCGTGCTGATCGACGGGGCCACCGGTGAACCCGTCGTCCCCAACGGTTCCCTCGGCTTCCGCTACACCGAAACCGGCGCCGGGAAGTGGAATCTCGAACTCGGCGACGTCGCGCCACAGCTGACAGTGCACGGCGGCGACACCGTCGAGGTCCTTCTCCCCCGGTTCGACGCCCTCGACGGCTCCGGCGGGGTCCTGCGCCGGGGCGTCCCGGTCCGCCGCGTCGCCGGCAAGCTCGTCACGACGGTGTTCGACCTGATGCTGGCCCAGTACGGCGTCCACCGCGACGGCCTCCCCGGCACCTGGCCCACCAATTACGACGACGCCACCGAGCCGTACACGCCGGCCTGGCAGGAGACGATCACCTCGGTGCCGGCCGGGCAGGTCGTGCGGATCGCCCGGGAGATGGCGGACAACGCCGAGGAGTCCGAAGGCCGCACCATGATCATCATGGGGGCCGGGATCTGCCAGTGGTTCCACGGCGACACCACCTACCGCGCCGTGCTGGCGCTGCTGATGCTCACCGGCTCGATGGGCCGCAACGGCGGCGGCTGGGCCCACTACGTCGGGCAGGAGAAGTGCCGCCCGGTCACCGGCTGGGCCACGATGGCGATGGCCACGGACTGGCAGCGCCCGCCGCGGCAGATGATCGGCACGGCCTACTGGTACACCCACACCGACCAGTGGCGCTACGACGGCTACCGCGCCGACGCGCTCACCTCGCCGCTCGCCGAAGGGAAGCTGGCGGGCAAGCACACGATGGACACCATCGCACTGTCCGCCCGGCTGGGCTGGATGCCGTCCTACCCGCAGTTCGACGTCAATCCCCTCGAACTGGCCGACGAAGCCGGCGATCAGGACGTCGCGGAATACGTCGTTTCGCGCCTGCGGAACGGCACGCTCCGCTTCGCGATCGACGACCCCGACGCGCCGGAGAACTGGCCCCGCTGCCTCACCCTGTGGCGGGCCAACCTGCTCGGCTCCTCGGCGAAGGGCGACGAGTACTTCCTCAAACACCTGCTCGGCACGCACAACAACCTCCAAGCCGAGCAGACGTCACCGGAGCGACGGCCCCAGGACGTCGAATGGCGGGGCGAAGAACCGCCCGAAGGCAAGCTCGATCTGCTGCTGTCGCTGGACTTCCGGATGACCAGCTCCACGCTGCTGTCCGACGTCGTGCTCCCGGCCGCGACCTGGTACGAGAAGCACGACCTCAACACCACCGACATGCACCCGTTCGTGCACGCCTTCACCCCCGCGATCGACCCGCCGTTCGAGTCACGCACCGACTTCGACGCGTTCCACGCCATCGCCCGCCGGTTCTCCGAACTGGCCGCCACCCACCTCGGCGTCCGGCGCGACATCGTCGCGGTGCCGCTGCAGCACGACACTCCCGGCGAAACCGCCCAGCCCGGCGGCACGGTCCTGGACTGGCGTGCCGGCGAGACCGCGGCGGTCCCGGGCCGGACGATGCCGAACTTCGTGGCCGTCGAACGCGACTATCCCGCTGTCGCCGACAAGATGGCGGCCATCGGCCCGCTGATCGACCGGCTCGGCATGACCACCAAGGCCGTCACCTACCACCCCGACGAGGAGATCGCCCATCTGGCGGCGAAGAACGGCGTCATGCTCGGCGGGGCGGGTGACGGCCGCCCGGCGATCGACACCGACGCCAAGATGGCCGAAGCGATCCTGGCGTTGTCGGCCACCACCAACGGCCGCCTCGCCGTGCAGGGCTTCGAACAGCTCGAGCGCCGCACCGGCGTCCGGCTCGCCGACCTCGCCGCCGGCAGCGAGGAGAAACGGATCTCCTTCGCCGACACTCAGGCGCGACCCGTACCCGTCATCACCAGCCCGGAATGGTCGGGCAGCGAGACCGGCGGCCGCCGCTACGCCCCGTTCACGGTCAACGTCGAGCGGCGCAAGCCCTGGCACACCCTGACCGGCCGGATGCACTTCCTGCTCGACCACGACTGGATGCACGAGATGGGCGAAACCCTGCCGATCTACCGGGTGCCGCTCGACATGCACCGGTTGTTCGGCGAACCGGCGATCGGTGCGCCCGGGCCGGGCGACGAGGACGGCGCGTCGGTGACCGTGCGGTACCTGACCCCGCATTCGAAGTGGTCGATCCACTCGGAGTACCAGGACAACCTGTTCATGCTGTCCCTCTCCCGCGGCGGCCCCGTCGTGTGGATGAGCGAACCCGACGCGACCGCGATCGGCGTGCGGGACAACGACTGGGTGGAGGCGGTCAACCGCAACGGCGTCATGGTGCTGCGGGCGATCGTCACCCACCGGATCCCGGCCGGGACCGTGTTCGTGTACCACGCTCAGGAACGGGTGGTAAACGTGCCGAAGTCCGAGCACAACGGCCGCCGCGGCGGGATCCACAATTCCCTGACCCGGATCCTCGTCAAGCCCACGCACCTCATCGGCGGCTACGCGCAGCTGTCGTTCGCGTTCAACTACCTCGGCCCGACCGGGAACCAGCGTGACGAGGTCACGGTCATCCGGCGCCGCCGCAGCCAGAAGGTGGAGTACTGACATGCGCGTGATGGCCCAGATGGGCATGGTGATGAACCTCGACAAGTGCATCGGGTGCCACACCTGCTCGGTGACCTGCAAGCAGGCGTGGACCAACCGCCCCGGCGTCGAGTACGCCTGGTTCAACAACGTCGAAACCCGTCCCGGTCAGGGATATCCGCGCCGCTACCAGGACCAGGAACAGTGGAAGGGCGGCTGGGTCCGCACCGCCCGGGGCCGGCTGAAGCTCAAGGCGGGCGGCCGCTTCCGCAAGCTGCTCACCATCTTCGCCAACCCCGTCCTGCCGAACATCCGCGACTACTACGAACCCTGGACCTACGACTACGAAACCCTGACCAACGCGCCACTGGGCGACGACTTTCCCGTCGCCCAGCCGAAATCACTGCTGTCCGGGAAACCGATGTCAGTGGAGTGGAGCGCGAACTGGGACGACGACCTCGGCGGCGCCCCGGAACACGGCCCCCGCGACCCGATCGTCGAGCGGTTGCGCCAGGAGTCCGAGGAGAAGGTCAAGTTCTCGTTCGAGCAGGCGTTCATGTTCTTCTTGCCGCGCATCTGCGAACACTGCCTGAACCCGGCGTGTGTCGCGTCGTGTCCGTCGGGGGCGATGTACAAGCGCGCCGAGGACGGCATCGTGCTGGTCGACCAGGACCAGTGCCGGGGCTGGCGAATGTGTGTGACCGGCTGCCCGTACAAGAAGGTCTACTTCAACCACCGCACGGGCAAGGCCGAGAAATGCACCTTCTGCTACCCCCGCGTCGAAGTCGGACTGCCGACGGTGTGCAGCGAGACCTGCGTCGGCCGGCTGCGCTACATCGGGTTGTTCCTCTACGACGCCGACCGCGTCACCGAAGCGGCGTCCGTCGCCGACGAGCACGACCTCTACGAAGCCCAGCTGGACCTGCTGCTCGACCCCCACGATCCCGACGTGGCAGCGGCCGCGCGCCGCGACGGCATCGCCGAGGACTGGCTCGAGGCCGCACGGCGGTCACCGGTGTACAAGCTCGCCAAGGACTACCGGGTCGCGCTGCCGCTGCACCCGGAATTCCGCACGATGCCGATGGTCTGGTACATCCCGCCGCTGTCGCCGGTGGTCGACCGGCTCACCGAAACCGGGCACGACGGCGAGGCCGCCGGGAACCTCTTCGGCGCGATCGAAGCGTTGCGCATCCCGATCGGCTACCTCGCCGAGCTCTTCACCGCCGGCGACATCGCCCCGGTCGACCGGGTGCTCCGGAAGCTGGCCGCGATGCGCTCCTACATGCGCGACGTGAGCCTCGACCGGCCCCGCGACGAGTCGATCGCTTCCGCCGTCGGCATGACCGGCGGCGAACTGGTGGAGATGTACCGGCTGCTTGGCATCGCCAAGTACGAAGAGCGCTACGTCATCCCGACCGCGTACACCGGCGAAGCGCACCAGCTGGAAGAGCTCGGCTGCAGCCTGGACGTCGACGGCGGTCCCGGCATGGTCGGCAGCGGCCCGTTCGGCGAGGGCTCCGGCCGCGCGATGCCGGTCTCGGTCGAGACGTTCCACGCCCTGCGCGACCGGCAGACCAGCGACCAGGTCACCGACCTCGGCCTGCCCGGCACGCGGATCAACCTGCTCAACTGGGACGGCAAGGGCCGCCCGTTCCCCCCGCGCACCGAGAGGAGCGAGCCGTGAACCCGGACCTCTCCGCCCGCGAGCACGCGGTCGTGCTGCAAGCCGCGTCGCTCTGCCTGCAGTACCCGGACGAGGACCTGCGGGCGACGCTGCCCACGGTGCGCGCCGCGGTCGAGACGCTCCCCGTCGGAGAGCCGCGTGACCGCCTCCGGGGGTTCCTCGCGGAGACCGCGTCGATGTCCCCGGGCGCTCTCGCCGAGCATTACGTGCGGGTGTTCGACACCCGGCGCCGCTGTTGCCTGTACCTGACCTGGTGGAGCGACGGGGAAACCCGCCGCCGCGGCAGCTCGCTCGCCGAGCTGAAGTCCCGCTACCGGGCCGCCGGCGTCGAGTTCGGCAGCACCGAACTGCCCGACTACCTGCCGGCGGTGCTCGAGTTCGCCGCCACTGCCGACCTGGCCGGTGGGCTCGCGCTCCTGCAGGAACACCGCGCCGGGATCGAACTGCTCCGCCTGGCCCTGCTCGACGCCGCCACGCCTTACTCGGCTCCGGTGCAGGCGGTGTGCGCGCTGCTGCCGGGTCCCTCCCCCGACGACGTCGCCGCGGCCAAGGCCCTCGCGCGCAGCGGACCGCCGCGGGAACAGGTCGGCCTGGATCTCGCCCCGTTCGGCACCGTCCCCGCCGGAGGCCCTCGATGAACTTCCTCCTCTGGGGTATCGCCCCGTACGTCATGGCCGCCGTGCTCGTCGGCGGGACCGTGTGGCGCTACCGTTACGACAAGTTCGGCTGGACCACGCGATCCTCGGAACTGCACGAATCCCGTCTCCTCCGGATCGGCAGCCCGCTGTTCCACTTCGGGCTCCTCGTGGTGATCGTCGGCCACGTGATCGGGTTGCTGATCCCGAAGAGCCTCACCGACGCGCTCGGCCTCAGCCAGGAGGCCTACCACGTCCAGGCGCTCGTCCTCGGCACGATCGCCGGGCTGTCCACTTTGGCCGGAATCGGGATCCTGGTCTACCGCAGGCGCACGACCGGGCCGGTGTTCCGCGCGACCACGGTCAACGACAAGCTGATGTACCTGGTGCTCGTGGCCGCGATCGTCGCGGGCCTGGCGACGACGTTGCTCGGCGCGGCCGGCGGTGAGGAGCACAACTACCGCCTGACCGTCTCCCCGTGGTTCCGCTCGCTGTTCACCTTGAACCCCGACATCGAAGCCATGAGCCACGCGGGGTTCGCCTTCCACCTGCACGTCCTCATCGGCATGGTGCTGTTCGCCATCTGGCCCTTCACCCGCCTGGTCCACGCCTTCACGGCGCCGCTTACGTACCTGGTCCGGCCCTACATCGTCTACCGCTCACGGGATCGGGCCGCACCGTCGCGACCGGCACGCCGAGGGTGGTCCCAGGAGAATGTCCGGCGCACCAAGCGGATGTGATCACCGGCCACGAGGACGGGAGCGTGAAATCAGTGTGGCGCGTCGCGAGTTGTTCGACGTTCGGACCGAGCGCCCCGATGTGCCGTTCAAGGCCGTGAATGGCCTCCGTCCCCAGTGGACGGAGGCCTTCCACTGCACTCAGGCCACGTCGTTCCAGACGTAGTCCAGGCGGTTGCGCACCTCTACGACGCCGGACAGCTCGCCGATCAGCCGCGTCACCGGGTCGATGTCGCTGCGGCGCTCCACGCGCCCGACGACCGTGACGATCCCGGCCCGGACCTCCACGCGGACCCGGTCGGGCCCGAGGTCGAGCCGGTCGCGCAACACGTCCTCGCTGACCTCGCGCTCGAGGTCGGCGTCGCCGCGGGTGAAGACCGCCACCAGGTCGCGGCGGGACAGCACGCCCGCCACCTTCCCGTCGCGCAGCACGAACAAGCGGCGGACACCGCTGTGCGCGAACTGCGCCGCGGCGGCAGCGAGCGTCGCGTCGGCGTCGATGGTGACGGCCGGGCTGGTCATCAGGTCCTTCGCGACGCACGCCGTCGCCTTGCGGGCCAGCCGGCGGTCGCGCCACCGGGGCTTGCGGTCCTCCCACAGGTGCGGGAGCAGGTCCGCCTCCGAGACGACACCGACGAGGGCGCCGGTCTTGTCGAGGACGCCGACCGCGCTGATCCCGTTGCCGGTGAGCAGCTGGGCGATGTCCTTGAACGGCGTATGCGTGGAAACGGTGATCGGGTCGGCGGTCATCACCGCGGACACCGTGCCGGTGTTCATGGTCACTTCTCCTTTTCGGTACGGACGACCATCACGGGGCAGGCCGCGTGGTGCAGCAGCGCCTGGCTCGTCGAGCCGAGCACCATGCCGGTGAAGCCACCGCGGCCCCGGCTCCCGACGACGACCAGCTGCGCGTCGCGGCTCATCTCGAGAAGCCGCGACCGGGGCTTGTCGTGCTCGACGCGACGTTCCACTTGGACGTCCGGGTACTTCTCCTGCCAGCCCGCCAGCCGCTGGGCCAGCAGGCGCCGGCCCGAGTCCCGCAGGGATTCGCCCTGGAAAGCGACATTGCCGTCGCTGAACAGGCCGGCGGTGTCGCCGTCGTGCCAGGTGTACAGCGCGACGAGCGGGGCATTGCGGATCGAGGCCTCCTCGAAGGCCCAGGCGATCGCGGCTTCGCTCAGCGGGCTGCCGTCGGCGCCCACGACCACCGGGCCGTCGGCCTTCTCCGAGCCGCGCACGGTCACGACCGGGCAATGCGCCCGCGCGGCGAGGTCGACGTCGGGCGAGCCGCTGAACAGGCCCGCGATCGCGCCGACCGGCTCGCCGGTGACGAGGATCCGTGCCCGCTCCGAGACGTCGAGCAGCCCCGGAACCGGTCCGTGGTCGCTGGCCTCGGTCGAGATCTCCAGTCCGGGCACGGCGGCTTCGAGCGTGGCCCGGGTCTGCCGCAGCAGCTGGTCCGCTTCGGCTTCCTTGACCGCCAGCCAGTCCGACGGCGGGTACATCTTGCCGCCGAACGCGGCGTCTTCGTAGCCGTAAGCGGTGTAGACGAGCAGGGACGCATGCCGGCGGGCCGCTTCCCCGGCCGCCCACAACGCGGCCGCGGCGGCGGTCTCCGAACCGTCCACGGCGACGACGATCGGCGGGTTTCCGGTTGCGCTCATGACGTGTTTCCTCCGGGCTCCGGTGCGCGGACCACGCATCCGAACCGACGGTAGGTCGCGGTCGCACCCGGCTGCTGCGGTCGTCGGCCCCCGGCACGAAGGACTTTCGGCACCGCGCGCGGAGTCCTTGGCCGCTCCCGGCGGGCGGCAGTGGCGACCGTACCGGTCCTGCTCACCGCAGCCCTGTACGTCGACTACTTTCTGACAACACCGCGCTGTGGGTGCACGGTGCGCGCGCGATGGCGGCCACCGCTGCTGTGCGCCGTCTTCATCCTCGCCTCGCGGTCCTCGGGTCTGCGGTCGGAAGTCCTTGCGGCCGGTGACTTCCGGCCGTGGCGCGAGGACGTGCGGCGGGCCTACGGTCGAGACACAACTGCCTCAGGAGTCGCCGATGACCACCGCACCCACCCCGCCGATCGTCACCGGAGTGGACGGATCCGTCCGCTGATGTCCGCGAGCCGGAGCCGCCTGTACCGCAACGGCGTCCTGGAGCTGGAGAACCTCTCCTTCGCCGAGGCGTCGCGGCACCTCGCCGACCAGGCCGTGACGCTCTGGCTGGACATCGACGCCCCCACCGCGGCGGATCTGGCCGCGCTCACCACGGAACTCGGGCTGCACCCGCTCGCGGTCGCGTCCGTCCTCGACGAGGACCACCAGCGGCCGAAGCTGGTCCACTACGACCACCACTCGTTCCTCACCGCCTACGCCGTCCGGCTGGACTCCGGCGACGGCGTGCTCACGGCGTCGGAGCTCGACGCGTTCATCACCGACCGCGTGCTGGTCACCTTGCACCGCGACGACACCGCGGACATCGACGCCCTCGTCGAGCGCTGGGACAGCACACCCGAGCTGGCCAAGAGCGGCACCGGGTTCCTGCTGCACGGCCTGCTCGACCTGCTCGTCGACGGGCACTTCGACGCCCTCCAGTCCCTCGACGAACAGGTCGAGGAGCTGGAGGACCTGGTCTTCGCCGACCAGACCGACGTCACGGACCTGCAGCGCCGCGCCCTGCGGCTGCGCAAGAGCCTGAGCCGGCTGCGGCACCTGGCCCTGCCGATGCGGGAGATCGTCAGCTCGCTGATGCGCCGCGAGGTCCGCACGGTCGACGACACCCTGCTGCCCTACTTCCAGGACGTCTACGACCACGTCCTACGCGTCACGGAATGGACGGAGTCCCTGCGCGACCTGCTCGCGACGATCCGGGAAACCCAGCTGAGCATCCAGGGCAACCGGCTCAACACGATCATGAAGAAGGTGACCAGCTGGGCCGCGATCATCGCGGTGCCCACCGCCATCACCGGGTTCTACGGCCAGAACATCCCCTACCCGGGGTTCGCGCAGGCGTCCGGGGTGTGGGTCTCGACGCTCGCCATCCTGGTCATCTCGGGGACCCTGTACGTCCTCTTCAAACGACGAGACTGGCTGTGAGCCGGACGCTCCGAGGCGGACGGCTCGCCCTGGCCTGGTTCGTGACCGTCACAGCGGCCGAATTCCTCGGCTTCACCGTCCCCGCGGTGGCCGGCGCCCTCACCGTGGACTCCGCGGTCGCCCTTCCCGTGCTCCTGGTCGCCGGCGCGGTCGAAGGAGCCATGCTGGGCGCGGGCCAGGCACTCGTCCTCCGGCGCGCCGTCCCCACGGTGAGCGCCCGCCACTGGGTCACGGCCACGGCGGCGGCGGCATCGTTCGCCTACCTCATCGGGCTCGCGCCGAGCACGTGGGCCACGCAGCTGAGCAGCTGGCCGCCCTGGGTCCTTTGGCCGGCCGTCGGCATCCTCGGCCTGGCGTTGCTGTGCTCGATCGGTTTCGCCCAGTGGCTGGTCCTGCGCCGCCACGTTCCCCGTTCGGGACGGTGGATCGCCACCACGGCCGGCGCGTGGCTGCTCGGCCTCGCGGTCTTCCTGGGCGTGACCATGCCGCTGTGGCAGCCCGGGCAGAGCCTGCCCACCACGATCGCGGTCGGGATCCTCGGCGGCCTCCTGATGGCGGCCACCACCTCGGCGGTCACCGGGCTCGCCGTTCGCCGCCTTCCCGGCCTGGGCTGACCTGCCGCCGCGCCGCCACCCGGTGCCAGATCAGCTTGTCCGCCTCCACCACCGCGAACGCGACAACGGCGGCGCCCAGGACCCACAGCCAGGAGCCGGCGCCGACCGGAGCGGTGTGGAACCACGTGTTCATGATCGGGACGTAGGTCAGCAGCAGCTGGAGCCCGGCCGTGAGCACGAGGCCGAGCGCGAACATCCGGCTGCGGCCGGGCCACGCGAGCAGCACCGGCCGGTCGAGCGACCGGCAGCTGAGCAGGTACGCGGCCTGGACGCCGACGAACACGTTGATCGCGCTCGTGCGGGCCTCCGCGAGCGACACCCCCGCGGCCAGTTCGGCTTGGTAGGCCGCGAAAGCCGCCACCACGAGCAGGAGCGACACGAGCACGACCCGGCGCAGCAGCGCGGCGGTGAAGAGCGGACGCTTCGGCGGGCGCGGTGGGCGCCCCATGATGCCGGCCTCGGTGGGCTCGAACGCCATCGTGAGACCCAGGAACACCGCGGTCGTCATGTTGATCCACAGGATCTGCACCGGCACGATCGGCAGTGTCGCGCCGAGCAGGATGGCCACCAGCACGACCATGCCCTCACCGATGTTGGCCGGCAGCGTCCAGGCGATGAACTTCCGCAGGTTGTCGAAGACGCTCCGGCCTTCCCGCACCGCCGACTCGATCGAGGCGAAGTCGTCGTCGGTCAGGATCATGTCCGCGGCCTGGCGGGCGGCGTCGGTGCCGTTGCGGCCCATCGCGACGCCAATGTCCGCCCGGCGCAACGCGGGCGCGTCGTTGACGCCGTCACCGGTCATCGCGACCACGTGCCCGCGCCGCTGCAACGCCCGCACCAGCTCGAGTTTCTGCCCCGGCGACACCCGCGCGAACACCTGCGTGCCCGCCACCGTCTCGTCGAAGGCCTCCTCGGGCAGCTCCGTCAGCTCGGCGCCGGTGAGGACCCGCGCCGACGCCGCCTCTTCGACCAGCCCGACTTCGGCGGCGATCGCGCGCGCGGTCCCGGCGTGGTCGCCAGTGATCATCTTGACGTCGATGCCCGCGCTCCGGCACGCCGCGACGGCGGTGACCGCCTCCGGCCGGGGCGGGTCGTGCATCGCCTGCAGCCCCAGCAAAGTCGGCGCGGAACCCGGGGTGAACCGGGCGAACGCGAGCACCCGCAGCCCCCGCGCGGTCAGCTCCTGGTGCACCCTGTCCAGTGCGGCCGCGTCGAGCGGGCGGACAACGCCGGCGACGACCTCGTCCGCGCACCGGGCCACCACCTCTTCGACCGCGCCCTTGAGGTAGCCGACCTCGCCGTGCACCGTGGTCATCATGCGAGTCTCCGACTCGAAGGGGACCGTCTCCGTGCGCGGCGCCGCAGCCCGGATCGCCTCGGGATCCAGCCCAGCGGCGAGCGCCGATTCGAGCAGCGCGATCTCCGTCGGGTCGCCCTCCCCGAGCTGCGCGTCGTTGCACAGGACGCCGGCGACCAGGCACTCCCGCAGCCGGGCACCGGCTTCGGCGGGCGGGACCAGCAGGTCGCCCGCGGCCAAAGTCGTCACGTTCATCCGGTTCTGGGTGAGCGTGCCCGTCTTGTCGGTGCAGATCACCGTCGTGCCCCCGAGGGTCTCGACGGCGGGCAGGTTCCGCACGATCGCGCCGCGCCGCGACATCCGGACCACCCCGATCGCCAGCACGATCGCCACCGCCGCCGGCAGCCCTTCGGGGATCGCGCCGACGGCCAGCGCGACCACCGCAGTGAACATCTCGGGCACCGGCGTGCCGCGGAAGACCCCGAGCGCGAAGGCCGCGACGGAGACCGCGACGATCACGACGCTCAGTTGCCGGGAAAACCGCGCGAGCTTGCGGGTCAGCGGGGTGGCGACGACCTCCGCGGTGGCCACCAGGTGCTGGATGTCGCCCAGCTCCGTGGCGCCGCCGGTCGCCGTGACCACGGCCCGGGCCCAGCCGCGCGTCACCAGCGTCCCGGAGTAGGCACAGCCGACCCGGTCGGCGACCACGGCTTCCCCGGTCACCGCGTCGGCGGACTTGCGCACCGGCACCGACTCGCCGGTCAGCGCCGACTCGTCGACCTCCGCCAGACGGACTTCGGTGAGCCGCACGTCAGCCGGTACGCGGTCCCCCGCGGCCAGCTCGACGACGTCGCCCGGGACCAGGTCGGCGGCCGGCATCCTCCGGGTCACCCCGTCCCGGAGCACAGTCGCGTCGGACGGCACCATCCGGGACAGCGCGTCGAGGGCGCGCTGAGCCCGCGACTCCTGCACGAACCCGACGAGGGCGTTGAGCAGCACCACGCCGCCGATCACCCCGGCGTCGACGTACCCGCCGAACAGCCCGGTCACCACGCCCGCGAGCAACAGGACGTAGATGAGGGGGTCGTGGAACTGCCGCAGCACCCGGAGCACCAGCCCCGGCCCGGCCGGCGCGGTGACCGTGTTGGGGCCGAAGCGTTCCAGCCGCGCTCCGGCTTCCTCGGCGCCGAGCCCTCGAAGAGGGTCGACCCCGAGTTGCTCGGCGACGGCGGCCGCCGGCCGGGCGTGAAACGCCTCGAGCTGGGCCGTGGTCTTCACTACGCCGCCTTCCGTTCCGATGCGTGGCGAGTCCAGCAAATCGCGACGCGGCGGCCACCACCGCTGGCGAACGCCACCGGTGGTGGGGCCCTCGGTCACCAGCGGCGGGGACGATCGGCTCTGCTGTTCGCGCACCCCCGGCGGTAGCCGCCGGCTGAGTCTCCGCTCAAAAGTCGTGACGAACACGCAACGTCCGGCGGCACCTGGAGTGCCATGCTGATCAGGTCACGACCGGTGACGAGTCGAGCCTTTGCACGCCCAGGACCCCGGTAGGGGGCTCGGACCGCGTTTCATCCACGCGTGGAGGCGGCGGTGCGCACGGTACGGCGGAACATTCCCGACGGGCGGGCAGACACCGATGCCGGGAGTGCTCCGGCGCGACGTGGAGCGCGGATCTGCGACGGCTGCGGGCAGACACTCGCACCGGAAGAGGTGATCGTTTCCCTCGTGCCGGATTCCTCCGTCGTGGACGAGTTCGACCCTGGCTGCGACGGCTGGCGCCTGGTGACGGTCTGTAGCACCGAACACCTCCACCTGCTCAGCGATCGCGGCCGGCAAGCGTGGATCGACGAGCAGCTCTGGCTGGGCCAGCTCAGGCGCGCCAGCACCCAACCGGGGCTGCGCTGCGCGGACCTGGCCACCCTCGCCCGCCGTGCGGCACTCACTCCCGAGCAGCTCGAGCGGCTGCTGGCCTGGAACGCGATCCGCAACGGCTCAGCCTCCAGCCTGCCCGGCGGCCGCTCCCTCGCTCCCGATCGGGACGACACGTCCGGCGACGGGCGAGCCCGGCGAGGGACCTAGGGGCTCCGTCACCGTGCCCGGCCGCGCAGTGCTTTGTGGACGGTGTCCACGAGCCACACCACCGGCACCGCGAGCAGCGCCCAGGCCCACCCGGACCAGCCCGGCAGCGTGCCACCGAGCAGCGCGGGCAACGGCGGCAGCAGCAGGAACGCCGCCAGCATCGCCACTTCGAACCCGATCGCGTAACCGAGCAACGGATTTCCGCGCCAGCCGATCCGGCCGATCCAGCGGGACTCGCTGCGGCATGCGAAGGCGTTGGCGAGCTGGCCGAGCACGATCGCGGCGAACGCCGTGCCGGAGGCGGTCGCGAGCAACGGCCCGCCGGGGGCGGTCCCGAGCTGCCAGCCGCCGCCGAACAGCACGGCCAAGAACGCCACCATCGAGGCCAACGCCTCCGCCGGACCGAGGATGCCGAACGCCCGGCGCACCACCCTCCCGTCGATCAGGTTGCCCCCGTGCGCGGGACCCGACATCGTCCGCCGGTTCGGCGGCTCGGCGCCCAGCGCCAACGCGGGCAGCAGGTCCGTGCCGATGTCGAGGGCAAGGACCTGCAGGACGGTGATCGCCAGCGGGATCTGCCCGCCCGAGAGCGCCCACACCGCGAACGGCGTGAGCTCGGCGACGTTGTCGGTCAGGTGGTAGGTGAGGAACCGCCGGATGTTGGCGAACGTCGCGCGGCCGAGCTCGATCGCTCCCACGATCGTGCCGAAGTGGTCATCCAGCAGCACCAGGTCGGCGGCCTCGCGGGCGACGTCACTGCCCGAGGCCCCCATCGCGATCCCGATGTCGGCCGTCCGCAACGCGGGGCCGTCGTTCACCCCGTCACCGGTCATCGCCACGACGTGGCCGCGCTCCTGCAGCACCCGGGCGATCCGGAGCTTCTCCTCCGGAGCGACCCGGGCCACCACGACCCCGTCGTGGTCGAGGAGTTCACCCAGTTCGTCGTCCGCGGCCGGCAGGTCCTTGCCTTCGACGACGAGGCGGTGCGCACCCAGCAGCCCGACCTCAGCGGCGATCGCGGCGGCCGTGCCGGGATGGTCCCCGGTGACCATGGCCAGCTTGATCCCGGCCTGCCGGCACGACGCGATGGCCGCGCCGACGTCGGGCCGCGGCGGGTCCTGCAACCCGACCAGGCCGAGCAGTTCCAGCTCCTGTTCCGCCACCTCGCCGCCGCTCGCCGCCCGCACCCCACGCCGCCGCGCCACCGCGAGTACCCGGAGGCCGCGTTCGCTCATCGCCGTGACAGCCTCGGCGGCTTCGGCGTTCTGTCCGGGACACAAGGGCAGGACTGTGTCCGGCGCGCCCGTGACGTGCAGGCCGTCCGCGTCGACCAGGGACGAGCGCCGGCGGTGCGGGTCGAACGGGTACCGGGCGGCCGGCGCGGGTGGCGCCGGGACCCGCGCCCGGGCGGCGAGCACGTGCAGCGCGACTTCCATCGGGTCCCCGACCGGGTGCCACGTCCCGGCCCGCTCGACCGCGTGCGCGTCCGGCGAGCACCGCGCGGCGCTGTCGGCGAGCACGGTGGCGGCCGCCACGGCGTCGGCGGGGCCGGTCAGTTCGCCGTTGGGCCGGTAGCCCTCACCGGCCACGGCGACGGAACCGGCTGGGGTCCACACGCGCACGACGGACATTTCGTTGCGGGTCAGGGTGCCGGTCTTGTCGGTGCAGATGAACGTGGTCGCGCCCAGGGTCTCCACCGACTCCAGCCGGCGGACGAGTGCGTGCCGTCCCGCCATCTTCTGGGCGGCGCGGGCCAGGGACAACGTCACGGTCGGCAGCAGGCCCTCGGGGACCAGGGCCACGGTGACGCCGATCGCGAACAGCAGGCTGTCGGTGCTCGTCCGGCCGAGGCCGAGCGCGGCGAGGAAGAACACCACGCCGACGGCGACCGAGATCATCGCCACGACCCGCACGACGCGGTGCAGCTGCGCGGCCAGCGGGCTGCGCGGGCGGACCGCCCCGGCGGTGATCTCGGAGATCCCCGCGAGCCGCGTGCGGGCCCCGGTCGCCGTGACGAGCGCGGCGCCGTGGCCTTCGGTCACATAGGTGCCCGCGTACACGGGCTTGCCCTCGCCTGGGCGGACAGGCTTGCTCTCACCGGTGAGCATCGACTCGTCGACCGACAGGCGCCCGCTCTCCACGAGAGCGGCATCCGCGCACACCCGGTCGCCCGCCTCGAGCAGCACCAGATCACCGGATACGAGCTCGACGGCGTCGACGATGACGGCCTTGCCGTCGCGGCGCACGGTGGCCCGGACGGGCAGCAGGTCCCGCAACCGCTCGGCGGCCCGGTCGGCCCGGTACTCCTGAGCGAAGGAGAACGCGCCGTTGAGGAGCACGACGACCGCGATGGCGATCGCCAGCGCGGGCATGCCCGCGAGCAGCGCGAGGCCCGCCGCGGCCCACAACATGAGGGCGAAGAAGTGCACCATCTGTCCCGCCAGCACCAACACCGGGTTCCGCCGGTGCGGCGCCGGCAGTGTGTTCGGCCCGTCGCGGCGCAACCTCAGTGCGGCTTCCCCGGTCGTGAGACCGGACGCCCTGCTCACCGTCTGTGCGCCCGCCACGCCCGTACCCCCGTCGCTGATCGAGAACCACCGGGCCTGCCCCGGTTCCGGCTTGAATCGTCGCGTTCCGCGCGTGCTGAGCGGGAGGGCTTAAAGCATCCGGGAATAGGGACTAAGGACCCCAGACTGAGATCGGTCGACGACAGAGCGCAGTGGCAAGCTCGGATCCGACACGCTTCCGGCGAGGTCTTGACCGCCGGCGCGCTACTCGTCCCATGAGCATCCGTGCAGCACAAGCCGGCGCCGACACCCAATGAGACCACTCGCGGCTCAGCCACCATCACCAAGCTCGGCCCCGGACGGCGGGTGCCGGGATGCGGCGAGGTCCAATGGGACTAAATGGCGCCTCCTCCTGTCGGCCTGTGCGGTGCGGTCACTCCAACGGTTCCCGGCATCGATGGACAGTGGTCGGAGTTCAGACTGCGGTGATGGTCCATTGGAGGTTGGTGACAGTTTCAGCAACGCCGCCAACGGCGCGCCGGCCCGGCAATCGCCGTGGACCGGCGGCAACAACCAGCAGTGGCGGCTTGCAGATCCGGTCGATCGACGACACGAAACTCGGCCACATCGCCGCGATTGCTGCAATGCACAACGCTGCGATCCAGCGTGAAGCCCAGATCGTCCAGACAATCTGGGTGATCATCCGCCTATTGCGCGGCCCTTGCCAGCACCCCAGAGGAAGACTATAGTCCGAATGGGCTAACTCTTACCCAGTCAAGAGTGAGAGCGGTCTTCCTCAAGGGAGCACACCGCCGATGCACTTCCCACGGTTTCGTATCTTCACGTGGATAATTCTCGCGATCAACGCGCTATTTCTTGTTTGGATCATCGTCGGCACCGCAAGCCGTCCGACTGCCACAACGGCGACATGCGACAGCCTCGATCTTCAGACCTGCCAGGCCGCGAGCGACGTCGGCACAGTCATCGGCGTCGGGCTCATCATCGGATTGTGGGTCGCTGCTGATGTCATCCTCGGAATTCTGTGGCTGATTACGAGGCCCAAGACCCGCGACTGCCCTGCATGCGGCCGCACCGTCAAGCGCGGAAGACTGGACTGTAAAGCATGCGGGTACAATTTCGCCCAAGCCCAGCCTGTCGTCCAGACCCAACCGAAGCCGCCACTTAATCCGACGGTCCAATCTTGACGTCGGGTAGACGACGTCAATGAGCGATCAGTCTCACGGACGGCCGGCACGTGCCCGATGCGGTTACTCGATTCGGACCGCGTCCCGGTCGTGGGCCTCGCTGATGGCTCGGACAAGCCCGCCACTGTTCAGCTGGTCAATCGACGTCTCGGAGCCTGCGAAACCACGGCAAGACACGGAACCGACCCAGCCGGAGTCGGGGAACTTGGTTCCCTACCGCCGACCAGCCAGGAGTCGCTCGCCGCTCAGGTGAGTTCCAGCAGTCCTCGGCGAACCGCTTCGGAGACGGCCGCCGCACGGTTGTCGGCGCCCAGTTTCCGGTAGATGCGCACCAGGTGCGTCTTGACGGTCGCCTCGCTGAGGTACAGGGATTCCGCGATGGCGCGGTTGCTGTGCCCGTCGGCCAGCAACCGGACGACTTCTCGCTCCCGTTCGCTCAGCTCCGGCGGCGGGCTGACCACCTGGCCGACGAGATGGCCGACGACCTCCGACGCGAGGCCGATGCGGCCGGCGGCGGCCTCGCGCACGGCCAGGAAGAGCTCTTCGGGCGACCCCGCCTTGAGCACGTAGCCGCGGGCACCGGCCTCGAGCGCGCGGACGACGTCGGCGCGGCCGGAGTAGCTGGTCAGCATCACCACGGCCGTGCCGGCAGCCTTGGCGGTCAGCCGGCGGACGGCCTCGGCTCCGTCGATGCCGCGGTCCGTGCCCGCGAAGCGCAGGTCCATCAGCACGACGTCGGGGGCCAGCTCCGCGGCGAGGAGCACCGCCTCCTCGCCGCTGCCCGCTTCCGCGATCACCTCGAGATCCGGCTCACCGTCGAGCAGGGCCCGTAGTCCGGCCCGCACGACCGCGTGGTCGTCGGCGATCAGCAGGCGCAGCGGAGTGGTCGTCATCGGACCGCCGTGGAGGTCACCGGCACGACCGGGCTGGACTGCGGGTGACCGGGGACGGTGATCCGGATCCGCGTGCCCCGGCCCGGAGCGGTGTCGACCTCGAGGTCACCGCCGAACTCGCGAAGCCGCGCCCGCGCCGACGGCAGGCCGACGCCCCGGCCCGGACCCGACGGCTCGCCGGGATCGAAGCCGACACCGTCGTCACGCACGTCCAGTTCGACGCGGTCCGGGTGGTGGTGCAGGGTCACCTGCAGCGTGGTGGCGTGCGCGTGCTCGCGGACGTTGGCCAGCGCGCCCTGCGCCACGCGGAACAGAGCGGTGGCGGCTTGCTCGTCGAGGCCAGGACAGCCCGCTCCGACCGAACGGAACCGCACGTGGGCCGCGGTTCCGTCCTGCCGGGCGCGGTCGCACAGCAGCCGCAGCGCGCCCCCGAGCCCGGCCTCCGCGACGGGCGTCGGCGTGAGGTCTCCGATGATCCGCCGGGTCTCGGCGAGACTCGCGCTCAGGCGGTCGGTGACCGCGCGAACGCGGGTCCGCGCGACGTCGGGCTTGTCCCAGCTCCGCTCCGCCGCCTGCAGGAGCAGCACGCTGCCGGCCAGTTCCTGGGCCAGCGTGTCGTGCAGGTCACGCGCCAGGCGCATGCGTTCCTCCAGCACGCCGGCCCGGCGCTGTTCCCGCTCCAACGCCCGGTACAAGGCGACGGTGCCCCAGACGGCCGCGACGGGGATCAGCGCTATCTCCGCGTCGAACCGGCCGGTGGCCTCGGTCAGCTGACCGACCAGCACGACGGTGATCACGGCCACCGCGACCGTCGCGCCACGCCGTTCGAGCGCCCGCAGCACCGCCCAGGCCAGCGGCACGGCGCACCAGACGTAGGCGACGGTCAGGGACGGCGGGGTCAGCGCGACCAGGACCGTCCACAGCAGGAGCAGGGCCGCGACCCACACGTACCGGACGCGGACGCCCATCGTGGACCACAGCGCGAGACCGGCCGCGTACACCACGGCCAGCACCGAACTGACCGTGACGATTTCCCAGCACAGGGGAATGTTCAGGCTGACCAGCCGGACCACCGCGGCACCGACGACGACGAAGAACACGAGGTGTGGCACCTGCCACAGGAGCCGGCTTCCGCGTGCCGAAGATGTCGAATGGCCGGACACGGCGAACCCCCTGGACGGATAATCCAATTAGGACAATGCCATCCAGGGAGCTTAGCCGATGCCGGTGTGGCTCACGTCAAGTTGTGGCTCACGTCAGGCGCCCGGGCGCAGTCCGGGCCACCCGGGCGTGGGGTCGCCCTTGACCTCGCCGAAGTACAGCGCGAAGGTCTGCTTCCACCGCTCCACCTCGGCGCGGTCGGCCATGAACCGGGGGAATCCGCCCAGGTCGGCGTTCGGGTACTCCCAGATCGGCTTCAGCCCGGCCGGCGGCACGACGTCCGTGCGGACCGACCAGCCGTTGAAGGACGCCTGCTGCTGCGTGAGCGACAGCTGCCAGTTCAGGTAGAGCTTGGCGGCGGTCGGGTTCTTGGCCTGCTTGAAGATC
Source organism: Amycolatopsis sp. NPDC051128 (assembly GCF_040682715.1). Classification (NCBI taxonomy): domain Bacteria; kingdom Bacillati; phylum Actinomycetota; class Actinomycetes; order Pseudonocardiales; family Pseudonocardiaceae; genus Amycolatopsis; species Amycolatopsis sp. NPDC051128. The sequence continues at coordinate 57,113 of NZ_JBFBBN010000047.1, read as the reverse complement.
GCGGCCCGCTGGCCCCAGGCCATGAACGGGTGCCCGTCGGCGACCACGAACCGCACGGGCGCCGACGCGGGCGAGGTCAGCGAGCCCGCGCCGCCGATGCCGATCGCGGCCTGCCCGGCCAGCACCGCCTCACCCGGCGAGTTGCTGCCGCGCGCGAACCGCACGCCCTGGGTGGCCAGCTTCGCCGCCCAGTCCCAGCCGTAGGCCTGGACGTAGCGCGTGTAGAGGTAGAGGACGGCGTCGTCGTCGTGCGGGTACGACGACGCGATCTTCCCCTGCCACTTCGGGTCGACGAGGTCGAGCGGGGTGCGCGGTACTGCCGACCCGACCGCCGACGTCCCGTACATGAAACTGAAAGCGAGCGCCGAAACCGCGACCCAGGCACCCTGGCGATCCTTGAACGCGTCGTGGACCTTCGAGAACCCGGCGGGCTTGTAGCGCAACAGCCGGCCCTGCTCGTTCCAGCGCACGAAGTCCTGCACGGTCTGCAGCTGCACGACGTCCGGGACGAGGGTGCCGGTGGCGAACTGGTTGTCGACCCGCACGTCGTGGTACTTGCTGTAGTCGACGATCAGCGTCAGGGCGATGCCCGGGAAGCGGGCCTTGAAGGCCGCCTTGGTCGCGTCCTGCTGGGTCGGGGTGTCGCCACCGGCGTAGATGACGAGCTTGCCGCCCTCCGCCAGCGCGGCCTGGTAGAGCTCGTCGAGCGTCCGGGTCTCCTCGGGGCCGCCGCCTGATGGTGACGCGGGCGAGGCCGACGCCGCGGTGGCCCCCAAGCCGATGCCGATCGCGGCGCCCGCCCCGGCGGCAAGGACACTTCGTCTGCTCAGGAAGTCGGCCACGTCGAAGAAACCTCTCTACTGGGGAACGTGCGATGCCCAGGCGCTGTGGGCCACCGTCATTGTCGTGCGATCGAGCCGGGCACCGCGTCGTACGGACGGCCCGATCAGGCGCGCTGGAGATGGAAGCTGCTTTCAACCGAACGATTGAACAGCCCATTCCGCACGGTACCGAGGGCCGCGCGTTCTCCGGGTTGCCGACGGCTCAGGACCGGGTGTCACCCGGCCGCCCTCATCAGCGGTACGGCCCCGCAGGCTATCTCTGTGCCGTGCTCATCGTTCTTTGCGCATGGAGGCACTCGGTGGCACGGGCGAACTACGCCGCACCGCTCGCCGCGCACAACCTCGTCGACATCTCGGCCTGCGCGGGACCACTCCTCAGGACATGCAACGCTGGTGGCCGGACAGCCGGTGATCACGACGAACGACGGAACCGAAATCTTCTACAAGGACTGGGGTACCGGGCAGCCGTGATCCGGGGACGACGAGGTGGCGTCGCGCGCCGTGAGCGACCTCGATCATCGCGCGGGACAAGTCGTGGTGGTCCATCAGCAGCCGCGGCACGTCCGGCCAACTCGTGCGCTGACGCCGACGGCGGGAATCGCGGCGTTCGCCCTGCTGGAGACCCGGTTCCGGCGACTGTGACGCGGGCAGCGGTCAGCCGGCGTCGTTGAGGCGGGTAAGGCCGAGGTCGTACGACACACAGGGCTACTGGTGCAGGTGCTGCGTCCAGTCCTCGGGCACCCGCCCGGCCGGACCCGGCACGGCCTGGCTGAGCGGCCGGTGTTCGGGAGCGGCGAGCGCGGGGCCGGATTCGTACAGCACCTCGTCGCGGTAGTCCCAGAACCACTCTTCGCCGGGTTCGAAGCTGCGCGCCAGCCGGTGTCCCGTGGCGGCGGCGTGGCCGCTGGCGTGCTGGGCGGGCGAGGAGTCGCAGCATCCGATGTGCCCGCATTCGGCGCAGCGGCGCAGGTGGAACCACCAGCCCGGCGGGTTCGCGGTGTCGCAGTCCGCGCAGCCGGTGCCGCTGGGCGGGACCACGGGGTTGATGCCTTCCATGCGAAGTCCTCCGCTCGCCCGGTGATCGACCTGTTCACCTTAGGCGGGATGGCGGTGGAGCCGCAGCCGTCCCCCTCGGCCGGCCGGTGCGGACGACACGGCGGCCGGGCCTGGCGCCCCCGGGTGAGGGCGCCAGGCCCGGCTCAGGCGTCCAGGGACTGGTAGGCGGCGGTCCAAAAGTCCTGGTGCAGCCGCGGGGTGTCCGCCGAGTCCATCGCCGTCTGCGTCAGCAGGATGCCGACCAGGTCCTCCGCCGGGTCGGCGTACGCGGTCGTGCCGAGGCCGCCGTCCCAGCCGAACTGGCCCGGCGAGGCCAGGTCGCGCCGGTGGGTGCGGACCGCCATGCCGAAGCCGTAGCCGCCGTGGCGGCCGAAGTGGTCGCCATACAGGTCCTTCTCCAACTGGCACGTGGCCCGCTACCACGCCCGGCCCGACATCGTGTACGTGCCGATCCACGACTGGCCGGGCCTGCGCTGGGGCCTGGTGTGGCGCAGCGACGCCGACAACGAGATGGTCCACGCGCCGGCGGCCGTGGTCCGCGACCTCGGCGTCAGCCGGTGGTGAACCCCAGCGTGGTCACCTCGACGCTGCCTCCGGTGACGGTGACGCGCCGGCCGGCCGGCGCGTCGGAGTCGATCTCGGGTAGTCGTCGCTGCCGACCGAGTCTTGGCGGGTCAGGGCAAGCGTACGGACATCGCGTGGTTGAAGACGTTGCGGGAGTCCCAGCGCTGCTTGACCTTCTGCAGCCGGGGGTAGTTGTCGCCGTAGTACAGCGTGGACCAGGGAACGCCTGAGGTGTTCCACTTCGGATCCGCGAGATCGACGTCGACGTAGTTGATGAAGGCGCCGTCGGTCTGCTCGTCGACGACCGGGACGCCGCCGGTGTCCGAATGCACGTCGCGGTAGAAGCGCCGGAGCCAGTCGATGTTCGTCGCGTCGTCGGCCTCGTTGAGCCAGAAGGTCGCGTACTGGAACTTCAGCACGCTGCTGCGCGTGGAGACCGCCGTGTCGGCCGCGCCCACCGCGTTGATGCGGCCGCCGTAGCCGACCAGCATCGCCAGGGTGGCCGGGTTCTTGTACGTCATGTCGTTCAGGCCCTGGTACAGGCGGTGGATCCGCTCATCGGAGTAGCACTTCCGCAGGTAACCGGATTTCGCCTTGTACCGCTGGGTGAGCGGGCTGTCGCCGCCGTTGAAACCGTTCCACAGGCTCGCGTGCCACCACGGCAGGACACGCTGCTCGGTGATCGTGAGCTTTGCCTCGATGCCATCGGTCAGCGCGGAATAGTAGTCGTTCAGCAGTTTTTCCGCGTTGGGCAGGGTGTTGTCGATCTGCGTGGTGATGCCCACCGAGCCCGCCGAACGGTGCAGCAGCTTGAGCTGACTGGTCAGGTGGGTGTAGACGGAGTCCGGCGCGCTGTTGCGCTCGTACCACTGGCTGAAGTTCTTCACGATCCGCGTGAACGCCGGCTCGTCCAGGTCGCCCCACGACCATTGCGCCGAACTGACGATCAGCGAGGACGGCGGCTTGGGCAGCAGCCCGGCAGGGTCGGCGCCGGTCGCACCTGGGGACCGCAGCCAGTATTTCGTGACCACACCGAAGTTCCCGCCGCCACCACCGGCGTGTGCCCACCACAGCTCCCGGTTCGGGTCACCGGGTTCGCGGGTGGCCACCACGAGCCGTGCGCGGCCGTCAGGGTCGACGACCACGACCTCGACCGCGTAGAGATGGTCGACCACAAGCCCGAACTGACGCGACAACGTGCCGTAACCGCCGCCGAGGATGTGCCCGCCCGCGCCGACCGTCGGGCAGTTGCCGGCGGGAATGGTCACTCCCCAACCCTTGAACAGCCGACGGTAGGTGTCACCGAGGGTGGCACCCGCCTCCACAGCGAACGCGCGCCGGCCCGGGTCGAAGTGGACGCCGTTCAGTTCGGACATGTCGATGACCACGCCCACCGCCGGGTCGGCGACGAAGTTCTCGTAGCAGTGCCCGCCGCTGCGCACGGCGACCTTCCGTCCCGTTCGGACGGCCTGCTGCACGGCGTCGACCACCTGATCCACGGAGGTGACCACGCGGACGTAGTCGGGCTTGCCTACGAAGCGCAAGTTCCCGCCGCGCACGAGGTCAGCGTAGCGCGGGTCGCCCGGGTACACCGTCGCGGCGCCCAGCGCGCCGGGATCGGCCGCGGGCCGCACCGGCTGGGTGAGGGCCTCGCCCGCGAAGGCCGTGCCCGGGACGAGCTGGGTCGCGGCGAGCCCGCCCGTCGCCGCGGCGGCGGAGAGGAAGCCCCGTCGGTTCAACGATGCCATGGTGTCACACGTCCTCACGGGATTCGACGAAGTCAGATCGCCGGCCGCATTCGTTGTGCGGTCCCGGCAAGATGATCCTGTCGCACCCCGACCAAGGCTCGCTCAAGGACGGGCAAGCGTCCCTTCAGCACAACCGACCCGGACTGTCCTTAAAGGATCATCCGAGTTGCTGATGCTGGCCGGACGCGCCTGTCTCGAGCTCCGTCACCACCGCGTGCGACAGGCAGTGCAGCCGGACGAGGTCCGGGAAGCGGAACGACGCACCGCCGCCGTGCCCCACGCCGGTGACCAGCAACAGGTTGGCCGTGACGAGCGATTCCACCAGCCCCTCGATGGCGAGCGGTTCGTTCCCCAGGACTTTCGCCGCGGCCCGGAGGTCGAACCAGCCGGCACCGAGCCGGCACAGCGCACTCAGGGCGTGCTGTTCGTCGCGGCCCAACCGTGAGAGCGCTGTTTCGAAACGCTCGGCGACCGACATCGATCCGACCGAGAGTTCCAGCAGACGCCGGTTGGGGTCGGCGAGCCGGGTCGCGAGCTTGCGCACGCCCCACGCCCGGCGTGCCACCAGTTTCTCCCCCGCGACATGGATCGCCAGCGGCAGCCTGTCGCACAGCTTGACGACCTCGCGCGCGGCGGCCTCGTCCCTCCCGATCCGGTCCGCTCCCACGGTTTCGGTCAGCAGGCGCAGACCTTCGTCCATCGACATCGGTTCGAGTTCGACCGTCTCGCGCACGGGCAAACTCGGGATCCTTCCCGGCGCGGTGACCAGCACCGAGCAGGCCGGTGCCCCCGGCAGCAGATGCCGCAGGTCCGGGGTGGAGCCGGCGTCGTCGAGCACGAACAGCAGTTTGCGGCCGGCCGTCCACGTGCGGAACAACGCGCCGAGCTCCGCCAGTCCGGTCGGCAGCTCCTCGGTCGGCGCGCCGAGCGCGCGCAGGAAGCCGGTGAGCACCTCCGCCACCGGGACCGGACGTCCCTGGCCGTCGTGCAGGGACGCGAAAAGCTGCCCACCGGGGAAATCCGCGCGGAGACGGTGTGCCAAGTGAACGGCCAGCGTGGTCTTGCCGACCCCGGGACCGCCCGTCACCAGCACCACATTGGCGGACGTGCGGCTGGGATCCGCGCCGCACAGTCCATGCAACAGATCCAATTCTTCTTTCCTGCCGACAAAATCCGCCGTGTCGAGCGGCAGCTGGGCCGGGGAGCGCGTCGACGGGACAGGTGCCGGGGCGGGAGCAGGAGCGGGCGCGGTCTCCGTCATCGGCACGCATTCGAGGACTTCCCGCTGGATCTGCGCGAGGCTGCGTGACGGCTCCAGGCCGAGCTCGCGCACCATGGCCCGCCGCAGCCGCTGGAACGCGTCGAGCGCGTCCGCGCGAAGGCCGGAACGCTGGGCGGCCACCATCAACTGGGCGCAGAACGTCTCCCGGGTCGGGTAGCGCGCGGTGATCCCCTTGAGTTCGCTGACCAGGGCGCGGTGCCGGCCCAGGGCCAGATCCGCCTCGATCCGCCGTTCCAGCGCTTCGATCCTCCGGTCTTCGAGCAGCGACAGTTCCGCGGTGAGGTGTGGCCCGAATTCGAGATCGCCCACCGGCAGGCCGCGCCAAAGGTCGAGCGCCTGGCCGAAAGCCTCCGCGGCCGGCTGGTGCTCTCCGACGGCGCGCGCTTGCTCCCCCTTCGCGACGAGACGCTCGAATTGCCAGCGATCCAGCTGACTGGGGGCCAAACGCACACAGTAACCGGTCTGATGCGTTTCGATCAGCTCCCGGCCGGTATCTGGATTAATCGCGCCGAGATGCTTGCGCAATTGGTAAACATAAGTCTGGACCGTTTTCTTCGCCAGCTTGGGCGGATCGGACCACAGTTCCCCGACCAGCTCGCCGACAGTGATCACGCTATTCGCATGAAAGAGCAGCGTTATCAGGGTTCTTCCCAACATCGGCGCCCGGGGGGTCACCACCCTTCCCCGGGATTCGACCCGGAATGGCCCGAGTACGCGGAAATAGAGAATAGCGGCCGTTTCGTCGCCGTCAGTGGGCGGTAAAAACCCCCTATCGGCCATGGTGACCCCCAGTAGTCGTGACCATGCGATTCGAGCAACACTAGCATAGATCCGACGAATTGAACGAGCGAGCGAGTCCCGTCAAGGCAAGTGGCCGGGGCGGACGCACGGCCGCGGCAAAGTCGGGTAGGCGCAGGTCAGGCTGACTGAAAGACAGGCACGGCCCTCGTAGATCAGGTGTTGTCCACGCCCCATGATCATGTGAGAGAACCGTGCCTGCTGCCGCATCTTCCCCGATCCCTGCCGCCCGGATCTCGATCCTGCTGATCACCGCCGCGGCTGGTCAGGCATGGATTCCCAAGAGCGTGAGTGGTCGAGTGAAGTCGCGTGCGGTCATTCGGAGCGCGGCGGCGATGTTGGTGTTGCCCGCCAATCGCAGGGTGCCGACCGCCGGATTGCGGAAGTTCGCCGTGACGCGCTTAATCATGGTTGATCGCCGGTGCGTCCACCCGTCGAATCCCGCCCAGTGGACTCACTTGCGGAAACACCTAGTCCGCGGCCACCGCGAGCGCCCTTTCCACCACGGCGGCGAGCGTGGTGCCCCACGACCGGGCCGGGCCGAACCGGCGATCGGTGGTCTGCCGCTCGTACGGCAGGCCGGGCGGGAGGTTCAGCACCTCCAGCTGCATGCCCCACGGCGCGCGGAAATACGTCCAGCGGTCCCCGTCGATCGGGCCGCCCTCGTCGACGACCTGCGGTGTTCCCAGTACCCGTACCCCCGCGACGGTGTGCAGCGCGGCCACCGCGGCCTCCACGTCGTCGACGAAGAACGCCAGGTGATGGCCGCCGACGTCGCTGTTCTCCGGCAGCACGGTACGACGGCCGGCGACTTCGAAGAACTGCAGCTCGACGTTCGTGACCGGGCCGAGCCGGATCGTCGTCGAGTGCAGGACCCCCGGCCCGGGTACCCCCCATTGTGTCTCGCCGGCCTCCCGGTCGAAAGGCAGTTCCACGTGGTGGACCAGGGTTCCGCCGAGGGGACCGGTGAAGAAGCCGACCGCCTGGGCCAGATCCGGCACGGTGTAGCCGACGTGGTCCAGACCGAGGAAGCCGGGCAGCCCGCCGCCCGGGGCCGAGGGCGCCGGGCGAGCCCGGAACCGCTGGGCGGGGCTGTCCCAGGGCGGGGCCGGTTCGACGAGCTCGAGGTACATCCCCCACGCGGTGCGCAGGTAGATCCACCGGCGCACACCGGAACCGGGGGCGCCCTCGCACGGCTCGCCGAGCAGGACCACGTCCGACCGGCCCGACAGCCACTTCGCCGCACGGTCCAGATCGACCACCGCGACGGCCAAGTGGTGCCCGCCGACATCGTGGTTGGCCGGCGGTACCGTCCGCTGCCCCGGAGCGCGGTACTCGAAGAGCTCGACGTTGGCCTCGGCGCCGAACCGCAGCAGGGCCACGTAACACGATGCCTCCGGGTGCACCCCGAGCTGCGTGCGCATGAAGTCCCCGCCGGGATCGCCGACGGGACCCTGCCGGTAGAGCAGCCGGGCGTCGAAGACGTCGGCGAAGAACGTGATCGCCCGGTCCAGGTCAGGCACGGTGTAGGCGACGTGGTCGACGTTGCGGACGGTCGGGATGCCGGTGTCCCGGTTCATGCCGGCGCCTCGCTGTTCTCCGCCGGGTACGCCCAGCCCGGTTCGGTGAGGATCTCCAGCACGACGCACGTCCAGTTGAAGCCGCCGCCGACACCGACCAGCATCACCCGTTCGCCGGGCTTCAGCAGGCCTTGCGTCGCGAGGTGGTCGAGCCCGCCGAACTGGTCGGCGGCGCCGACGTGCCCGACGGTGTTCCCCCACCGCCAGGTCGTGCGCTCGATGTCCACGCCGATCGGTACCAGGCACTCGTCGTGCAGCAGCTCCCGGCCGAAGTTCGGCAGCACGACATGGGCGACGTCCTCGACGCTGGTCCCCGCCTCCTTGACCGCCTCGGTCACCGCGCGGTTGAGCCCGACGGCCATCCGGCCGACCGCCTCTTCGATGCTGATCGTGGCGGCGAACTCCTTGGTCCGCTCGACGACGCTCGACGGCAGGAAGTCCGGGTCGGCGAACGGGCGGAACGGCCGCGTGCCGCGCTGCATCCCTTCCAGTTCCGGATCGCTGATGCTGACCGACGACACGACCCGCGCGAAGCCGGCGTCCCGGGACAGCAGCAGCGCGCTCGCGCCGTCGCCGAAAACCAGGCCGGGGCTGGCTTCCCAGCGGTTCCACGCCGGCAGGGGGAACTGGTCCGCGGTGGTGATCAGGGCCGATCCGGCGCCGCCGCCCGCTCGCAGATAGGCGGCGGCGAGCTCGATCGCGCCGACAGCGCCGTTGGACAGCTGGCGGAGTTCGAACGACACCCCGTGCCCGGCCAGGATCCTGTGCTGCAGGTAGGACGCGCAGTTCCAGCCGTCCATGCCGTTGTAGGTGGCGACCGCGTGCAGCAGCAGGCCCACCTCGGCGGGGTCGCACCCCGCCCGGCCGAGCGCCGAAATCCCGGCCCGCACCGCCATGTCCGGGCTCGCGTCGTCGGGGCCGGCGATGGTCACGCGTCGCTGGCCGGTGCGGCTTCGCACGGCCGCGGAGTACCGGCCGTCCGCGACGGCGTCGTCCACGCTGATGGACTCCGGGTACCAGGAACCCGCTCCGGAGATGTACAAATCGTCGTAGCGCATGGGTTTGTCGGCCTTTCTCAGCAGCGGACGGTGTCGGCGGAGGGGGTCTCACGCATACACGGGATCCGGCTCGGGAGCTGCCAGGCGACGGCGTCCGGCAGCACGGAGATGATGATCAGTTCCAGCCCGGTGAGCGCGGTCAGCACGGGCACCCGCCCTGGGCCGTGCACGAACAGGTCGCGTTCGCGCAGGCGGCGGCCGTCGTCGAGCACCCCGGCGCCGCGCACCACGAACCAGGCCTCGCCGATCGCGGAGCGCCCGCCGTCGGCCAGCCTGGTGCCGGGCTCCAGCCGGAGATGGTCCACGGCGTCGCACTCGCTGTGCAGCATCCCGCGCCGGGCGAGGCAGACCCAACTGGTCACGCCTCCCCGGGCGTCGAGCAGCGCACCGCCGGTGCCGACCGCGGCATCGGTCACGATCACGCGATCGCCCCCGGCACGTCCATGGTGGCGTGGAACAGTTCCAGCCCCGCGTCGCCGGCTTCGATCCGCATCGCCCCTTCGAGTGGCAGGGTGACCGAGCTGCCCTCGCCGACCGCGACCCGCTGGTCGTCGGTGACGCAGGTCCCGGAGCCGGACAGCACGAACAAGGTGTGCTCGCAGGTGTCGGAGACGACGCCGAGCGAGGTGCCGGGCGCGAGCCGCTGGATCCTGATCGACGCCAGCGGCCCGTCGAAGACCGTGCGCGGGTCGAACTCCCCCCGCTCCCCCAGGTTCACCACGGTACTGGCTTTTCCACTGTCCACTGTTTCTCCTTCTCCCAACGGAACACGCTCGCCGAGCACCCGCGCGGTCGCCGGGCTGAACATCTCGATGACCAGCCAGTCGACCCGCTCGGTGCCGATGTTGTGCAGCGCGTGCCTGCTGCCCACCCGGGTCAGGCCCAGCCAGCCCGGGGTCATCCGGTGTGCCTTGCCGTCCAGCACGAAGTCCGCTTCGCCGGAGATCAGGAAGTAGATCTCCTCGGTGCGGGTGTGCCGGTGTTCGCCGCTGACCCCACCGGGCGGCACCGAGGCCCACTCGATGGCTTCCCAGGTGCCGCGCAGGCCCGGGCGGCGGGCGAAGCAGGTCCAGTTCGTGCGCCCGGCGGCGCCGTGCACGCCGTAGACCGTCGCCGGGCGCTCGGTGGAGGCGAGCAGCAGTCCCCCGCTCATCGGGCGCCCACCTTCCCGGCGTAGCCGGCGAGGGCGAGCGCCGCGTCGGTCACTTCGTCCAGCCCGAGATCGTTGACGAACTTCGCCGAGCCGATCCCCGACGGCAGCGGGAGTCGTTGCAACCCGTTGCGGTGCCTGGTGGTTTCGGCCAGCGCGCGGCCGAGCAGGCCGGGTTCGCAGGCCGGATGCCAGATCGGCAGCCGCAGCTCCCGCATCACCGCCAGCACCCGGTCGCGCTCCGCGGCGGTGACGAGGCCGCGGTTGAACGAGATGAGCGTGGTCAGGGCCATGTCCACGGTCACGGCCTCACCGTGCAGAAGGCTCGGCAGCGCCGCCATCTCGAGCGCCGGGCTGAAGGAGTGGCCGTAGTCGACGAGCCGCTCCAGCTCCTGTTCCCACAGGTTGGGCTGCAGCTCCTCCAGCATGCCCTGCACCGCCCGGCGCAGGATCTCCCGCGCGGCCGACTCGCCGGCGGGGGTCAGGCCCTGCAGGCGTTCGTCGAGCAGCCGGGTGCCGTACGACTCCAGCAGGTCGAACAGCACACTGTCCTTGACCAGCGCGATCTTGAGAATCTCGGCGAGCCCGTTGCTCAGCTCCCGGCTGCTCTGCGTGACGATGAACGACCGGTCGAGCAACGCGGCCACCGGTGGCTCGTAGGTCCCGACGCGGTTTTTGTGCTCACCGAAGTTGACCCCGGTCTTCGCCCCGATCCCGGCGTCGACCAGTCCGATCAGGGTCGTCGGCACCCGGACGTACGGCGTCTTGCGCCGGTAGAGGCTGCTGGCGAGCCCGACCATGTCGAGCAGCACACCGCCACCGACGGCGATGATCGGCTCCCGCCGCCGGTCGATGCCGAACGCGTCGAGCTCACCGAAGATCCGGCGGACCGAATCGAGGTTCTTCGTCGATTCGCACGCGCGCAGCACGCACAGGTGATGGACGATGCCACGCTGGGTGAAGTACGCCCGCAGTTTGTCGCCGTAGATGCTGTCGACGTTCGCGTCGACCACCACGAACCGGCGTGGTGTCGCGGAACGGTCGGTGCTGGTGTGCATGCCGGCTTCGGCCAGCGCGGGGTTGGCCGGGTCGAGCAGGTTGGGCATCACGACCACGTCGTAGCGCACCGGTTTGTGGCACTGCACCGTCCAGGTGACCGAGGGCGGACGTTCTATGTCGTCCTCGAAGGGCGAGGCGACGAGCTGGTTGAGCATGATCATTCCTCCAGGACTGCCGCGCGGATGTCGCCGCGGGAAGGTTCAGCCGGCCGGCCGGACGTCGGTCGCCGTCGCGGCTTCCTTGGCGCACAACGCTTTCTTGTCGACCTTGCCGACCTCGGTGTAGGGCAGGACGTCGACGACACGCAGGCGCTCCGGCACCTTGTAGTCGGCGACGCCGCGTTCGGCGAAGAGTTCTTCGATGTCGGACAGGGTCGGAAGGTGACCGGGGCGGGGCAGCACGTAGACACAGATGCGTTCGCCCAGTTCGTTGTCGGGGTAAGGGATCGCGGCGACTTCGGCGACCGTGGGCAGAGTGGCGATGAGCTGTTCGAGCTCCGCCGCGGCGATCTTCTCCCCGCCCCGGTTGATGACGTCCTTGGCCCGGCCGACGACGACGAGGTTGCCGCTGGGGTCCAGCCGCACCAGGTCGCCGGTGCGGTACCAGCCGCCGGGGGCGAACGAGCGCTCGTTGTGCTCGGGGGCGGCGAAGTACCCGCGCGGGGTGTAAGGACCGCGCGTCAGCAGCTCGCCTTCCTGGCCGTGCGGTACTTCGGCGCCGTCGGTGTCGACGACGCGGATCTCGTCGTCCGGGCTGATCGGCCTGCCCTGGGTGCGCGCGGCGAGGTCGTCGTCCTCGTCGAGCCGGGTGTAGTTGAGCAGCCCCTCGGCCATGCCGAACACCTGCTGTACCCTGCACCCCAGCGCTTTCCGCGCCCGGATGGCGAGTTCCGGCGCGAAGAGCGAGCCCCCGACCTGCAGGACGCGCAGGCTCTTCAGCCGCGGGGTCAGCTCCTCCGCCGCCTCGGCCCAGCGCCGCACGACGGCGGGGACCGCGGCGGTGTGGGTGACGCCGTGCTCGGCGATGGCCTCGAAGGCGGGCGCGACCGAAGGCGACGGCAGCAGCACGACCCGGCCGCCCGCCATCAGCGTGCCGATGATCCCCGGGCTGCCGAGGGTGAAGTTGTGCGCCGCGGGCAGCACCACGAGGTACACCGTGTCCGGGCCGAACCCGCACACTTCGGCGCTGCGCCGGGAGTTGTACTCGTAGTCGTTGTGGGTGCGGCTGATCACCTTCGGCACCCCGGTCGTCCCACCGGAGAGCAGGAACAGCGCCACCTCACCGGGATCGGGCGTGGCGGCGGCGAGCCGCGCGCGATCGGCCTCGTCGCACGCGCCGCCGAGCAGCATGTCGAAGTCCACAGTGGACGTGTCGCGCCGGTGCGCGCCCCCGCCGACCACGAGCACCGGCCCGGCGCTGGGCACCTCGGCCGCCACCCGGCAGGCCAGCGCCCGGTGGTCGAAGCCGCGCACCGCGTCCGCCGTGACGATCGCGGCCACCTCGGTGTGCCTGCCGATGGCGACCATCTCGTGCTCCCGGTGGGCCGGCAGCATCAGGACCGGCGCCACCCCGATCCGGCCGCAGGCCAGCACCAGCAGGACCAGCTCGTGGCAGTTCGGCAGCTGTACCAGGATGTTGTCGCCGCCGCGCAGCCCGAGCGCGATCAGGTGCACGGCCAGTACGTCGACCTTCTCCGCGAGTTCGCGGTAGGTGAGGGTCACGTCGCCGTCGAGCAGCGCGGGCCGGTCACCGTGGCGGTGTGCCCACTGCCGGGGCAACGAGCCGAGGGTGCGATCCCGCCAATACCCTCGTGCGCGGTACAGCTGAGCGAGATGCTCTGGCCAAGCCGCGACACCGGTTCGCGTCATGCGTTTCCTCCCGGAAGTGGTGTGGATGGGACGGTGGGGTGAACAGCGAGACGGCTAGCCGGCGACCCCGGCCAGCACGGGGTCCGGGGCGACCGGCTGCTGGGCGGGGACGACCGCGCCCAGCAGTTCGGCGAGGTACTCGGAGACCGCCGCGATGGTCGGGTGCGTCCAGAGCACGGCCGCGGGAAGGTTCACGTGCAGGCATTTCTCGAGCCTGCGCCGGATGGTCAGCGCCATCACCGAGTCGATGCCGAAATCGGCCAGCGGGCGGTGCCGGTCGAGGTCCGCTTCGGCCATCCGGAGTTCGGCACCGACCTGGGCGCAGGTCACCTCGGTGAGAAACGCGACGAGCTCCCCGGAATCCAGGTTGTGCAACGCTTCGAGGTCGTCGAGTTCGGCCATATCGGACTGTCCGACCTCCTGGGCGTCGAGGTCGCGCAGGATCGGCAGCACCTGCCCGTCACGGGTGGTCACCGGGAAGACCGCGACCTGGGGGTCACCCAGCGCGGTCGCGAACTCCCAGGCCCGGAACGCGTCCGCCACCGCGAGGTCGCCGACCCCCCGATCGGCCAGTTCGGCGTCGACCGTCGCGTTGACCGCCATCCCCTGCCCGCGCCAGGACGTCCAGGCGAGGCTGAGCGCGCCGGTGTCGCCGGCGGCGTGCCGGTGCCGAGCCAGCGCGTCGAGGAACGAGTTCGACGCGCCGTAGCTGGCCTGCCCGGTGAGTCCGAGGTGCTGCCCCACGGAGGAGAACAGCACGAAGAAGTCCACACTGCCGGGCGGGAACAGTTCGTCGAGCACCAGCGCGCCGCGCACCTTGGGGTGCAGGACCGTACGCAGCGAGTCCTCGTCGAGGTCGGTGAGCATGCGGTTGTCCAGCACCCCCGCGGCGTGCACCACACCGGCGATCGGCGGCAGGCCGAGCGCGGCGGTGTCCAGTTCGCGCCGGGCCTGCTCCGGATCCGCGACATCGACCGCGCGCACGTGGACGGTGACACCGAGCGCTTCCAGCGCGCGCACGGCGTCGATGCGAGCACGCGCGCCAGGGTCCGTGACCCCGTCCCAGTCGCGCCGATGCGGAATTCCGTTGCGCCCGGCCAAAAGGATGCGCCGTGCGCCGCGGCCCGCCAGCCAGGTGGCCACCTCGGCGCCGAGCGAACCGAGGCCGCCGGTGATCAGGTAGGTGCCCTCGGGCCGGCACGGTGGCAGTTCGTCCGCGAGCTCACCGTCGACCGCGGCGAACCGGGCCGCGAGCAGCTCGCCCGCGCGGATCGCGAAGAAGTCCGGCTCGGCGGGGCGTGCGCGCAACAGGTCCGTCAACACGTCGAGGTCTTCGACTGTGGGCTGGGCGGGCAGGTCGGCGAGGCCGGCCCACAGCTCGGGGTGTTCGCCGGCGAGCACCCGGGCGAGACCCCACATCGTGGCCTGGGCGAGGTCGCGCCGCTCCCGGGCTTCATGGGCTCCGGCGGTCACGGCCCACAGGCGTGGTGCGAGCGCACCGGCGCCGTCGGCGAGCACCTGCGCGGTGCGAGCGAGCCTCCAGGCATCCTCCCCCGCGGCGGTTCCAGGGTCCGCGGACTCCCCCGGCAGCACCAGGACGGCGTCGTCCGGTCCCAGCTCGCCGAGCAGGGCCGTGAGGTCGTCAGGGTCGTTCACCCACAGGCACCGCAGCCGAGCCGTGGCCGCTTGACGTCGCAAGGTGTGCACGAGGGCGGCGCTGTTCTCGGAATCCTTGGCCACCAAGGCGATCGCGCGCAGCCGAGCGTGTCCGGCACGGCCGGGCAGCGCCGGGGTCCAGGCGAGCCGGTGCACCAGCCTGCCGGGGCGGACCGGCGCTCCGGAGTCGCCTTCGACGGTGGCGAACCGCAGGCCGGAGACCGTGCCCAGCACTCGGCCGGACTCGTCGGTGACGTCGACGTCGACCGTCCCTCCCGGGTCGCTCGCGGACCGTCTGATGTGGACCGCCACCCGGGAGACCGGGGTGCCTTCGGCCACCACCTGGTCGAGCCGCGCCGGCATGCGCAGGATCTCCGGTCCCGAAAGGACCAGCGGGACCGCGGAAAGCACCGCGTCCCACAGCGAAGCCCACCAAGCCGAGGCTTGCGCGTCCGCCGCGAGAGGCTTCGGCAGGACGTAGAGGAGCATCTCGTTCGCACCGCGCAGGATGGTGTCGATCCGCCAGTCGAACCCGACCGCCGCGACCCCGACGGCGGTGAGCAGGTTGTTGACCGCCGTCGGCTCCAGTGCCGAGCCGCAGCGCGCGGCGAGTTCACGCAGGTCGAGCGTGGCCGAGGGCCGCTCGGCGGCGGGCGGAACCGACGCCTCGGCGTGGGTGAGCCAGTGCCCGTCCTCCTCCTGCCCGCGCGACGCGAGGCGGATGAGGTCGCCTTGGCGCACGACCTGGACCTCGCGGTGGCCCGCGTCCGCGGCGGGGACCGCCATCGGGATCTTCAGGTCGACCCCGGCCAGCACGCGCCGGGCACCGGCGGCCATGAAGGTCTCCAGGAGCACCGCGGCCGGGATCACCTCGACGCCGTGGATGGGGTGCGAGCCCGGGTAGGGCCGGGAGTCGCGGGTGAGGTGGGTCTGCCAGATCCGCACCGACGCCGCCCCGGCCACCGAGATCGGGCCGCCGAGCAGCGTGTGCGAGTCGATGTCGTGGCGCCCGGCCGAACCGCCTTCGGGAGCGGACTGCTCGCGCCAGAACCTCCGGTGGTGCCAGCGGTTGCGGGGAAGGTCCACCGGGGGCTCGTCCCGGGACAGGCCCGCGTCCCCGATGTCCGCACCGTGGCAGTGCAGCGCGGCGAGGTTGCCCAGCAGGGTCGCCACTTCCGGCTGATCACGGCGCAGCAGTGGCGAGACGAACACGTCGTCGTGGTCGGCGAGGGTCTCCGAGATCGAGTGCGTGACCACCGGATGCGCGGAGATCTCCAGGAAGATCCGGTGGCCGTCCTCCACAGCCGCCCTCACGGCGTTGTCGAGCAGCACCGGGTTGCGCAGGTTCGCCGCCCAATAACGGCCGTCACGTGCTTCTCCGGACCGGGCGTCGGGCGACGCCGTGCTGTAGAGCGGGATCACCGGCTCGCCGACGCCCAGGTCCGCCGCCGCCTGAGCCAGCTCGTCGAGCAGCGGGTCCATCTGCGGGCTGTGGAAGGCGACGTCGGAGTCGACCCGGCGCACCATGCGTCCTTCGCCGCGCCAGCGGTCGGCGATCTCCAGCGTCGCTTCCCGGTCGCCGGAGACCACGGTGGACAGTGGGGACGACGCGATGGCCGCGCCCACCCCGGGGGTTCCGGCGAGCCGGTCGGCGGTTTCGGCGAACGGGAGGTCCACCAGGAACATCGCGCCCGCGCCGGCCACCCGCGCCAGAAGCCGGGACCGGCGGCACACCAGGCGCGCGCCGTCGAGCGGGCCGAGCACCCCGGCCGCGACGGCGGCGGCGATCTCCCCGACCGAATGGCCGATCACCGCCGCCGGTTCCAGCCCCTTCGACCGCAGGACCGCCATCAGGCCCAGCTGTACCGCGAAGATCATCGGCTGGATCACCTCGGCACCGTCGAGGTCGCCGGAGCGCAGCACGTCCGCCGGGGTGAAGCCGATCTCCGCGGCGAACACCGGCGCCAGGGTGGCCAGCATGCCGGCGAAGACCGGTTCGGCGGCCAGCAGGTCGCGGCCCATACCGGACCACTGCGACCCGTGGCCGGAGAACACCCACACCGCGCCGCCACCGGGAGCGGTGAGCACCCGCGCGGTGGACACCGCCCGGTCCGGCTGCCCGGCGGCGAGCCGCTCGAGTCCACCGACGAGCTCGGCACGGTTCGACGCGATGACCCCAGCGCGCCACGTCAGGTGCGAACGGCGGTGGAACAGCGTGCCGGCGACGGCTTCCTGGCTCGCCGTCCTGGCGCCACCAAGCCAGCCGGCGAGCTCCGCGGCGTTGGCGCCCAGCGAGTGCTCGGATGAACCGGACAGAACGAACAAACGGGGCTTCTCGGAGTCACCCGCACCCTGGTCCGGAACCGCCGCGAGCGGTTCGGGGGCCTGTTCGAGCACGACGTGCCCGACCGTGCCGCCGTAGCCGAACCCCGACACACCCGCCCGGCGCACCGCGGCGCCCTCGGGCCACGGCGTGCGCTCCCGCACGGGCTCCAGCCCGTTCTCCGCCCACGGGATGTCCGGGTTGGGCTCGATCAGCTGGGCGTTCGGCGGGATCTCGCCGTGCCGCAGGGTGAGGACGGCCTTGATCACTCCGGCCACCCCCGCACCGGCCTCCAGGTGGCCGATGTTGGCCTTGATCGAGCCGATCAGGCAGGGCTTCCCCGGCTCCCGGCCCTCGCCGAACACCCGGCTCAGCGCGGCGACCTCGACCGGGTCGCCCATGCGGGTCCCGGTGCCGTGGGCCTCGACGTAGCCGACGGTGGCCGGATCGATCGCCCCCTGGCGCAGCGCGCGGCGCACCACGGCCTCCTGGGCCGCGCCGCTGGGCGCCATGATGCCCTGGGTGCGGCCGTCCTGGCTGACCGCGCTGCCGCGGATCACCGCGAGCACCCGGTCACCGTCGTCTTGTGCCGCTGCCAACGGTTTCAGGACCAGTACCCCCAGGCCCTCGCCCCGGCCGTACCCGTCGGCGGCGGCGTCGAAGGACTTCGAGCGCCCGTCCGGGGAGATCGCGCCCGCGGCGTCCAGCACCATGGACAGGCCCGGTCCGGCCATCAGGTTGACGCCGCCGACGAGGGCCAGCGGGCTCTCCCCGTCACGCAGCCCCTGGCAGGCAAGATGAAGCGCGACCAGCGAGGACGAGCAGGCGGTGTCGACGGACATGCTCGGCCCGCGCAGATCGAGCACATAGGACACCCGGTTCGCCACCGCGCACATGCTGGCGCCGATCCCGGTCCACGCCTCGATTCCGGGAAGGTCTTCGAGCATCTGCCTGCCGTAGTCGTCCGAACCGACTCCGACGTACACCGAAGTGTCCGAACCGGACAGTGAGAGGGGCGCGATCCCCGCGTGTTCCAAGGCTTCCCACGCGACTTCGAGCATCATTCGCTGCTGCGGGTCCATCAATTCGGCCTCACGCGGGCTGATCCCGAAGAAGTCGGCGTCGAACGCCGAGGCGTCGTCGAGGAACCCGCCCTGGCTGGTGACCACGCGCAGGGCGGCGGCGCTGCGCGGTCCGGTTTCGGCGTGGTGATCCCATCGCCCGTCCGGCACGGTGCCGATGGCGTCGCCGCCGTCGAGCAGGAACGGCCACAACTGTTCCGGGGAGTTTATCCCACCGGGCAGTCTGCACCCCATGCCGATAATCGCGATCGGGGCACGCTCATCGGAATTCGGTTCCTGTCGTCTGCTCATTCCGGACGTCCTTTCGCGGCCGCGAGTATCTCGCCTGCCGAATTGTCTTGGCGTGCCGCACTTCGGATTTCCGACACCCGAACGCGCACGGGTGCCGGGCCCGCGCCGCCACGCACGCGTGACGCGCTCCAGCCGATCGACGTCGATGGCTTTCGCTGGCACAGAGTCGTTGAAGTCTTCGCGCGAACGCCCTCCCCAGAGCCGCGTACCGAGTTTCGGTCGCCACGGTTCGCTTGAAAGTCCATCGTCGCACCAGTCGATCAAAGACCGGCCAAGAACGAGCCAAGAAGGGGCGATGATGGAGAAGACCAAACATATTGGTCCGGCGGTGAACACCTGGCACGCAAAAACGGGCATGGGCACACGAAATCGTGTGCCCATGCCCGTTCGGAACGGAGAAGCGCGGACGGCTAGGCGAGTCCGCCGGTCGCCGACAACACCTGCCCGGTGACCCAGCGCGCGCCGTCGCCGGCGAGGAACGCCACGACGTCGGCGATGTCGTCGGGACGCCCGAGGCGGCCCAACGCCGTCATGCCGATGTAGGTTTCGGCTTGCGCCATCACCTCCGCCGCCACGCCCTCGGTCTCGGTGAGCCCGGGCGCGACCGAGTTCACCGTGATCCCGCGCGGGCCGAGCTCCTTGGCCAGCGACTTCCCCATCTGGTCGACGGCGGCCTTCGTGCCCACGTAGACACCCACGTACGGGTTCGGCGCCCGCACGTAGCCGGTGGAGATGTTGACGACCCGCCCACCGTCGCGCAACGTCCGCGCGGCATACCGCATGGCGAGGAAGGTGCCCTTGATGTTCAGCGCGATCGCCGCGTCCACCAGGTCTTCGTCGATCTCCGCCGTCGATCCGATGACGGTGAGGCCGGCGTTGTTGACCAGGATGTCCGGCGCGCCGAAGTGCCGGTCGGACTCGGTGAACAACTTCACGACGTCCGCGGCGACGCTCATGTCCGCCTGGATCGCGACCGCTTCGCCGCCCCGCGCGCTAATGACGTCGACGACCTCCTTCGCCGCCGCTTCGTTTTCCCGGTAGTTCACCGCGACCCGGGCGCCGTCCGCGCCGAGTCGCACCGCGACGGCCCGCCCGATCCCCCGGGACGCCGCCGTCACGATCGCTGTTTTTCCGTGCAGGGACATGAGAAGCTCGCTCCGTAGTCCGAGTGTTCGCTAGCGCGGCAGCCGTACGCCGTCGAAGAGGATGACGTAGGCGGCGAGCTGGTTGCCGTCGAGGTCGTAGAGTTCGGCGTGGCCGCCGGCGGTCATGGTGTCCCCGGTCCGCTGACCGGTGATGTCGGCGTGGATGTAGCTCTCGGGCCGGCCCGCCGCGTCGTTGATCGGGTGGCCCTGGTCGAAGGTGAAGCTGCCGTCGCGCTTCTCCTGCCAGTGCCCCGTGCCGTCGAAGGAGTTGTCGGGCGGGGTGAAGTCCAGCGTGTGGTCGGGGTGGAAGACGATCTTCGGGTTTACCGGGTTGCCGTCGTCGGTCCCGGTGAGCTGCCATGCGCCCACGAGGCCGTGGTGGTGGTGATGCGTGGTCTCCGCCGAAGCGGGCGACACCGCCACGCCGAGCGCCACGACGACGCACGCGGCGGTCGCCGCGATGCGCGTGCGGCGGGTGAAGGCGGTGGTACGGGAATTACTCATCGGTTCTCCTCATTCAGTGACTCTGCCGGATGTGGTGCGGGTCAAGGGTTCCCCGGGACGAGGCCGGTAGCTGTGTCGTAGTCGTCGGCGAGCCGCGGCATCAGGTAGCGCTCGGCGACGGAGGCCGCTGCCCGGTCGCCGAGTTCCCGTCGCAGCCCGGGATCGGCGAGCAGGCGGGTCAGCGCGGCCGCCACGTCGGTGTCGTCGGCGGGATCGACGAGCAGGCCGGTGTTTTCGTGTTCGACCTGGAGCCGCAGCCCGCCCACCGCGGCCGCGACGACGGCTCGGCGCTTGGCCATGGCTTCGGTGACGGTGAGCCCGAAACCTTCTTCGAGGCTCTTCTGCAGCACCACGTCCGCCCGCCGTTGCAAGGCGTTCACGAGCCAGGCGTTGCGCTCGAGGTCCCGCATGGACAGCAGCACCAGGTGCACCCGGCCGCGGATCTCGGCCGGCAGCGCGGCGAGAGCGGCACGGACCTCGTCGAGCACGGTCAGGCCCTCCGGGTCGTCGCCGACCTCGCGCGGGTCCGGGCCGGCGAGCGCGAGATGCGCCTGAGGGAGACCGGTGACCCGCGCGAAGCCGCGCAACGCGCCGAGCATGTCCTTGAGCGGGTCCCAGCGCGATACCTGCAGGACCAGGGTGGCGTCCTCGGGCAGCGGCGCGGTGTGTTCGACCGCTGCTCCGCGGCCGCCCCCTTCGGGTTCCAGGCCGGAGAGTCCGATTTCGGCGAGGCAGGCGGCCACTTCTTCGGTGCTCATCGGCCGGTTCTTCGCCGACATGGGATCGATCGCCGGCGCGATGACGTGCCGGGTGCCGGAAAACAACCCGGCCGGTGGTGCGAAGTCCGCCCGGGTGGTGATCACCGCGTCCACCGAGGAGAAGTCGCCGGCGAAGAACGGCCAGACCCGCGCGAGTACCGCGTCGGGGTCCACATCGGCGCCCACGTGGGAGTGCCACACCACCCGTGCCCCGGCGCGGGAGAGCACCCCGGCCATGCCGAGAGTGTGCGAATCGTGCAGCACCACCACGTCGCCGGGGCGCAGGGTCGCGGCGATCGCCTCCGCCTGCGGGAGCAGCACGGCGGCGTACAACTCGGCCCGCGCCGGATCGCGCAGCACGGCAGGGTCGCCCTTTCCGTGCGTCAGGTAGTGCAATTGCTTGGCCAGCAGGAAAAAGTCGGCGTCGCCGGTGATGGTGGCCCAGCCGACCGCGTGCCCACGGCTCTGCTGCGCGCGGATCAGGCCGCCCAGGAGTTCGGCGACACCGCCGAACGTCGAGTGCGTGTTCACGTGCACCAGCCGCGGGCCGCTGGTCACCCGCGGTCGCCGCACCCAGGTCGGCAGGAAAGCGGTGGTCGCGGCCATGGATTCGCCTTTCGCCGTTCAGTGGTGTCGAGATCGACTCTGGCAGCGCCTGATCAAACCTCGGCCAAGAACCGACCAAGGGGGCGCCACGACCCCTATCCAGGGCGTCCGGCGGCTGCCACCATTCGCCATCGGAGGTGCGCTATGAGAATCGGCTTGCAGATACCGGATTTCACGTGGCCCGGTGGCCCCGCGGAGCTCGGGAAGAAGTTGGGACGGATCGCGAAAACCGCCGAGGAGAGCGGATTCGACCTGGTGTCGGTGATGGACCACCTGTTCCAGATCCCGCAGATCGGCCCGGTCGAAAACGACATGCTGGAGGCCTACACGACCCTCGGTTTTCTGGCGGCGCACACCGAGCGCGTCACGTTGCTGACCGTGGTGAGCGCCGCTGCATACCGCCATCCGGGGGTAATCGCGAAGATCGCGACCACCTTGGACGTCCTTTCCGGTGGCCGGACCATGCTGGGCCTCGGGGCGGGCTGGAACGAGGAGGAGGCACGCGGCCTGGGCATCCCGTTCCCGTCGCTGCGCGAGCGCTTCGAACAGCTCGAAGACACGCTGCAGGTGTGCCTGCGGATGTGGAGCGACGACGACAGTCCGTTCCAGGGCAGGCATGTCCGGCTGGAACGGCCGATGAACAGCCCGCAGCCGCTGTCCCGGCCGCATCCGCCGATCATGGTCGGTGGCGAAGGCGAGAAGAAGACGCTGCGGCTCGTCGCGCGGTATGCCCAGGCGTGCAACATGTTCGTCACGCCCGAGTTCTCACGCAAACTCGACGTGCTGCGAGCGCACTGCGAAACCGAGGGCACCGACTACGACACCATCGAGAAGACCGCCAACTACCACTTCGAACTGACGAAATCCGCCGACGAAACTCTCACCGAACTCAAGCACCTCGCCGAACTCGGGGTGCAGACGGCGATCTGCGGGGTGCCGGAGTTCTGGACGTTGTCCCCGCTGGAGTTCGTCGGCTCGGAGATCATCCCAGTGGCTTCGGGATTCTGATCCATTCTGTCCATAGTAGACGCTCGGAGGCCACGTGACCACCGGAACCGCGAACCACGCCGCGTCGGCGCAGACCGGCGAACGCACGCGGCTCACCTTGATCATGACCGGGTTCCTCCTGTGTGTCTTCGCGGTCAGCACGGCGGAACTGCTCGTCGCGGGGCTGCTGCCGCAACTGGCGGTGGCGTTCGGGGTGTCGACGGCCGGGGCGGGCGGTGCCGTGACGGCGTACGCGCTCGGTGTGGTCATCGGCGGCCCGCTCGTCACCGTCGCGACGGCCCGCCTGCCACGCAAGGGGCTCACCCTCGGCCTGGTCGGCCTTTTCGCCGCCGGGACCGTGCTGTGCGCGACGACGTCGGCGTTCGGGCTCCTGCTGACCGGCCGGGTGATCGCCGCGATGGCACAGGCGACGCTGTTCGCGTTGTCTCTCGTGACGGTGACGTCGCTGGTGCCGCCGGAGCGGGCCGGGCGCGCGATCGCCACGGTGGTCTCCGGGTTCACCGTCGCCACCGTGCTGGGTGTGCCGCTCGGCGCGCTCACCGGTCAGCAGTTCGGCTGGCGGGCCCCGTTCTTCGCGCTGGCCGGGGTCGCCCTCGCCGGCGGCGCCCTGCTGGCGGCGGTCATGCCGAAGCGCCCCGCGGGCGGATCCACTCTGGCCGCGGAGCTCAAACTGTTGTCCAGCAAGCAGATCGTGATCGCCATCGCCACCACCGTGGTCGGCTTGGCCGGGGTCGGGACCGTGTTCACCTACATCGCGCCCCTGCTGATGGAGGTGACCGGGTTCGGCGCCACCACCGTCTCGGTCCTGCTGCTCGTCTACGGCGCGGGCAGCGTGCTGGGCAACCTGCTGGCCGGGCGCTGTGCCGACCTGGCGCCCGCGGCGACCCTGCGGATCGTGTTCGGCTGCCTGGTGGTGGTGCTGGGCACGATGCCGTGGTCAGCCCGCTCGGCGGCGGGGGCGGTGGCCTCCGTCCTCGCCCTGGGGTTGCTGTGCACCGCCACCATCGCCCCGCTGCAACGGATCATCCTGCGGCACGCGGGGGAAGCGCCGATGCTGTCGGTGACGGTCAACGTGAGCGGGTTCAACCTCGCCGGGGCCATCGGCGCGATGCTCGGCGGCGGGATGGTGGCCGCCGGGAAACTGCCGTGGCTCGGCCTGGCCGGAGCCGTGCTCGCCGCAGGCGGCCTGGGCTTGTCCTTCGTCGTCATCCGCCGCACTCCGGACTGATACGTGAATGGATGCGTAGTAACGCAGGACCCCTGAGATCCGTTATGCAGATTTAGCGCATGAGCTACGGTCCGGCACGACCCCGCCGGGTCGGTCGTGGCATGCGCAGCCTGACCGCGATCCTCAAGGGGGCAGACATGGCGCGTCGCTCGCACGCTGTCGGCGGCGCGGTGGTCATTGTCCTCGGCGGTGTCGAGCGCGCTGATCGACGAACTGCGCGACGGCTGGGTTTGGTACGAAGGTTCGGCAGCGGCGACCTGGATCCTCGACCGTTTCGACATCGGAGACTTCTCTCGGCTCCTGAATCAGTGGCGAAACTGGGGGCGAAATGAACCATTCACGGCAACTCGTTCATCGCTCGATCTTGGCGGTCGACATCGAGAGCTACGGGGATCCGGACCGGACGACGCCGCACCGGCTGACGATTCGCGACGGCCTTGACCACGCGCTGCGGCGAGCCTTCGACGAGGCCCGCGTGCCGTGGTTCGACTGCCGCCACGAAACACCGGTGACGGCACATTCGTCCTGATCCCAGCGCAGGTCTCGAAAGGTCCGCTGGTGGAGACTCTGCCTGCCGCCCTGGCACGGGAGCTGCGCCGGCACAACGAAACTCATCAGCCACAGGAACGTATCCGGGTGCGAGTGGCCCTGCACGCCGGAGAAATCGCCTACGACGACCAGGGCGTGACCGGACCCGCGATCAACCGGACATTTCGCCTGCTCGACGCACCGCCGCTGAAGGCAGCGCTGGCTGAGTCATCTGGCACGCTGGCGTTGATCACCTCAGCGTGGTTCTTCGACGAGGTTGTCCGCAGCAGCACCGTCGCGGACATCGGGACCTTCCGGTCGGTGCAGGTCAACGTCAAAGAAACCGCCACGACCGGCTGGATCAGCCTGCCCGACCATCCTTACCCGCCAGGCGCCGCGGCCAGTTCACTCACCTCCACCGTCCGGTCAGCGCGGCAGCCGGCCGCGGCCGGAGTCGGAGATCCCGGTAACGCATGCAGCACCCTGCCGAGGGACGTGCCGGTCTTCACCGGGCGCGTCGACGAGCTCCACCTCCTGACCGCGGCCGTTGCGGCCGCCGCGGAGCAGAACACACTGGGCACCGCGATTCACGTGGTCGACGGTATGCCTGGAGTCGGAAAGACGACCTTCGCGGTGCACGCTGCCTACCAGCTGGCGCGCCACTTCCCGGATGGCCAGATCTTCCTGGAGCTGCACGGCCACAGCGCCGGCCAACCCGCCGTGGCTCCCACCGACGCGCTCGCCTCGCTGCTGCTTCTGCGGGGTGTCCCGACCTTGGCCATTCCCTCCGACGTCGATGACCGCGCCCGGCTGTGGCGGGAGAAGATGGCCGGTAAGCGTATCTTGCTGCTGCTTGACGACGCGGTCGAAGATGAGCAGATCCGACCGCTGCTGCCCGGCGGTACCGGCAGCTTGGTGCTGATCACCAGCCGACGACGGCACGAATCGATCGCCGACGCCGGCCGCGTCTCCCTGACCACGCTCTCGACCGAAGACGCCGCCGCGATGTTCGACCGCTACACGTCCGGGCAGCACGAACCTGACGCGGTCAACGAGCTGATGAGACTGTGCGAATACCTGCCGCTGGCCATCTCGCTCACAGCGGGCCGGCTACGCAGCCACCCCGGCTGGACGGCCCGGCAGCTGGCCGACGACCTCGCCCGCTCCCAGAACCGCTTGAAGACCCTGCGAGCCGACAACCGGAGCGTGGCCGCCGCGTTCGACCTCTCCTACCGCGACCTCAACCCGCACCAGCAGCGGCTTTTCCGGCGGTTGAGCCTGTTTCCGGGTAGCAACATCGACGCGGAAGCGGCCGCGGCGCTGGACGGCACCGACGTCGAGACCACTCGCGAGCACCTCTACGTGCTGTACCTCAACCACCTGTTGGACGAACCGGCCCCTGGGCGTTATCGCCTGCACGACCTGACCCGCGCCTACAGCCGGACGCTCACCGACCCGGGCGCGGACGAGGGAGCCTTCGAACGCCTCCTCGACCACTACATCGACACCGTTCGCGCGGCGCACCGGTTCGTGCACAGCGCCACGCCTCGGCTCGAACTGATCGTCCGGGAGCCGAATCCAGCACGGCAGTTCGCGACCGAAAGCGAGGCGATCGCCTGGCTGAGCGCGGAGCGGACCACCATCGGAGCCTGCATCATCTCCGCTGCCACCGACGGCCGGATACGGCGGGCAGCCGCGCTGGCGATCGCGCTGCACCCGTTCCTCGAACAACACGGACACTGGCTCGATGACCAGCGCATCCACCAGGCCGTGCTCAGCGCGGAACAGGCGGCCGGCGACGTCACCGCTGAAGCCGCGACCTTGCTGGACCTGGGGCGTCTCCAGCGCCTGCTGGGCAGCTTCCATGATGCCGCCAAGACGCTGGCGCGTGCTCGAGGCCTGCACAGCGAGCTCGGCGACCGGCTCGGTGAAGCCACCGCACTGGACGAGGCCGGCCTCGTCCAGCTCGAGCTCGCCGAGACACAACGTCGGGCAGCGGAATGGGTTCCCCCGGGTATCGACACGACGAAACCCAGCAGTTCCCGGACCTACGACTACCTGCTGGGCGGCGCGCACAATTTCCAAGCCGACCGGGAGGCCGCGGAACAGGCCGAAAAGATCATGCCCGGCATCCGGGACGTCGCCCGGCTCAACCGCACGTTCCTCGGCCGGGTCGTGCGCACGTTGATGGACCTGGGCATCCGGCAGTTCCTCGACATCGGCTCGGGGATCCCCACGGTGGGCAACGTCCACCAGATCGCCGGGGAGATCGACCCGCGCTGCCGGGTCGTCTACGTGGACCGCGACCCGATCGCCGTCGCGCACAGCAAGATGCTCCTGCGCACCAGCGAACACGCCACGATCGCGCACGCCGACTTCACGGATCCGGAAGGCATCTTCGCCGCCCCGGAGATGCACCGGCTGGACTTCGGCGAACCGATCGGCCTGCTGATGGTGGCCATGCTGCACTGGATCCCGGACGCCAGCGACCCGCACACGCTGCTCGCCGAGTACCGCCGCCGCGTCCCGGCCGGCAGCTACCTCGCGATCTCCCACCTGGTCAGCGACCAGGACAGCGACCGGATCAACAGCGCGGTGGGCACGTTCAACCTGGCCAGGGGCCACGACCAGGCGACAACTCGCACCTACCGCGAGGTCGAAAAGATGTTCGGCGACTTCGAGCTGATCGACCCGGGCCTGGTCGGCTGCGCGCTGTGGCGACCGGGCGGCCCGGGTGACATCTCGGACGACCCGAGCACCAACACACAGCTCTACGGCGGAGTGGCCCGGAAGGTCGCCGGCTGACCGCATTGGGCTGGCCCGAGCTGACCGCGAGCAAGCTCGTCGCCGGCCCGGCTGCTGGAGGACGAACTGCCCGACGCCATCCCCGATCCCGTCGTGCTGAAGGACAAGGACGTCATCCAGGCGAAGGCGGCCGCCTGACCCCTCAGAGCTAGAGGCGGCGTCGCGTGGCATTGCGGCCTGGGGAACAGCATCAGCCACATGTGGCTCGGCATCGATCCCGACCAGCTCGCCCGGCAGGTCGGAGTCGTGCGCCAGTAGCTCGGACGGCGCCGGCCGCCGGCGCCGGCTGCGCACGTGAGTTGCGCGCCGGAGCCGCGGGTCTTCAGATATCGACCACCACCGCGCCGTCCTCCTCACGGACGGCGTGGAGGGTGATCGTCTCGCCCTCGGCGCACCGGCCGTCGGTGAAGGAGAAAGCGCGCGCGTGGAGCGGACACACGATTGCCGACGAGTCGAACTGGCCGTCGGCGAGCGGGCCGCCGCCATGGGGGCAGCGGGCCTGAGTGGCGCGCAGGTCGCCGTCGCGCAGGCGGAAGACGGCCACCTGCTGTCCCCCGACCGCGTACGCGCGCCCTTCCCCGGGCGGGATGGCGTCGACCGGGCCCAGCCGGTGTGGGGAACTCCCCTGCGACGCCGTCACGCCATCGCCCCGGTGGGCTTCGTGCCGGCCGGGGACGACGACCCGTCGCGCACCGGCACCTGAGGCAGCGGGATGAGTGGCAGCGCATCGCCGAACTGGCCGGTTGTGGCCGGTGCGCGGCCTTCCGTCCATGGATCGACGTAGGCGTCGACGGCGGTCTGCATTCGCTCCTGCAGGCCCGCGACGATCCCGTCACGGTCGTCCACCAGCAGCGCTTTCAGCTCGTCGAGGCCCACCCGCGGCACGAAGTCGTAGGTGCGCTCGAGCCAGGTGGCGTTCTCGCGGTAGTACTGCATGAACACACCGGTGAGCCGGATCGCCTCGGCCCGGCCCGCGACGGTGGCCAGCAGGTCGCCCTTGCGAACCGACGCACCGGCCGCACCGCCGACGTACACCTCCCAGCGGTCCTCGCCCACCGCGACGATCCCGATGTCCTTGACCAACGACTCGGCGCAGTTGCGCGGGCAGCCCGAGACCGCCAGCTTCATCTTCGCGGGGCTCTCCAGGCCCGAGAAGCGCTCCTCGATCTCGATACCGAGCTGGGTGGAGTCGCCGAGACCGAACCGGCAGAAGTCGGTGCCCACGCACGTCTTCACCGTGCGCATCGACTTGCCGTAGGCGTACCCCGATGGCATGCCGAGGTCGGCCCAAACGGCGGGCAGGTCCTCCTTGCGCACGCCGAGCAGGTCGATCCGCTGCCCGCCGGTCACCTTGATCAGCGGGATGGCGAACTTGTCGGCCACGTCGGCGATGCGGCGCAGCTCGTCGGACGTCGTGACGCCGCCGGCCATCCGCGGGACCACGGAGAACGTGCCGTCGCGCTGGATGTTGGCGTGCACCCGGTCGTTGATGAACCGGGC
The DNA here is from genome assembly GCF_040682715.1 of Amycolatopsis sp. NPDC051128. Taxonomy (NCBI): domain Bacteria; kingdom Bacillati; phylum Actinomycetota; class Actinomycetes; order Pseudonocardiales; family Pseudonocardiaceae; genus Amycolatopsis; species Amycolatopsis sp. NPDC051128. The sequence continues at coordinate 28,674 of NZ_JBFBBN010000047.1, read as the reverse complement.
GTCCTTCTCCTCCACGAACTCCCCCGCCCACACCACCTTGAGCAGCGACGCCAGCGGCATCTTCGACGGAGCGTGCTCGCCGTCTGGGGCGAGTGCGGAGAAGACCTGCGACACCGAGCGAAGACCCTGTGCACGGATCGCCTCGATCAACGCGGGCTTGCCGAGCGGGATCGAGGGCACGTACCAGGCCTCGCTCTCCGCGACGCTGACCTCGCCGCCGCCCTGCTTCACGGCCCACTCGACGATCTGCGCGACGAGCGGTTTGCACGACCCGCAGCCCTTGCCCGCCCGGGTCGCGGCCATCACACCGCTGACGCTCGTGGTGCCGCCCGCGACACACGCGGTGAGCGCGCCCTTGGAGACGCCATTGCAGTTGCAGGCAACGACGGTGTCGTCCATCTCGGCGGCGCCCTCGGCCTCGGTCGGCCCGGCGAGGGAGAACAGCAGCTCCACGCGTTCCGCGGGCAGCGGCAGGCCGCGGTCGAAGCTCTGCGTCAGGAACGCGACCTTCTCGACGTCCCCGAGCAGGGTGGCGCCCACGAGCCTGCCGGCGCGCACCACCACCGACTTGTAGACGCCGCGTGTGGGTTCGGAGAACCGGACGAACTCGTCGTCGTCATGCTCGGGACGCATGATCCCCATCGACGCGACATCGACGCCGGCGACCTTGAGCTTGGTGGCGTTGCGCGAGCCGTGGTAAGCGGCCTGCGGGTCGGCGCCGGTGAGGTGATCCGCCAGGACGGCCGCCTGCTCCCACAGCGGTGCGACCAGCCCGTAAACCTGCCCGCGGTGCTGAGCACACTCGCCGACGACATAGATGTCACCGTCGTCGACGCTGCGCATCTGGTCGTCGACCACGATCGCGCGCTCCACGGTCAGCCCGGACACGACACCCAGGCCGATGTTGGGCCGGATCCCAGCGGTGACCACGACCATGTCGGTGTCGATCGTGGTGCCGTCGCCGAGCACCACGCCGGCCACCGACCCGGTACTGCGGATCGCGGTGGGGCGCCGGCCGGTGTGCACCGTGATACCGAGCTTGCGCTCCAGAACGCGGCGCAGGATCGCGCCGGCCTCCTCGTCGAGCTGCTGGTTCATCAGAATCGGGCCGCCCTGCACCACGTGCACGTCCAGGCCGTGCTGCTGCAGCCCGTAGGCCGCCTCCAGCCCGAGCAGGCCGCCGCCGATCACGACCGCGCTGTGCCGATCCCGGGCGTAGTCGACCATCGCCGTGGTGTCGTCCATCGTGCGGAAACCGAACACCCCGGGCGTGAGGGTGCGGTCATCGACCCACATGCCGTCCATCGGCGGGAAGAACGTGCGGCTGCCGGTCGCGATGATCAGCTTGTCGTAGGCCAGCACCGTGCCGTCATCGGCCAGGACCTTGCGCGCGAACCGGTCCACCCGCACGACCCGGACACCGGCGTGCAGGGTGATGTCGTTGTCCTGGTACCACTGCAGGGGGTTGAGGTAGATTTCATCGGCTCCCTCCCCGGCCAGCACGTGGGAGAGCATGATCCGGTTGTAGTTGCCGTAGGGTTCGTCGCCGAACATCGTGATCCGGAACCGGTCCCCGCCAGCGCGGGCAAGGATCTCCTCCACCGCACGGGCCCCGGCCATACCGTTGCCGATCACCACCAGGTCGAGCATCTTCATCTTGATCCCTCCGAACGGGCTGCCGTGATCCGTCGTGGAGCGAGGTCAGACCTCCACCAGCCCGAGGTCGACGACCACCGTGCCGGTGAGCCCTTCCCGCGCGGCGAGCTGCAGCTCCAACGTCGTGCCGTCGTCGATGTCTTCGACCACGGCGAGTGCGACGTGAGTGCTCGCGCGGGCACCGATCGGGAAGTAGCGCATCGGCGTGCCCTCGCGGACCAGCACGACCGTCACCAGCTCGTCGGTGTCGTTGCCGCCGCGGAAATACAGCGGCTGGGTCGTGACACCCCCGGGCACCGTGTAGGTGAGATCGGCATGCAGCGGCACCGGCTTTCCCGTGCCCGCCCCTTCGAAGGCGTAGATACCCTGCAGGAAAACCGGCTTGCTGATCATCGGTGCAGCTCCTCGGGTCGGGGATCAGGGTGGTGGACGGGACGGCGGGCCCGGACGGCGGCGACGGCCACCGCGCAGGACTTGAACTCCGGCATCCGCGACGTCGGGTCGAGCCGGGCGCTGGTCAGGTCGTTGACGCGGGCCCAGTGGAACGGCACGAACACGGTGTCGGGACGGATCCCGTCGGTGTAGCGGGCCGTGACGACCACGCTGCCGCGCCGGGTGGTGAGGCGGACGGCCTCGCCGTCAGCGACCCCGATCTCGCCCGCGAGCCGTGGATGCAGCTCCGCGTATGCGACAGGCTCGGCCTCCAGCAGCGCGGCGTTGCGGCGCGTCTGGACGCCGGACTGGTAGTGGCTGCGGGAGCGGCCGGTGGTGAGCAGATAGGGAAACCGCTTGTCGGGCCGCTCGGTGGCGCCGCGGTGGGTCACGGCGACGAAGCGGGCGCGCCCATCCGGTGTCGGGAAGCGTTCGGCGAACAGCCGCGGCGATCCCGGGTGGGCCTCGTCGGGACACGGCCAAAACAGCTCTTCGCCCGCGTCGAGGCGCTCCCAGGTGATGCCGTTGTAGTCGGCGATCCCGCCCGCGCTGGCCCGGCGCAGCTCGTCGTAGACCACCCGCGGGTCGGTCGGGAAGTGCTCACCCCGTGAACCCGAGCCGCGCCCCAGCCGGGAGGCGAGCTCGTGCCAGATCTCCAGCTCCGTGCGCACCCCGGCGGGAGGAGCCACCGCGCGGCGTCGCCGGACGACCCGGCCCTCGAGATTGGTCAGCGTGCCGTCCTCTTCGGCGAACTGCGTGGTAGGCAACACGACGTCGGCACAGCGGGCGGACTCGGACAGGAAAAAGTCGGTGACGACGAGGAAGTCGAGCGCGCCGAAGCATTCCGCGACGTGTGCGCCGTTGGGTGCCGACACCACCGGGTTGGACGCGGCGAGAAGCAGCACCCGCACACCCCCGTCGGTGCCGAGGCGATCGAGCATCTCGTAGGCCGAAACGCCTGGGCGGGGCAGCTCGTCCGGGTCGACGCCCCACACGTCGGCGACGAACGCGCGGTCGGCCGGGTCGGCGAGCTTGCGATAGCCCGGCAGCTGGTCGGCCTTCTGCCCGTGCTCGCGCCCGCCCTGCCCGTTGCCCTGGCCGGTGACGGTGGCCCACCCGGACCCCCGCCCGCGCCCGGGCAACCCGAGTGCCAGCGCGAGGTTGATCCAGGCCGTGGCGGTGGCGGTGCCGTCGGCGTGCTGCTCGGCACCCCGTGCGGTCAGGATCATGGCCGCACGGGCAGTGGCAAGGTCGTGCACCGTGGCTGTCATGTCGGAGATCGAGACGCCCGTGATCCGCTCGGTGCGGTCGGGCCAGTCCGCCCGTACCGCCCGGCGCACGGCGTCCCAGCCGGTGGTGCGGGCCGCGATGTAGGCCTGGTCGACCAGCCCGTCGCGGATCGCGATGTGGAGCATCCCGTTGGCCAGCGCGAGGTCGGTGCCCGGCACCGACCGCAGGTGCCGCCGCGCCAGCTTCGCCGTCGACGTCTCACGCGGGTCGACCACCACGTGGCGCGCCCCGCGATCACGGGCCGCCGCGAACCACTGCATCGCGGGCGGCATCGTGTCGGCCGGATTGCTGCCGACGAGTAGCACCACCTCGGCGTCGGCCACGTCCGACAACGGGAACGGCAAGCCGCGGTCGATTCCGAAGGACCGGTTGGCCGCTGCCGCCGCCGAACTCATGCAGAACCGGCCGTTGTAGTCGATCATCGCCGTGCGCAGCGCGACCCGGGCGAACTTGCCGAACTGATAGGCCTTCTCGTTCGTCAACCCGCCCCCGCCGAAACAGCCAACGGCGTCCCGGCCGTGCACGTCCTGGGCGCGGGTGATGGCTTTGGTGACGCGGTCGAGCGCGTCATCCCAGGTCACGGGCCGCAGCGGCTGTCCCCGCCGCTCACGAGCCAGTGGGGTGGTGAGCCGCTCGGGATGATTGATCAGCTCCGCGGCGTGCGCGCCCTTGATGCAGAGCCCACCGCGGTTGACCGGGAAGTCCTCGCGCCCGGCGAGCTCAAGCGTGCCACTGAGCTGTGAGGTGAGCCGGATACCGCACTGCAGCGAGCAGTAGGGGCAATGTGTCCGCGTCGCGACACTCATTTCAGTCAGAGTCGACGACCAGAATTACCAAGCGGTTGCCACGACGTAAAACCCAGTTTGGCCCGCCGCGCCGACCTTGGCACGCAGACCGGTCGGCAACTCGGTGGGCACATCGGCCACCCCGCGGGCGATAGCGGTGAACGAGCGCATTCCCGCCACCACCGCGGCCGGGCACAACGCACGTGATTTTGGTAGCGGCGAACGTGGGTCCGAGGACACCCAGGAATTGCCCTCTTCTGCCGCTGATCGGGTGTTGCGACGTCCTCACCCGCCCGATACAGAGGGTGTGGGGCGGAGCCGGAGGAGCGTCATGATCGGGCTGGACGCGTCGGTGGACGAGGCGGGCCGCGGCCGAGGCCGACGACCTGGGCCGCGTTCCTGAGCGTGCTGGTCGGGACCGGGAAGCTCATCGGCAGCGGGCCGACCGGCATGATCCTGGCCGAGCCGGCGGGGCGGGCTGGTTCGTGCTCCTCACGTGGTCGGTGGTCGTCACCCAGGTCGTGGCGGCGGTGTTGTCGATCGCGGGCGGTCGGCCGTGTGAAGGAAGAGAACCTGCGCCGTGCCGGCACGCTGATCAAGATCTCAAACACGCTCTCAGGTCGAGGGTGCAGGAACGGCACCCTCGACCTGATCGAGAAGGTCACGGCTCACCGATCTACGCCTAGCATGCGTAATTACTGCCCCTGCCGGAAAGGTAGTAGTCGGAAACCCAGCCGAAATACCCTCCATAATGCGCGGCGGACCACGTTGAGACACCATTGACCGTGTCGCCGAAGCGGTAGCAGTTGAGAGTGACCCAATTGCCCCAGGGTACCCGGGTGAGGAGCTGGCAATTGCCGCCGGGCCCGGTCCGCATCGCCGGCCCGCTGTAGCCCGACACCTGATTGACTGCTTGGGCGGAGCCAGGGTCGTAGTCCGGCGCGGACGGCCCGCAGGTCACCGCGGCGACGGCGGGCGAGGCAGTAGCGACGGCGGGCGAGGCGGTAGCGACGGCGAAGCTGGCCAACATGGCTCCCGCGATACCAAGACAAAATTTGCGCAGACCTGTACGCATTAATTTCCCCTGATCCAGATCAATTAATGATGTTATGTAGCAATGTCAACTGACCGCACTGCTGTAGTTTTCCCCGCCTTTCCCTCGGCCATTACCACGATTCCCTCTTTCTGATTCATCGACGTGATGCAGCTGACCCGGTCCGACTGTTGGCCCGCTGCAGTGCAGACGGTGGGCTACCGGTTCGTCATGACCACACCGCGTTCTGGCAATCGCCTGGTCAGCGGTCGCAAGACGGGTGGAGGCGGAGTAGTAAGGGGTGCGGGGAGGTGGGCATCGTGGCGGTAGAGCTGCGGGGGCTCGGGCCGGTCGAGTTGCGGGTCGACAATCGGTTGGTGGAGGTTGGTCACGCGCGGCAGCGGTGTGTGCTGGCGGTGCTGCTGGTGGAGGCGAACCGGGTCGTCACGGTGGAGCAACTACTGGATCGGGTGTGGGCGGAGCGGTTGCCCTACAAGGCACGGCAGGTGGCGAGCAACTACGTGTCACGGCTGCGGCGTGTGCTGGCGGGCGAAGTCGCCATCGTGCGGCAGGGCGGCGGATACGTCCTGCAGGTGGATCCGGAGGCAGTGGACCTGCATCGGTTCCGCCTGCTGGTGAAGCGGGCACGCGGGCGGAGCGGGGCGCGGGCGCTGGTGCTGCTGGAGGAGGCAGCCAGCCTGTGGCAGGGCGAGGTGTTCGACGGGCTGGACACGCCATGGATCGCCGCTGTCCGTGAAAGTCTGACACGGGAGCGGTTCGCCGCCGACCTCGACCGCGTGGACCTGGCGCTCGAGCAGGGTAGACACGCGGCCTTGTGCGCCGAGCTGGCCGAGCGAGCGGATGCGCATCCGCTGGACGAACGGGTCGCCAGGCAGTTGATGCTCGCCTTGTACCGCAACGGCTGCCAAGCCGAGGCACTCCTGCGATTCGACAGCATCCGCGCACGCTTGGCCGACGAGGTGGGTGCCGATCCGAGTCGGGAACTGCGCGACCTGCACCGGCGAATCCTGAACACGGATCCTACTCTTGCTCATATTTCCGCGCCTGACGTGCCGCGGCAACTGCCTGCGCCCCCAGTGTTCACGGGCCGCACCGCCGAACTGACGCTGCTGGACGAGACACTGGCCGAAACGTCCGGCACGGTGCTGATCGCGGCGATCGGCGGGGCCGGAGGGATCGGCAAGACTTGGCTGGCCCTGGCGTGGGCGCACCGCCATTTGGACCGGTTCGCGGACGGGCAATTGTTCGTGGACCTGCACGGGTTCAACCCCACTGAGCGGCCCGTCGCGCCCGACACGGCGCTGTTCGGCTTTCTCACCGCCCTGGGTGTCGCCCCGGACCGCATTCCTGCCGACCTGGACGCCAGAGCAGCGCTGTACCGGAGCCTGGTCGCGGGGCGGGGGATGCTGGTGGTGCTGGACAACGCCGCCACCGCCGACCAGGTGATCCCGCTGCTGCCTGGTGGTCCGACGTGCACCGTGCTGGTCACCAGCCGCACCAGGCTCGCCTCCTTAATCGACCGGCACAGCGCCCGCCACCTGCAGCTGGACGTCCTGTCCCGCGCCGAGGCCTGCGCCCTGCTGTCTGCACGCTTGGGCGCCGATCGGGTGGCTGCCGAGCCCGATGCAGTCGACGAGCTGGTCGAGTTGTGCGGCGGCTTCCCGCCGGCCTTGTCGATCACCGCCCGCCATGCCGCGACGCGCCCCGGCAGCTCGCTGGCCGAGGTTGCCGCGGACGTCCATGCGCGGGTCCTTGCCGCAACCCCACCAACGCCACAGACCGTGGAGTTCCCTGCACTGCGAAGCACGCGAGACCTGGTTGTGAAGCGCTCGATCGACGGGGAAGTGGCCGACGGCAGGGTGTCACCGCCGTCCCCTGTCGAGCAGGGCTGGGTCGGTCTGCGCCCGCACCTCACCCGGCTGGTCGGGCGCGTGGGCGACTCGGCCCGGTTGGCCGCACTTCTCGACCGCGAACGTCTGGTTACGGTGACCGGGGCCGGAGGTTGCGGCAAGACGGCCCTGGCGGTGAATGTCGCGTACGAATCAGCATGTCGGAGGCGGACGGCCGGCCTCGCGTTGGCCCTTGCCACGGTCAGGTCGGTCGAACAGGTCGTGCACGCCCTGGCCGCACTGCTCCGCGCCGGCGATGGTGGGGACGACCTCGACGGCGCGTACGCGACTGTCGAGCAGGCGCTCGCGGCCGGACCGCGGCTGCTGGTGCTCGACAGCTGTGAGCACCTCGTCGGCGACGTCGCGGACTTGGTGACCTGGATGTTGAGTAGTTGCCCCGATCTGGTCGTGCTGACGACTTCCCGGCAGCCGCTCGGCGTGCCGGGCGAGGCCGTGTTCGCTCTGGAGCCGCTGCCCGTTCCGGCACCCGGTGAACCGGAGGGGGCTGTGCTGGGCGTCCCGTCGGTTGAGCTTTTCGCCGAACGTGTCCACCGCGCCGCGCCATCGATCACCATCACCGGCGCGGACGTCGACCACGTTGCGGAACTGTGCCGCAGGCTCGACGGGCTGCCGTTGGCGCTCGAACTCGTTGCTGCCCGGGCTCGCGCCTTCCCGCTGCACGAACTCGTCGAGCGAGTCGGCCGCGACTTGACGCTGCTGTTTCGCACATCGTCGAGTGGTGACTCGCGGCACACGACCCTGGACGCGACCCTCGACTGGTCCTTCCGGCTGCTGCCGCCCGATCAGCAGCGCCTCTTCGTCCGGATGTCGGTGTTCGCAGCCGGGTTCACCGCCGCGGACGCCGGAGAGGTGTGTGGGTTCGCGCCGCTGCGGTCCGGCACGGTCGCGGCGAAACTCGCCGCGCTTGTCGATCGCTCGCTCGTGCAGCCTTACGACGTGGCCGGGATCCGACGGTACCGGCTGCTCAACGTGATTCGGACGTTCGCCGGATCCCGGCTCGTCGGCCTTGGAGAGTTCAAAACCACGATGCGCCGACACCTCGACCGGTGGCTCGCGCTCACCAGGGACATCGACCGGCTGCCCCGCTACTCCGATCGCGAGCTGAGGTGGGAGGCCATGGAGCTGGACGCGGCGAACCTGCGCCAATGCCTGCAGTTCGGTCTCGATACCGGCCATGGACTCGACGCGGCCGAGATCGTCGCCAAGTCATTCGAGTTCTGGCTGGTGAACAAGGGTTATCTCACCGAGGGACGCGCGTGGCTGCAGCGGATGCTGGCCCTGCCCGGCCTGGCCGCCAGCCCCGAGATCCACGCGCTGTTGCGGTTCCACCGCGGGCTCGTCGTCAAGATGTTCGGCAACATTCCCGGCAGTCTGACGCTGTTGTGCCCGGTGGTCGACGAACTGGCCACCCACCGGCGTCGTGAACACCTCGAGGCGCGGGCGGGCGTGCTCAACGCCAAGATGCTCGCGCTCGACCCCTCTGTGCTGGACGACGTGGAGCCCGCGGTCGCTGCTGCGCTGGATTGGTCGAACAGCGACGACGCCCGGATGGTGTTCAATTCCGCCGGCAGCACGATGAACACCTGGGGCCGCTACACGCGAACGTTGGAAATCTGTGCGGCCTACGACCGGTGCAAGCTCGAACTCAGCAGCTCCTCGATGGCCGCGAAGCTCACCGTGATGGTCGAGGCCCTGCTCGGCCTCGGTGACCTCACCTATGCCACGGCGCTGATCGACGACCTCATCGGCCTGGCCGGCAGCGTCACCCACGCCGCGGAGCAAGCCGCTCCACGCCGGGTGATCGCCTCCCACTATCTGGTATGCCAGGAACCCGACCGAGCACGACGCTTCCTCCACGAGGCGTTGACCACGCTGAGCACTGCGCAACCGCAGTTGACCTCGCGGTTCGTACCGCTGCAGATCCTGCTGGCCGAGGCGCAACGACAGTGCGGCGACCCCACGACCGCCCGCCACACCCTGCATGACATCCTGCTGAGTGCCCGCGGCCGGTCGGACTTCAAGCACACCTTCGCCGCCCCGCTGTGCGCGGCCCTCATCGCGGCCGACCTCGGTGACACCGAGGCCAGCCAACGTCTGATCATCCGCTGGAACCAGACCCGGCGCAAGCACGGGCTGCCCGTGCCGGTCGGCTTCGTCACGCAGGCCACCACATTGAACCTCGATCCCGCGCCGGCCAACCGACCGACGAAGGTGTGGCACCCCACGGCCTTCACCGAGTGCCTCGACGCGGCCGGCACCTGGTGCGCGCAGCCGGGTCCCGCTCACGTGCCAGGTTGAGGGTCACGACCCTGATCGGCAGGCGGCGTCAAGGGAGTCGGGGCAGCCGGGCGGCCTTCGAGCCGTGAACGGCTGACGATCCCGGCCGGCGCAATCCGACGATCCGATCCTCCGGAAGCACTGCCCTGCCACCGACCGCGCACTGCGCGAACGTGTGGGCTGGACGGCCGGTGACGTCCGCGATGACGGAGCAAACTCATGACGAGCGAACCCGTGTTCCTCGGCACAACGGGTCAGCCTGCGGTCCGGGGCTCGTGGCGCAGCGATTCAGCGAGTGTCAGAGCGGGGTCCACCGGGAGCTCGCCGAGCAGCGCCGCGCGCACCGTCAGGTACTCGCGCACGGCGGCGACTTCGTGCACGCGAAGGATGTGCCCGCCGGCGTCCGTGCAGTAGCCGACGGCGGCCAGCGTTCCCGCCAGCCGTTCGCTCGGGCGCCGGCCGGTGAGCGCGCCGACGAAGTCCTTGCGGGACACCGCCATCAGGAGTGGCCTGCCGAGCGCGTGGAGCTCGTTCAGGTGCCGGAGAACGTCGATAGTCTGGCTTGGGGTCTTGGCGAAGTCCGGGCCGGGGTCGAGGATCAGGGCCGCCGCGGCCACTCCCCTGGCCATCGCGACCCGCATGCGGTCGGCGAGGAAGCCGAGGACGTCCTGGACGACATCCGGGTAGTGGCCGGGGTCCTGCAACCGCTGCTTGGGGGCGGCCCGGGTGTGCATCAGCACGAGGGCGGCGCCCGTGCGGGCGCACACGTCGGCCAGCGCCGGATCGCGCAGCCCGCTGACGTCGTTGACCAGGACCGCGCCGGCCGCGATGGCGGCTTCGGCGACCTCGGGCTTGTAGGTGTCGACCGAAACCAGGGCACCGAGCTCCCGGGTGATCCGGGCGATCACCGGCACCACCCGGTCGATCTCCTCCTGGACGGCGATCGCCGGCCGGTTGGTGACCGCGGACTCGCCGCCGACGTCGATCAGGTCCGCGCCTTCGGCCAGCAGCTGCGCCGCGTGGGCGACCTGCGCGTCGGCGGTGCCGACCAGCGCGCCGTCCGAGAACGACTCGGGCGAGGCGTTGACGACGCCCATCAGCCACGGCCGGCCGCCCAGCTCGAGCGTCCGGCCGGCCGCGGGTACCGCGAAGCGACGGGTCACCATGACGTCCGGCCTCATCTGGCCGCCGAAGCCTCGAACGCGGTGGCGACGCTCACGTGCTCCCAGGCGTCGAGTTCGCGGCCGATCTCGGCGAGCTTGCCGCGGATCGCCCGGTGCGCGTCGGCCCCCAGGGGCAGCCGCAACGGCGGGTCGGCCGCCTCGACGGCCGTGATGATGGCGGCGGCACCCCGCGCCGGGTCTCCCGGCTGCGACCCGTCGAACCGTCGCATCGTGCCGGCGAGGTCGTCGACCGACGCGTACTCGGCCAGCCGCCGCTCGGCCCGGCGCAGGCCCTTCCCCATCCAGTTGGTGCGGAAGCCACCGGGTTCGACGACGGTGACGGCGATGCCGAGCGGCTTCAGCTCGTGCATCAGGGCCTCCGACAGCCCTTCCAGGGCGAACTTCGACGCGTTGTACACCCCGAGACCGGCCTGTCCGCGGAACCCCGCGATCGAACTGATGTTGACCAGGTGGCCGCGGCCCCGGGCACGCAGGTGCGGCAGCAACGCGCGGATCAGGCGCAGCGGGCCGAAGAAGTTGGTGTCCATCTGGTGCCGCAGTTCTTCTTCGCCGACCTCCTCGACGGCCCCGACCAGCCCGTAGCCCGCGTTGTTGACGAGGACGTCGATGTGCCCGGCCAGCCGCACGGCGCGGGCCGCCCCGTCGGCGAGCACGTCGGGCCCGTCGGTGGTGTCGAGTTCCACCGCGAACGCCCGGCCCGGGGCGAGTTGCTCGAAGGCGGCGGCCTGCCGCTCGTCGCGCAGCGTCCCCACGACGACTCCGCCGCGGTCGAGCACCGCCTCGGCGAGCGCGCGGCCCAGCCCGCCGGACACCCCGGTGATCAACCAGTGCCGCGGCTGCGCGTCCGGTGCCATCGTCGCCACCTCTCGCCGGTATCAGAATAATCATCTACCTGAATAGACGATAGAGAGCGGGTCTCAGGCTGTCAACGAGGCCGGGGACGCGCGCCCGCCCGGCACCGTGCGCGCGGAGCGCCATCCGGTATTATGAGTTGACTCAATCAACTCAAGGGGGACGTGATGGCCGCGCCCAGAACGAGCATCGTCCGCGTACCGAAGGCGGGCGAGATGATCGCCGCGGACCTGCGGCGCCAGATCGTCCTCGGGGAGGTCGCGAAGGACGAGGTGCTGCCGTCGGAAACGGCGCTGATGGAGCAGTACGGCGTGTCCCGGCCGACGCTGCGGGAAGCGTTCCGCATCCTCGAGTCGGAGCAGCTGATCAGCATTCGGCGCGGCGCGCGCGGCGGGGCCCGTGTGCTGGTGCCCGACAACCGGGTCGCGGCCCGCTACGCCGGTCTGCTCCTGCAGTACCGCAAGGCGTCGATCGCCGACGTCTACGAAGCACGCAGCCTCCTGGAAACCGCCGCCGTGCGCACCCTCGCGAGCAAGCGCACCGCGGCGGACCTGCAGGCGCTGACCGAGCTCGTCGGCAGGGGCGAGGAAGTCATCGGCAACGCGGTGGGCTACGCCGAACACGACGCGGAGTTCCACGAGCTGCTGGTGAAGCTGTCGGGCAACGACACGCTCGACGTGCTCGCCGGGATGCTCTTCCACCTCATCGACGCCCACCACCGCGCCTACGCGGCCGTCCAGGAGGACGTTCCCGCGTTCGCCTCGGCCAAGGTGGTCCAGCGGGCCCACGTGAAGCTGCTGGACCTGATCCAGGCGCGGGACGCCGACCAGGCGACGGAGTTCTGGCGCAAGCACCTCAAGCAGGTCAGCAACTACATGACCCGCGGCGACGTGCCGGAGCTCATCGACATCCTGTCCTGAACTCCCTCACGCCCCGGCCGGCCGGAACGGCTCGTCCCGCCACCACGGCCAGCCCGGCGGAAGTCCGGTGCTGACCCGGCCGGGGAACACCGGCGGGCGCTTGGCCAGGAACGATTCGATGCCCTCCGCGGCGTCCGGACCGCCGCCGAGCTCACCCATCAGCCGCGAATCGAGCCGGTGCGCGGCCATCGGGTGTCCTTCGCCGAGCATTCGCCACATCATCTGACGGGACAGCGCGACCGAGACCGGCGCGGTGTTCCCGGCGATCTCGCGCGCGAGGCCGATGGCCGCGGGCAGCAGCTCGTCCGGCTCGTGCACGGACCGGACCAGGCCGCCGGCGAGCGCCTCGGCGGCGTCGAACACGCGGCCGGTGGCCACCCACTCCATGGCGCATTGCATGCCGACGGCCCGAGGCAGGAACCAGGCGGCCGCCGACTCCGGCACGATGCCGCGGCGGGCGTACACGAAACCGAACCGTGCCGTAGTGGCGGCGAGCCGGATGTCCATCGGCAGGGTCAGCCCGGCGCCCGCCCCGACCGCCGGGCCGTTGACGGCCGCGATCACCGGCTTGGCGCTGGCGTAGAGCCGCAGCGCGACCAGGCCGCCGAGGTCCCGGTGCCCCGCCCCCGCCTCGCGGTGGTCGAACGCTCCCCCTCCGTCGCCGAGATCCGCGCCCGCGCAGAAGGCACGGCCGGCTCCGGTCACGATGATCGCCCGCACCTCGTCGTCGGCGTCGGCGGTGTCCAGGACGGCGAGCAGTTCCCGAACGACGGCAGGCGTGATCGCGTTGAGCCGGCCCGGCCGGTTGAGGGTCACCGTGAGGACACCCGCGTCCAGTGCGGTCAGCAGGGTTTCCACGGCTCAGACGCCGAGCGCCGCGAGCAGCCGCTCGTGGTACGCCGCGGGACCGCCGAACAGCAGCTGGGCGGACTTGGCGCGGCGGAAGTGCAGGTGGGCCGGGTGCTCCCAGGTGAAGCCGATCCCGCCGTGCACCTGGATGTTCTCCATGGCGGCGAACAGGTAGGCGCGGGAGCAGCAGGCGTGCGCGGCCGCGGCGGCGGCCGGCAGGCTCGCGGGATCCTCGTCGTGCAGCCGGGCGGCTTCGCGGGCGCTCGCCTCGGCCAGTTCGACCTGCACCAGCATGTCGGCGCACTTGTGCTTGACCGCCTGGAACGAGCCGATCGAGCGGCCGAACTGGTGGCGGGTCCTGGCGTACTCGGCGCTCGTCTCCAGCACCTTTCGCGCCCCGCCGGCCTGTTCCGCCGCGAGGCACACGGCCGCGACGTCCAGCACCGGACCGAACACGCACTCCCCTGCGCCGTCCGCACCGACCAGGGTCGCCGGTGCGGCCTCGAAGGTGACCCGGGCCTGCGCCCGCGTGAGGTCCAGCGCACGCAGGGGTTCGGCACACACTCCCGGCGCCGTCGGGTCCACCGCGAACAGCGACAGGCCCGCCCGCGTCCGGGCCACGACCAGCAGCAGGTCGGCGGTCGCCCCGTCGATCACGAAGCACTTCACGCCGGACAGCGACCACCGGCCCGGCGCGGTCTCCGCGGCGGCGGTGGCGACGCGGCGGGGGTCCCACGAGCCGTCGGCCTCGGCCACCGCCAGGGTCGCCGTCGTCGTGCCGCCGGCGATCCCGGGCAGGTACCGCGCGCAAGCGAGCGGGTCACCGGCGGCGAGCAGCGCATGGGCGGCCAGGACGACCGAGGAGAAGAACGGCACGCTCACCAGGGCGCGGCCCAGTTCTTCCAGCACCACGCCCAGCTCGACCGACCCGAAGCCGTCACCCCCGTACTCTTCGGGAATGGCGAGACCGGCCAGTCGCAGTTCGCCGGTCAGCTGGGCCCACACTCCCGGCTCGTCGCCGCCCGCCTTCGCCTCGAGGAAGTCCCGCACCGTCGCGCGCAGCTCGTCGAGGTCTTCCTGCGAACTCATCGTCACGACTTGGCTCCCGGTTCCGAATGGCGCAACGCGCGAAACGGCGAGCGCGTGTCGATCCCCGGTTCCTTCGGCAGGCCGAGCACCCGCTCCGCGAGGATGTTCTTCATGATTTCCTCGGTGCCGCCGAGGATGCGCAGCGCCGGGGTGGCCAGCAGCAGCTCGGTCCAGGCGAAGGTCCCCCACTCGCCGGTGTCCGCGACCACTCGCGGCCCCAGCACGTCCGACACGAAGTGCGCGGCCTTGGTCAGGTTCTGCGCGTACATCAGCTTGGACACCGACATCTCCGGTCCGGGGGCGACACCGGCCCGCATCCGGCGGGTGGCGCGCGCGTTGAGCTGCGCGGTGACCGTCAAGTCGACGAGCAAATCCGCCAGCCTGGCTCTCAGCGCGCCGTCGCTATCACGGCCGGCCGCCCGCATCAGCGCGGCGAGCCGGTCCGGCGAGAGAGCCGCGCTCACCGCGCCGACACCTTCGTTGCCGACGGTCGCCCGCTCGTTCATCAGGGTGGTCAGCGCGACCGTCCACCCGCCGTCGACCGCGCCGAGCCGGTGGTCGTCGGGCACCCGGACGTCGGTGAGGAAGACCTCGTTGAAGTCGGCGCCGCCGGTCATCTGCCGCAGCGGCCGGACTTCGACGCCGGGTGCGTCCATCGGGACCAGGAAGGCGGTGATGCCACGGTGTTTGGGCGCGTCGGGATCGGTCCGGGTCAGCGCGAGGCCGAGCTGGCTCAGGTGCGCGACCGAAGTCCACACCTTCTGCCCGTTGAGCACCCAGTCCCCGCCGTCGCGCACCGCGCTGGTACGCACGCTGGCGAGGTCGGACCCCGCACCGGGCTCGCTGAACAGCTGGCACGCGATGGCGTCGCCGCGGTACATCGCCGGCAGCCACCGGTCCTTCAGGTGCTGCTGCGCGTGGGCCAGGATGGTCGGGCCGACCATCCCCAGCCCGACGACGCTCAGCGTGCCGGTGTCCGGCACGGCGTAGTCCGCCTCGACCGCGTCGTAGAGCATGTCGTGAACGGCGGTCAGGCCACGTCCGCCGTATTCGGGCGGGCCGGTGATCCAGCCGAACCCGTGTTCGTACCGGGTCCGCTGCCACGCCCGCGCACGATCCACCGCGGCCCGTTCGACGTCCGGCGGGTCGGCGCTGAAGTAGGCCACCCGGTCGTCGCCGTCGCCCCACCGGAAGGCGGCGGGCTCCGGCCGGCGATCGGCGTTCGCGTCGAGGAATCCGCGGGCCTCGGCGAGAAACTCCCGCGTGCCGTCCGCTTCGAGGTCGTGCGACATGGGCTCACCCTAGCATTAATAGGTAGATAATTACACTATCCCTCGTCGGAGACCCAGCGGACGAGCCGCTGCAGCGGGTAGAAGCCGTCGTGCGGCAGCCCGGCCTCGACGATCGGCACGTCCCCGAGCGTCACGACGCGCTGGGCGCCCGCGGCGGCGAGCGCGTCCCGCAGCGACGCCTTGCGGGACGCGGGGTGCACGCCGACGCTCTGCGTGGCGACGTTGATCCGGGCCAGCGCGGACTCCAGGCTGTCCACCGGCACCACGTTGGCCACCTTGTGCTCCGGGTGGAAGTCGACCGGCTCCTCGGTGCGCACCACCAGCCCGTGCCCTTCGTAGCCGCCGAACACCCGCGCGTAGGGCGCCAGATCGCGCAGCGCCTCCACCTCGGCGCGGATCTCGGCGGGCACCGGGTTCCCCACCGCCGACCCGAGCCGCCGGGCGACCCCGAGCCGCGGGAGCAAGGCGGCGGCGAACCGGTCGGCGTCCTCCGCGCTGCCTTCGACGTACTGGAACCTGCTGGCCGCGCAGGCCTGCTGGTCCATCAGCATGATGTCCTTCGCGGCGGCTTCCGCGGCTTCCGCCACCGCCGCGGCGGAAGCGAACGCCTCCCGCCCGATCAGCGAGACGGAGGTCTTGGGGTCGAACGAAACCAGCTCGAATCCCGGCCCCACGTAGGCGCGGGCGCTGCGCAGCGACGCCTCGCCGCCCCACGCCACCAGCTTGTCGAAGAACTGGGGCCGGAACAGCACCGACTCGACCTCGGCGTCGCCGCCGCGCCAGTAGGCGGCGGAGCACGAGCGGGTGGTCGGGTGGCCCGGCGCGACGGCGTGCAGCCCGGCCAGCAGCAGACTGGTCGAGTAGAGGTCGTTGGACGGCAGCTTGAACAGGTTGACGCCCTTGGTGAGAGCCGCCCGCAGCAGGGAAACCGCGCCGACGCCGGGCGCGTTGCCCGCGAGCACGTGGACCACCCGGGCCGGGAACGCGCGAACCCGGACGGTGCGCCCGGACGGCGTCGCCGTGATCGTGCGCCAGCCGTCGAGGACGTCGGCGCCGCCGAGCTCCTGCTCGATCATGAACTCCATCGTGCGCCGGTCGAACGTCCTGCCGAGCGAGGCGTAGGCCTCGGTGAGCACCCCGGCCGGCAACGGGTTCGTGCGCCGGGCGGCCGCGAGCGCGCCGGCCACCAGGCCGTCCGGGTCCCTGCCCAGCCAAGAACCGAGTTCCACCAGCAGGTCCATGATCTCGGCGACGGGCGTGTCGAACGCCGGCCCCGGTTGGCTCCGCGGCCAGACCAGCGCGTCGAGGTCGAGTGCGGGCGTGACGAACCGGCTCGCCCCGCTGCCGAAGGACCGTTCGGCGCCGTCGAGCGGCACGCCGCGAGCCACGTGCCAGACCCGGTTCGGTGTCTCGGAAGTGGTCGTCGTCATGAGGCCAGCGCTCCCCGGATGTAGCCGTCGATGGTGCCGGCGCAGCCGATCGTGTCGTCGCCGGTCGCGTACCGGGTGATGGTGTCCAGGATCGTCGGCCCCGGCCGGCCGCACAGGCAGTGCTCGGCGGTGTCGAACCGCACCCGATCGCTGGTGATCGTGCCGCTCCAGCGGCCGGTGATGGCGAAGTCCACGAACGCGAACCGGCCTTCGACCACCTGACCCGTGACGTCCTCGGTGTTCAGCAGCTTCTCGCCGGCCTGGTCGAGCACGAGCGGCAGCAGTCCCGGCGGAATGTGATAACGCTGCTTCTCGCACCGGTTCATCAGCTGGAACATCTCGGTCATGCCGTAGGTGCCGGTGCGGATCACCGCGCCGTAGAACCGCGCGACCTGGTCCTGGTAGTCGTCCGGCAGCGCGACGTTCTTGATCCCGCCTCCCGCGCTGACGATCGTCTCGGGGTCGAAGGCGCCATCCGGGATGCCACGCTCCCGCGCGCGGTCACGGACCAGCAGGTGCTGCGCCCAGGTGCCGGAGATGCTGAGTTTCTCGTTCCGCCGGTCCAGCAGCCGGTCGACGAACGCGTCGATGTCCGGGTACATCGCCTCGGTGCGAGCCCGTTGCCGTCGTTCGAAGGCGGCGATCTCGCCGGGCGTGGCCAGGCCGTCGGCCATCCGGCGGCGCATGGCCGCCAGGCGGCTGATGTCGGTCAGGCGCAGCCGCTCGTCGGTGAGGAAGAAGGCGTTGTCCGGTGTGGACCACAGGTGGGCGCCGAGGTTCGCCGCGTCCGTGGCGCTGTTGACGCCGACGTGCGGGCCCAGCCAGAAGTAGCTGCGGGAGCCGTCCGCACGGGCGAACGGCCAGCCGAGCTGGCGCGCGAAAGCGTCCACCTTGCGGGCGCGGTCTTCGGCGCTGTGCCGCAGGAACGAGCACTTGCCGGTGGTGCCGCTGGTGGCGAGCACGAAGTGCCCGTTGTCCCGCAGCCGGTCGACCCAGTCGTCCTCGTCGGCGACGCCGTCGAAGCCGACGGCGGTGACGTCCTCGGAGGACAGTGTCGTCAGCCAGCGCGCGAGATCCTTCCAGCGCTTCTTTTCGACGAACGTCGCGGGGTAGGATTTGTAGGTCGAGTGCGGGAACAGCAGCGGCACGAGATCGCTCGTGCGGGAGATCCGGTCGATCCCGGCCGCACGGGCCCTGCGGTCGAGGATCGGCACCTGCTGCCGGCGCTCGGCGACCACGGCGTCAGCCGCTTCGAGCCGCAGCGGCGAAAGTTCCGCCGAGGTGTACCGGTAGAGCTCCGGCGCCTGTCCCAGCTCGAGCAGCGTGCGGCTGGCCTGGTCCATGGAAGCCTCCTCGGTTCCGGACGCGTGACGTGCGAGCAGTTTTCCCCGCCCTGATCCCGGAAACCATGGGCGGATCGGACGATACCGGGGACGTTCCGGCCACTGTGGCCGGTGAGAGGCGGCAGGGATGCGGCAGCAGGTCTTCATCGTCGCCTTCGACGGCGTCCGGCTCGGCAGCCTCGGGATGGTGTCCGACGCCATGGCGCTGGCGGACCACTACCGCGACCGGGTCTACGGCGGGCACGCGTTCTACCCGTCGAGCACCGAGGTGACCGGTCTGCGGGTGCGGGTGCTGACGCCGACCGGGGACGGCGTGTGCGCGGCGGGCGGGATCAGGTTGGCCGCCGACGGCCGCGCCGGTGGGAGCGCCATCGCGAAAGCCGTTGTCCTGCCCAACTTCGACGCGCCTGCGCCGGACTGGGCGAAAGTACTCCCCTGGCTCAGCCGGCAGCACACGGGTGGCGCCCTGATCGCGGCGGCCGGCGCGTCGGTGCTGGCGCTCGCCGAAGCAGGATTGCTGGACGGGCGGGAAGCCGTCGCCGACGGGCACACCGCACGGCTCGTCGAAACCCGCCATCCGGCGGTCTCACTGCTGCCCGGGCTGCCGATGCTGGTGTCCGGGAACCTCATCACGGCCGCCAACCTCGACGGCGAGCAGCAGCTCGTCCGCGAGCTGGTCCGCCGGATCGGCTCGCCCAACCAGCGTGACTGGGTGGACGAGGAGCTGGGAAGCCATGACCCGGCAGGTGACGCGACGGTGGAACGGTTCCTCCAGCTGGCCCGCGAACGCTACGCCGAACCACACTCCATCGCGGCGATCGCGACGGAACTCGGCACGACCGAACGGACGTTGCGCCGCCACTGCCGGGCCGTGCTCGGCGAAAGCCCGGGCGACGTGCTCCGCCGCCTGCGCTTGGACGCCGCGCGGATCATGCTCAGCCGCTCGTCGATCCCGGTGGAACGCGTGGGCACGTTGGTCGGTTACGCCGATGCGGGCGCGTTCCGAAGCCAGTTCCGCAGGCGCTTCGGGCACGCGCCTTCGGCCGTCCGGCACGGCGAAGGATCGCGGCAGACCACCCGTCAGTAGGTGCGCAGGCCCATGCTGCGGGCGATGCCGTTGCGCTGGATCTGGCTCGTGCCGCCGGAGATCGTCGCCACGATGGACTCGCGGTAGCGGAAGCTCATGACGCTTTCGGTGGAGAAGCCGTGGCCGGCGCAGACCTGCATGCCCAGCCGGGCGGCGGCGACATAGGTCTCCGACCCCTTGAGCTTGGCCATCGAGCCCTCGCGCGTGCACGGCTTGCCCTGCGCCAGCAGCCAGGCCGCCCGGTAGGCGAGCAGCCGGGCCGAGTCGATCTCCGTCTGCAGGTCGGCGATCGCGTGCGCGATGGCCTGGAAGGTGCCGACCGGGCGGCCGAACGCCTGCCGGGTGCGCGCGAACTCCAGCATCTCGTCCAAAGTGGCCTGTGCCGCGCCGAGGTAGCCGCCGGTGATGATGACCTTCTCCAGCTCGATGTTGGAGAGCATCACCTTCCAGCCCTCGCCGGCCGGCCCGACCAGGTTTTCCTTGGGCACCACGACGTCGCTGAAGAAGACCTCGTTGGTGCCCAGGATGTGCCGGGCCAGCGTCGGCGTACGGCGCACCTCGACGCCCGGGCTCTCCGGATCGACCAGCAGCAGGCTGATCCCGCTGTGCTTCGGCTCCCGCGGTCCGGTCCGCACGTACGTCGCGATCGTGGTGTCCGGCAGGCCCGCACCGGTGCACCACGCCTTCTGGCCGCGAACCACGAAGTGGTCGCCGCGGTCCTCGGCGGTCGTGCGCAGCGCGGCGGCGTCCGAGCCGCTGTCGGGCTCGCTCAGGCCGACCGCCAGCCGGTGCTTGCCGGTCATCACCCGGTCCCGGATGAAGTCCCGCTGCGGCTCGGTGCCCCAGCGGAACACCGTGATTCCCGGGATGAGGACGCCGATGTAGCACATGGCCACGTCGAAGCTGGCGCGGCCGAGCTCCTCCGCGAGCACGATCAGCTCCACCGGGCCGCCGCCGTCGCCGCCCTCGTCGAGCGGGAAGGGCAGGGAGAACCAGCCCAGCTCGGCCATGCCGGAGAACAGCTCCGGCGGCGCGGTGGACTCCTCGTCCCACTTCTTGGCCCGCTCGGCGGGGCAGACCTTCGCGACGAACTGGCGCGCGGTCTCGCGCAACATCCGTTGCTCGTCGGTCAGGTCGAAGTCCACGGCAGACCCCAATCGTCAGTGAACGATAATCATCTATCTCATTACACTATATAGGCATCAACGCAGAAGGTCGAGGACCGTCTTCATCGACTTGTTCCCGAGCAGGTACTCGTGGGCCCGCGCCAAGTGCGACCGCCACACCCGGGTGGCCTCCGCCGCGTCGCCGGCGGCGACCAGCTCGACCAGCCGGGCGTGCGCGCGGAAGCCGCTGAGGTTGGCCCGGACGTTCTCTTCGCTGCCCGCGTCGAGGTCGACGTGCGACCAGTTCGCCCGGTCGATGATGTGCCGGACCATGCCGTTGAGCAGGACCAGCGTCTGGTTCCCCGACAGCTCCACCACCAGCGCGTGGAACCGAAGGTGCGCGCGGATGAACGCCGGCGGGTCGCCGATCAGCGCTTCCGCCTCGGCGAGTTCCGCGCACAGCCGGTCGAGGTCGCCGCCGGTGCGCCGGCTCGCGAGCAGGCCGGCGCACGGCGCCTCGATGACCGTGCGGGCGGCGTAGACGTCCTGCAGGGTCGCCGACCGGTGCTCGAGGATGAGCCCGGCGTAGCGCGCGGCGACCGACCCGTCCGGGACGTGCACCCGCGCCCCGCCCCGGGCGCCACGGCGGATGCTGATCAGCGACTCCGACTCCAGCACGCGGAACGCTTCCCGCAGGGTCGGCCGCGACACCGCGAACTCCACCATCAGCTCCGCCTCGGCCGGCAGCGCGTCGCCCTCGCTCAGCTCGCCGCGCACGATCCGGCGGCGCAACTCGAACGCGACCAGCTCGGCCATCTTGGGGATCCGGACCGGACCGCCCGCTCGCTCCGCCACGCCGACCGCCTTCCTAGAAGTACTGCCGGCTGACCGTCTCGGCCACGCAGGCGGGCCGGTCGGCACCCTCGATCTCCACGGTGGTGCGGAAGAGCAGCTGGGCCGACGTGTCGTCCAGGGCTTGGACGTCGAGGAGCTCCGTGCTGCCGCGCAACCGTGAGCCGACCCGCACCGGCGTGATGAAGCGGACCTTGTTCAGCCCGTAGTTCACCGCCATCCGGACGCCTTCGACGCGGTAGACACCCACCATGAACACCGGCAGCAGCGACAGGGTCAGGTAGCCGTGGGCGATCGTCGCGCCGAACGGACCCGCCGCGGCGCGTTCCGCGTCGACGTGGATCCACTGGCGGTCACCGGTCGCGCCGGCGAACGCGTCGATCCGCTCCTGGTCGACGGTGACCCATTCGCTGCTGCCCAGCAGCTCGCCCTTGGCGGCGAAGATCCCGTCGAGACCGTGTAAGACCTGCATGGCACTCCCTTACGCGGGTACGAAGTACGGCAAGGTGACGTCGCCGGTCAGCGGCCGGAAGTCCACTCGCACCCGCAGGCCGATGACGACGTCGTCCACCGGGCAGCCGACCACGTGGGACAGCATCGCCACGCCTTCGTCGAGGTCGACGACCGCCAGCGCGAAGGGAACTTCGAAGCCGGGCCCGGGTGCGCGATGGACGACCGTGACGGAGTAGACCGTGCCGGTGCCCGGGCTCGGCACGTGGACCCAGTCGCGGGAAAGGCAGCCCGGGCACGCCGGCTCGGGTGCGAAGAACGTCAGTCCGCACGCCGCGCAGTGCGGGAGGACGAGCCTGCCTTCGGCGGCGGCGTCCCAGAAGGGCCGGCTGAGCGCGGTCGGCCGCGGTACCGGACGGCTCATCACAACCTCCCCAGTACGGACATCTCGTAGTGCTGCGCGCCGGAGCCGGCGTTGCCCACCACGGCGACTTCGGCGCCGGCGACCTGGTGCACGGCGCTGCCGCGCAGCTGCCGCACCGCCTCGACGACCTTCAGCGTCATCTGCTGCGTGCCGTTCCACGCGTAGGACAGGCAGCCGCCGTCCGGATTCACCGGGTACTTGCCGTCGACGGCGATCGCACCGCTTTCCACCAGTGGGCCGCCTTCTCCTTCTTCGCACACGCCCAGTGCCTCCAGCTGCCGGATGACCTCGAAGGAGTTCGGGTCGTACAGCGAGAAGACGTCCACCTCGGCCGGTCCGACCCCGGCCGTGCCGAACGCGCGGGCCGCGGCGTCCCGGCCGATCATGCCCACCTCGCGATACAGCGCGGGATTCGCGTACGCGGCTTGGTGGTACTCCATCCCGCCGCCCAGGATCGCGACAGGCGTGCGCGGCAGGTCGCGGGCCCGCTCGGCGGTGGTCACCACGAACGCGCCACCCCCCTCTCCGACGATGCAGCAGTCCAGGAGGTGGAACGGCGTCGCGACCAACCGGGAGGCCAGGACGTCTTCGACGGTGTAGGGGCCACGCCCGTACATCATCGCCTCGGGGTTCGTCGAGCCGTTGTTCCGGATCGTGGCCGCGACCTCGGCGAGCTGGGCCGGCGTGGTGCCGAACTGGTGCATGTGCCGGGCCGCGACCAGCGCGAACTGGGCCACCACGTAGCTGCCCCAGACGTCGGCGAACTCGACGGGCACGCCCGCGCCGACCGGTCCGGTGCCCCGGGAGACCAGCTGGCAGCCGCCGACGACGACCGTGTCGGCCAGCCCGGCCGACACCGCGGCGGCGGCTTTGAGCAGTCCGCGAGAGCCCGCGTTGTCCAGCATGGCGTCGCTGGTCCAGCGCAGGTCGCCGAGCAGCCGCGCCCACGAGCTGCCCTCGCCCGGCACGCCACCCGGGCCCGGCCAGTCGACCTGCGCCCCGTCCACATCGGACGGCGCCAGTCCCGCGTCGGCGATCGCGCCGGTGACCGCTTCGAGAGCCAGGTCCATCGCGTCCCGGTGCGGCAGCGACAACGCCTGCTCGGTGGCGTGGACGCCGACGACGACCGGTTGCCGGGACGCCGTCACCGCCCGGCTCCGAGTGTCTCCCCGCCGGGGTAGCCACCACCGCCGAACCGGGTGTCGAGCGCCGCGTAGTCCTTGGCGTACGCTGCGGTGCGCGGCAGCGCGTCGACGAACTCGACGGTCTTGGGCTTCTTGTACGACGCGATGCGCTCCCGGCAGTGCCCGATGATGTCGCCGGCTGTGACATCAGCGCCGTCGTGGAGCACGACGACCGCCTTGACGTCCTGGGCCCAGCGCTCGTTCGGCACGCCGATCACGGCCGCCTCCCGGACCGCCGGATGGCCCTCGATGCAGTTCTCCACCTCGGCGGGGAAGATGTTCTCGGCGGCCGACTTGAGCATCCGTGTGGTGGTGCCGAGGAAGCTGATCGTGCCGTCCGGCTCCCGCCGGCCCAGGTCGGTCGTGTGCCACCAGCCACCGCGGAAGCGGTGCTCGTTGACCTCGGGACGGTTCCAGTAGCCGACGTGCACCAGGTCGCCGCGGACGCAGATCTCGCCCGCGACACCCGGCGCGCACTCCGTGCCGTCCTCGGCCACGATCCGCACCGCCACGAACGGGCCCGGACGGCCCGCGTTGCCGAGACCGGACCCGCCGAACCCGCCGGTGACCGCGAACCCGGTGACCTCGGTCTGGCCGTAGCCCCGGCCTTCGCCGCCGCCATGGGCGGTGAAGCGGCTGGCGTCCACCTGCACGGTGCCCTGCCACAGGTGGGGCGCCACGCTCGCGCGGAACGCGGACAGGTCGTACCCGGCGGCGGCGTTCAGCTCCACCAGCTCCACGATCGTCGGCGGCATCAGGTACCCGTGCGTGCACCGTTCCCCGGCCAGCAGCGGCAGCACCTCCTCGGCGACCACCCGCCGGACGATCACGTTCTTCCCGCCCTGGAGGAACGCCGGCACGCCCCAGAACTGGTAGTTGCCGATGTGGAACATCGGGCCGGCGCTCAGGAACGCCGTGGTGTGGTCGATGTCGCCGAGCCAGGCACCGGTGGCGCCCATCGCCAGGAGGTTGCGGTGGGACAGCATCGAACCGCACTGCGTGCCGGACATCGCCGCGGTGTAGATGACCAGCAACGCCGTGTCGGGGTCCACGTCGAGCGCGGGATCCTCCGGGGCGCCCTCGGCGAGGAAGGCTTCGTAGCCGTCCTCGCCGGCCGGGCCGTCGTGGCGCAGCCAGCGCACGCCGGCCGGCTCTCCCAGCTCCGCCCGCGCCTTGGCCACCGTCTCGCCGATCTCCTCGTGCTGCCAGACCACGACCTTCGGGTCGAAGTCCCGCACCGCGAAGGCCATCTCGGGCGCGGCCCAGCGCCAGTAGCCGGGGCAGACCATCGCGCCGAGCTTGGCCGCGGCGCCGAGCAGCTCCCAGATCCGCACGGAGTTCTGGCCCAGCCAGAGCACCCGGTCACCGGCGCCGACGCCGCCGGCGGCCAGCGCGTTGGCCAGCCGGTTGGTGCGTTCGTCGAACTCGGTCCAGCTGAGCCGGACGTCGCCGTCCACGAACGCGACCGCGTCCGGGAACGATCTGCGGTGCTCGCGGACGACGTCGGCGACGGTGAGGCGGCGGGCAGGGTGCACCGTGATCACTCCTTGGACGTGACACTGCGGAAAAGGCTAACCTATTTAGCTGAATAAGGGATAGTGACGACCACCCGTGACCGACCGGCGCCGCACGGTCATGGTCGTGGTTCCTTCGGCAGGCCCAGCAGCTGTTCGCCGATGATGTTTCGCTGGATCTCGCTCGAGCCGCCGTAGATCGTCTCGGCAAGGGACAGCAGGAACGTGCGCTGGCGGACGTCGAGGGCGTAGTCCTCGCCCACGAGCTGCCCGGCGGGGCCGGCGACCTCGGCGGCGAGGTGCCCCATCCGCTGGTGCGCGGTCGAGGCGAACAGCTTGGCGATCCCGGCCTGTGGTCCGGGTGCGCGCCCGGCCAGGACCTCGCCGAGGGTACGGAGGTTGGTCGTGCGCATGACACGCACCGACATCCACGCCTCGACGATCCGGTCGCGCGTCGACGCCGGCACGGCGTCCCCCGCTTCCCGGGCGGCCTGGACGAGGTTCTCCACTTCGCGCTCGAAAGACAGCTGCTGGGGCAGCAGGGTGACGCCGCGCTCGATGCCCAGGGTGCCCATCGCGGTCCGCCAGCCCTGGCCGACCTCGCCGACCACCAGGTCGGCGGCGGTGCGCGCGTCGTTGAAAAAGACCTCGGCGAACTCACCCTGCCCAGCCAGGTTCCGGATGATCCGCACGTCGACACCCGGCTGGTGACGCGGCACCAGCAGCATGCTCAGACCCCGGTGCCGCTTCGCGTCCGGATCGGTGCGCACCAGGACGTACAACCAGTCCGCGGTGTGGGCCATCGTCGTCCACACCTTCTGGCCGTTGATCACCCACTGGTCACCGTCCAGCTCGGCCCGGCACCGCAGCGAAGCGAGGTCGGAGCCCGCGCCCGGCTCGCTGAACCCCTGTCCCCACAGCTGTTCGACGCGCAGGATGGGCGGCAGGAACCGCTGCTTCTGCGCCGGCGTGCCCATGGCCAGCAACATCGGCCCGAACAGGTCGAGGCCGCTGGTGGTGGCCCGGTAGGGCGCGCCGGAACGGGCGTATTCGTAGTTGAAGACGATCTCCTCCAGCAGGGTCAGCCCGCGCCCGCCGTACTCCACCGGCCAGCTGAGCCCGAGCCAGCCGCCGGCCGCCAGCTCGCGGTCCCACGCCACCCGGACCTCCCACGCCTCCGAGTCCGCCGGTCCGCCGATCCCGCGGTGCGCGGCGAACTCGCCGACCAGATGCTCGGCCAGCCAGTCCCGGACCTCCGTGCGGAAGTCCGTGACGCCGGGCCCGAAGTCCAAGTCCACCAGGGACCCCTCTCGACGAACGGTCACAGGCCCAGCCGTTCCGCGAGCCGGGCGCGGTGCTCGGCCGGAGAACCCAGCAGCAGCTCGGACGCCTTGGCGCGCTTGAAGTACAGCTGGACGGAGTGTTCCCAGGTGAACCCGATGCCGCCGTGCACCTGGATGGCCCCGGCGGTGACCCGGGTGAACACCTCCGAGCAGCACGCCTTCGCCACGGAAGCGGCGACCGGCAGGTCTTCGGCGTCGGCGGCCAGGGCGCGCAGACCGTCCTGCACCGCGGAACGGGCGCACTCGACGTCGGTCAGCATGTCGGCCAGCCGGTGTTTGACCGCCTGGAAGGAGCCGATCGCCCGGCCGTACTGTTCGCGGATCTTCGCGTAGTCCACCGCGAGTTCCAGTGCGCGGGACGCGCCGCCCAGCTGTTCGGCGGCGAGCAGGACGGCGGCCGTGGACAGGGCACGGGCGATCGCGGGCCACGCGGTCCCGGCGTCGCCGATCAGCCTGGCCGGGACGCCGGAGAAGTCGAGGCGGGCCTGCTTGCGGGTCTGGTCGACGGTGCGCAACGGGGTCCGCCGCAGACCGGGCTCGCCGGCCGGGTCGACGGCGAACAGCCCGATCCCGGTGTCCGTGCGCGCCACGACCAGCAGCAGGTGCGCGATGTGGCCGTCCAGGACGTAGGTCTTGACGCCGCTCAACAGCCACCGGCCCGCGACCCGTTCGGCCCGGACAGTGATCCCGGCTTCGTCCCAGCGCCCGCCCGGCTCGGTGAGGGCCAGCGCCGCGACGGTCTCGCCCGCCGCGATCCCCGGCAACAGGTCCTTGGCCGCGGCCTCGTCCCCGGCGCGCAGGAGCACCTCGGCGGCCAGCGCGACGGTGCCGAAGTACGGCGCGCACAGCAGGGCCCGGCCCGTCTCCTCGAAGACGAGCCCCAGCTCGGCGTAGCCGAAGCCCGATCCGCCGTACTCCTCGGGGATCGCCAGCCCCGGCAGGCCGAGCTCCCCACCCAGCCGGCGCCACACCCGCGCGTCGTAGCCCTCGTCGGTCGCCATCAGGCGACGCACGTCGGGTTCCGCGCTGTGCCGGTCGAGAAACGTCCGCAACACCTGGCGCAGCTGGAGCTGTTCGTCACTCAGGATGCCGACCAAGGCGGTCTCCGTCATCCGGCACCTCTCCGCATCTCGCACAATCAGTTATATAATTATAGTCTTACCGGACTGGCCTGAGTCAATGCGTTCCCCTGCAACGAGGAGACCCGATGAGCGATCGCTACGACGAGTTCCCATCCCTCACCTTCGAGCGCCCCGTTCCCGGTGTGCTGCGGCTCGTGCTGGACGCGCCCAACCTGAACGCCGTCTCGCCCCGGATGCACACCGAGCTCGCCGACGTCTGGCCGGTGATCGACCGCGACCCGGAAACGCGGGCCGTGCTCGTCCAGGGCGCGGGCAAGGCGTTCTCGGCGGGCGGGACCTTCGACTCGATCGAGGACATGAGCCGCGACTACGCGGTCCGCGCCCGGGTGATGCGGGAGGCGCGAGACATGGTGTACGGCGTGCTGAACTGCTCGAAGCCGGTCATCTCGGCCATGCACGGACCCGCGGTCGGCGCCGGGCTGGCGGTCGGCATGATGGCCGACATCTCCATCGTCGGCCGCCGGGCGAAGATCGTCGACGGCCACACCCGGCTGGGCGTCGCCGCCGGCGACCACGCGGCGCTCTGCTGGCCTCTGCTGTGCGGCATGGCCAAGGCGAAGTACTACCTGCTCACCTGCGAGGTGCTCACCGGCGAGGAGGCCGAGCGGATCGGCCTGGTGTCCCGGTGCGTCGACGACGAGGACCTGCACCAGGAGGCGCTGCGCGTGGCCACGTCGCTCGCCGTGGGCTCGGCCAGCGCCCTCGGCTGGACCAAGCGCTCCCTCAACCACTGGTACCGCACCGCCGCGCCGATCTTCGAGTCCTCGCTCGGCCTGGAGTTCTTCGGCTTCGGCGGCCCCGACGTACTGGAGGGACTCGCGTCGCACCGCGAGAAGCGCACCCCCGACTTCACCGCGGGCGCCGGCCTCGCGCTGTAAACCGCGTGCCCTCTGCCGCACAAGCGGTCACGGAAGGCCGTGAATGGCCCATTGAGGGACCCTATGTCCCTCAATGGGCCAGTAAAGATTCAAACGCATTATTGTCAGCAGTAATGGCTTGGGTTAAGCGCGTCGCCGTCACTGCACCCACCCCTTTAAACAAGGTTAAAATACGATGCCAAGCAATCGTGTCATTTGGGTTATAGAGTATTTTGACAAAGGCCAATACATCTTTGATATGACGTCTTTCAATGAACTTGATACCGCCCACAACGATAAAGGGAATGTTGCGCGCCATAAACTCTAGCTGTACGTAATTGGACTGAAATGA
>NZ_JBFBBN010000046.1:7654-79801 GCF_040682715.1 Amycolatopsis sp. NPDC051128 | reverse complement strand
GGTCGTTCCACACCTGCACGCCGACGTTCCCGGTGAACGGGAGGGTGCCCTGGTCGAGCAGCGAGAAGCCCTCGGTCGAGTCGAGGACCTCGTGCTGGGACATAGAGTCCCTCAATGGGCCATTCACGGCCTACCGTTGACCGCTTTCGCGGCAGAGGAATCCTTAACTACCCGGCCTTGGTCATTCGCGACACCAAGCCGAGTGGTGAGGCTGCCCGGATGCGGCGGGATGCGGTCACTCCGCCTCGAGGTCGCCCTCCAGCGACAGGTACACCTCGCGCATCTTCGCCAGCAGCTCGGGATCCGGCTCCTCCCACAGCCCGCGGTCCGCCGCCTCGTTGAGCCGCTCCACGATTCCCCGCAACGCCCATGGGTTGGCCTGGCGGAGGAACTCCTGGTTCACCTCGTCCAGCACGTACGACTCGGTGAGCTTCTCGTACATCCAGTCGCCGACGACGCCGGCCGTGGCGTCGAAGCCGAACAGGTAGTCCACCGTGGCCGCCAGCTCGAACGCGCCCTTGTAGCCGTGGCGGCGCATCGCCGCCAGCCAGCGCGGGTTGACCACGCGGGCGCGGAACACCCGGGCCGTTTCCTCGCCCAGCGTCCGGGTCCGGACCGCGTCCGGGGTCGTGCTGTCGCCCACATAGGACGCCGGGGCCGTGCCCGTCAGCGCGCGGACCGTAGCGATCATCCCGCCGTGGTACTGGAAGTAGTCGTCCGAATCGGCGATGTCGTGCTCGCGCGTGTCCGTGTTCTTCGCCGCCACCACGATGCGCTTGTACGAGGTTTCCATGTCCTCGCGCGCCGGGCGCCCGTCCAGGTCACGGCCGTACGCGAAGCCGCCCCACACCGCGTACACCTCCGCGAGGTCCTTGTCGTCGCGCCAGTTGCCGGAGTCCATCAGCGGCAGCAAGCCCGCGCCGTACGCGCCCGGCTTCGAGCCGAAGATCCGCGTGGTCGCCCGGCGGGAGTCCCCGTGGGCGGCCAGGTCGGCCGAAACGTGGGCCCGGACGAAGTTCTCCGAATGGGGTTCGTCCAACGAGGCCACCAGCCGGACCGCGTCGTCCATGAGCGCGATCACGTGGGGGAACGCGTCGCGGAAGAAGCCGCTGATCCGGATCGTGACGTCGATCCGGGGCCGGCCCAGCTCGGCCGGCGGGATCGCCTCGATGCCGGTGACGCGCCGGGAAGCTTCGTCCCACACCGGCTGCACCCCCAGCAGCGCCAGGACTTCCGCCGCGTCGTCGCCGGACGTCCGCATCGCCGACGTGCCCCACACCGAGAGCCCGACCGACCGCGGCCAGTCGC
This sequence comes from Amycolatopsis sp. NPDC051128, assembly GCF_040682715.1. Classification (NCBI taxonomy): domain Bacteria; kingdom Bacillati; phylum Actinomycetota; class Actinomycetes; order Pseudonocardiales; family Pseudonocardiaceae; genus Amycolatopsis; species Amycolatopsis sp. NPDC051128. The sequence continues at coordinate 78,493 of NZ_JBFBBN010000046.1, read as the reverse complement.
CGGTGTCGTCGCGGTACCGGCGCAGCAGCGAGTCCGCCAGCGCCTGCCCGGTTTCCCAGGCGAGCCGGCTCGGGATCGCCTTCGGGTCGACGGTGTAGAAGTTCCGCCCGGTCGGCAGCACGTTGATCAGGCCGCGCAGCGGCGATCCGCTCGGCCCGGCCGGGATGTAGCCGCCGTCGAGGGCGTGCAGCACCGCGTCGAGTTCGGCGGTGGTCCCGGCGAGGCGCGGGACGATCTCGGTGGCCGCGAACTCCAGGACGCGCGCGACCTGCTCGTCCGGCGCGACCGAGCGCACCGCGGTCGCGTCCCATGAGCGCATTTCCATCGCGGCGACGAGCTCCCGCGCCGTCTTCTCGACGGCGTCCACTTCGGACATCGGCGCGTTTTCCTTGAGCCCCAGCGCGGAACGCAGCCCGGGGAGCGCGCCCTGCTTGCCACCCCACATCTGCGACGCGCGCAGCATCGCCAGCACGAGGTTCACCCGGGCTTCCCCGGCGGGGGCCGAGCCGAGGACGTGCAGGCCGTCGCGGATCTGCGCGTCCTTGATCTCGCAGAGCCAGCCGTCGATGTGCAGCAGGAAGTCGTCGAACTCCGCGTCGTGCGGGCGTTCTTCGACGCCGAGGTCGTGGTCCAGCTTCGCGGCCTGGATCAGCGTCCAGATCTGCTGGCGGATCGCCGGCAGCTTCGCCGGGTCCATCGCCGCGATGTTCGCGTGCTCGTCGAGCAGCTGCTCCAGCCGTGCCATGTCGCCGTACGTCTCAGCGCGCGCCATCGGCGGGATGAGGTGGTCGACGATCGTCGCGTGCGCCCGCCGCTTCGCCTGCGCGCCCTCGCCCGGGTCGTTGATCAGGAACGGGTAGACCAGCGGCAGGTTCCCGAGCACGGCGTCCGGCGCGCACGACGCCGAAAGCCCGGCCGTCTTGCCCGGCAGCCATTCCAGCGACCCGTGCTTGCCCAGGTGGACGACGGCGTGCGCGCCGAACTCCTCTTCCAGCCACCGGTAGGCGGCCAGGTAGTGGTGGCTCGGCGGCAGGTCCGGGTTGTGGTAGATCGCGACGGGGTTTTCGCCGAACCCGCGCGGCGGCTGGATCATGAGGATGACGTTGCCGCTTCGCAGCGACGCCAGCACGATGTCGCCGTTGTCGACGTACAGCTCACCGGGCGCCGGACCCCAGTGCTGCTCCATGGCCTCGCGCAGTTCGGCGGGCAACTCCGAAAACCACTCGCGGTACCGGGAAGCGGGCACCCGGATCGGGTTCCCGGCGAGCTGCTCCTCGGTCAGCCACTCCGGATCCTGGCCGCCTGCCGCGATCAGCGCGTGGATCAGGGCGTCGCCGTCGGGCTGGTCGGTGCCGGTCGGCTCGACGCCCGGGAACGCGTCCGGCCCCAGGTCGTAGCCCTGGGCACGCATCCGCCGCAGCAGCTCGATCGTCGACGCGGGCGTGTCCAGCCCGACCGCGTTGCCCACGCGAGAGTGTTTCGTCGGGTACGCGGACAGCATCAGCGCGATCCGGCGTTCCGACGGCGGAGTGTGGCGCAGGCGAGCGTGCGCGAGGGCGATCTTCGCGACGCGGGACGCGCGCTCGGCGTCCGCGACGTACCGGGGGAGGCCGTCGGCGTCGAGTTCCTTGAACGAGAACGGCACCGTGATCAGCCGCCCGTCGAACTCCGGCACGGCCATCTGGTTCCCGGCGTCGAGCGGCGACAGGCCGTCGTCGTTCGCCGCCCACGTCTCGCGGTCGCTGGTCAGGCACAGGGCCTGCAGGATCGGCACGTCGAGCGCGGCCATCTCGGCGACGTCCCACGCCTCGTCGTCGCCCCCGGCGCCCACCTCGGACGGCCGCGTGCCGCCCGCCGCGAGCACGGTGACCAGCAGCGCGTCGACCTTGCCCAGCTCGGCCATCATCTCCGGCTCGCGCGTGCGCAGCGAAGCACAGTAGATCGGCAACGCGCGCCCGCCCGCCGCTTCGATCCGGTCGGCGAGCGTGTGCACGAAGTCCGTGTTCCCGGACAGGTGGTGCGCCCGGTAGTACAGGATCCCGATGACGGGGCCATCAGCGGGCGAAGGCCGCTCGAGGATGCCCCACGCGGGTTGTTCCGCGGGCGGCTCGAAGCCGTCGCCGGTGAGCAGGAGCGTGTCGGAGAGGAACCGGTGCAGCTGGGTCAGGTTCGCCGGGCCGCCCTGCGCGAGGTAGGCGTGCGCTTCGGCGGCGATGCCCGCCGGGACGGTGGAGAGCTTCATCAGCTCGGCGTCCGGCGTCTGCTCCCCGCCCAGGACGACGACGTGCGCGCCCGACGCCCGCAGCACGTCCAGGCCGTCGGCCCAGGTCCGCGGGGTGCCGAGGATCCGCGCGACGACGATCTTGACGCCGTCGAGCAGGCCGGGCAGCTCGGCGACGTCGAGCCGGGCGGGGTTGCCGAGCCGGTATTCGCCGTCGGCGGAGCGGGCGCCGATCAGGTCGGTGTCCGAAGTGGACAGAAGCAGGATCACGAGGTTCCTCCTCGGGGTCCGCGCCCCGGGTAGACGGGCGCGCCGGCCGGAGTTCCTGGCTCCCGGAGATCGTTCTCTCCGGTGACAGTGGCGGGACCGCCCCGGACTCTCACCGGGTTCCTCCACCTGCCGACGCGTGGGTATCGCCCTCACTCTCCGGTGCCGGTCGGGGTGCGTCAAGGTGACGTTGGCCGGGGCTCGGTAGCCTGGCGGCTTGGATTCCCTGCTCCGGAGCTTCACCGCCGCTCAGTCCGCGCGGCAGCCCTACCGGCACCCCACCGCGGCCGAGCTCGAAACCGCCGCGACCGGGTTCGCGGCCCTCCTCGACGGCGACCGTCACCACCTCCGTGACCTGGGATTCTCCGTCCACGGCGACACGCTCGTCGTCCAGGAACCCGGCACTGAGCGGGCCTGGGGGCTCTACGCGATCGACCGGTCCGCGCCGCCGTCACTGGTCGTCGAGGTGCCGCACCCCTCGTCCGACCTGCGGACCGACCTGATCGGCTTGGCGCTCTTCCGGCGGGTGCCCGGCGCGGTGCTGGCCGTCGCCGGCGCGCACCGCCGCCGGGAGGACCCCGCGCACGACACGCGGACCGTCTTCCACGTCGTCACCACGCTGCTGGCCCGGCGCGATCTGCCGCAGGTCCAGCTGCACGGCTTCAAGGACCGGACCCTGCCCGCGGCCGACGTCGTGCTTTCGGCCGGTGCCGCGGAGGCCGGTGCCGCGGCCCGGCGGTCGGCGGACCGCTTCGCCGAGGCCAGCTTCCGCGTCCGCCGGGCGTGGGACGAGCCCTGCCGCGGCCTGGCCGGGACGACGAACGTTCAGAGCCAGGCCGCCGGCGGTACGCCGTTCCTGCACGTCGAACTGAGCCGGACCGTCCGGGAGACCCGCCGCGCCGACGTCGTCGCCGCGCTGGCCGACGCCGGCCTCACCAAACCCTAGGCGGAGCGTTCCCCGAGGCGGGGGAAGGGTTTCGTGGAGAACAGCACCTCCACCGACACCTCGAAGAACTCCGCGATCCGCAGCGCGAGGTACAGGCTCGGGCTGTACTCGCCGCGCTCCAGGTAGCCGATCGTCTGGTAGTGCACCCCGAGCGCCTCCGCCAGCTGACGCCGCGAGATCGACCGCTCCGCGCGCAGCATCGCGATCCGGTTGTAGACGACCTCACTCATGACTACCCCACACGCTGCATGGCCTTCTCCCGCCGCTGTGCCACCGATGAACCCGCCTCGCGCCGCGCCATGCGACGGAGCAGGACCGGAGCCAGCGCCAATCCGATCACGGACCACGCGACGAGCACGCCGAGGGTCGGCAACGGCCGCCACGACTGGCCGATCTCGGCGACGACCGCGCTGTCCGGCAGCAGCGCCGAGCGCATCCCGAGGCCGAGCCAGTACATCGGGAACACCTGCGCGACGCCCTGCACCCACTCCGGCAGCGCGGTGATCGGGTAGAAGATCCCCGAGATCGCGCCGAGGCCCATCACCGGCAGCGCGATCAGGCCCGTCGACCGCGCGCTCGTGGTCAGCGAACCCAGCGCGGCACCGATCGGCATGGTCGCGAAGAGCCCGAGCGCCAGCACCCACAGCAGGTTCAGGTACGACCAGGCGCCGTCCGGGGCGAGCGTCGAGCCGTACAGGAACAGGCACGGGATCAGCGTCACCACGACCCCGCTGACCTGCGTGAGCGACAGGCCCACGGTCTTGCCGGTGAGGTAGCCGAGCATCCCGTGCGGGGTCGCCTTGGCGCGCAGCAGCGTGCCGTCCTCGCGGTCGACGGCCAGGTAACCGGCCGCGCCGGTCAGGCCGTTGAACACGATGCCCGCGCCGAGCAGGCCGGGCACGGTCGCCGCGCCGAGCGAAAGGGACGTGCCGGGCAGTGTCGCGTTCCGCATGAAGAACACCGTGCCCACGAGGAGCACCAGGAAGACGACCTGCCCGATGAGGTCCTCGGAGTTGGTCCAGGTCTGCTTGAACTCGATCCAGCCGCGGGCCAGGCCGGAGCGCAGGGCCGCCGTCTTCGCGTTCATCGCGCACCCGCTTCCTGGAGGCCGAGCTCCGTCTCGCCGTCGGACTCGGCGCGGTGGACCAGCGTCATGTACGTGTCCTCCAGGGACGCCCGCCGGACCTCGAGGTCCGCGACGGCCTCACCGTGCTGCTTGAACAGGTCGTACACGTACTTCGTCGCTTCGGTCGTCAGGTGCACGAAGCGCTGGCCGCCGATCGACCAGCGGACCTCGGCCTCGCCGGAGATCTGCCGGCTCAGCGCGTCAGCCGAGCCGTCGGCGATGATCCGGCCGCCGTTGAGGATCAGGATCCGGTCGGCCAGCTTCTCGGCCTCGTCGAGGTCGTGCGTGGTGAGCAGGATCGTCGTGTCGAGCTCGTCGGACAGGCGGTGCACCAGGTCGTGGAACTCCCGCCGGGCCTCCGGGTCGAAGCCCGCCGTCGGCTCGTCGAGGAACAGCAGCTCGGGACGGCCGACGATGCCGATCGCGACGTCGAGCCGCCGCCGCTGGCCACCGGAAAGCTGCTTGAGCTTCTTGTGCGCGTGCTCGGTGAGCCCGACCGCCGCGATCAGCTCGTCGGCGTCCCACGGCCGCGGGTGCGAGGCCGTCGAGTACGGCGCGTAGTACCGGCCGAGGTGCGCGAGCAGCTCGCGGACGTGCCACTTCCCGTGGTCGCGCCAGGACTGGAGCACGACCCCCAGGCGTGCCCGCCAGTCCTCGCCGCCCTGCGCCGGGTCGACGCCCAGCACGCTCACCTCGCCGGCCGACCGCATCCGGAACCCCTCGAGGATCTCGATCGTGGTCGTCTTCCCCGCGCCGTTCGGCCCGAGCAGGCCCACGACCTCTCCGCGGTAGGCCTCGAACTCGACGCCGTGGAGCACGTCGTTCGCGCCGTAGCGCATCCGCAGCCCGCGCACGCGGACAACCGGATCTGCTGGATCCCTCATCGCGTCACCCCCATCTGACTAGTGCGATCGAATGTAGCACACCTACTACATTCGATGTGACTTCTGCTGCGCCCGACGTCGAGGCTCGTGGAGCCCGAAAACCGCCAGCTACAGTGACCTCATGCCGACCCGAGCACGCGCGCGAGCCGACGCGTGCCCTGGTGTTTTCGCACCCCACGACGCCGCCGACGGCCCCTTGGCCCGGGTTCGGCTGCCCGGCGGCACGATTTCCGCGGCGCAACTGCGCGCGCTGGCCGCCTGCGCCGAGGCGTGCGGCGACGGCGACCTCCACCTGACCTCGCGCGGCAACGTCCAGCTGCGCGGGGTGACCCGGCCCGGCCTCGCCGCCCGGCTGGCCGCCGCCGGCCTGTTGCCGTCGTCGTCGCACGAGCGTGTCCGGAACGTCCTGGCCTCGCCGTTGAGCGGGCTGACCGGCGGCCTCGCCGACGTCCGGGGCCTGGCCGCTTCGCTCGACGCTGTCCTCCGCGCGACACCGGAGCTGGCCGAACTGCCCGGACGGTTCCTGTTCGCCTTCGACGACGGGCGCGGCGACGTCGCCGGGGAAGGCGCCGACGTCTGCTGGCGGGCGGTGAACGCGGACGAAGGCACGCTGCTGCTGGCGGGCGGCGACACCGGACGGCGGGTGGCCCGTGCCGACGCCGTGGCCACGCTGATCGACCTCGCCCTGGAGTTCGGCCGGGTGCGCGGGTCCGCCTGGCGCGTCGCCGAACTCGACGACCCGGCCTGGCGCGGGACGCCGGTGCCGCGCGCCGAAGCCGCGGTCCCGGCCGGGTTGGTCTCGCGTGACGACGGCGGGTTCGCGGCGGGTGTGGTCCCGCGGTTCGGACAGCTCTCGGCCGCGCAAGCGCGGGCCTTGGCGGAGTTCGGCCCGGCGCTGGTCACGCCGTGGAAGTCCGTCGTGCTCCCGGACGTGCCCGCCGACGTCTTCGAGCGGCTGGGCTTCGGCGGCGTGCCGCTCGGGACCAGCGCGTGCGTCGGCCGCCCCGGCTGCGCGAAGTCGCGGGCCGACGTGCGCGCCGACGCCGTCTTCCGGCCTGGCCTGCGCGCGCACTTCTCGGGGTGCGAACGACGCTGCGGGAAGCCGTCGCAGTCGCATGTGGACGTTGTCGCCGAGGCCGGTGGCTACCGTGTCGACGGCCGGTGGGTGCCGCTCGAAGAGCTGAAGGGAACGTTGTGATCGACTACCTGCGGGACGGTGCCGAGATCTACCGGCACTCGTTCGCCACGATCCGCGAGGAGGCGGACCTGGCGATCCTGCCCGACGACGTGGCGGGCCTCGCGGTCCGGATGATCCACGCCTGCGGCATGGTCGATCTGGTCGACGACCTGCGCTACACGCTCGACGTCGTCGAGTCCGGCCGGGCCGCCCTGGAGGCGGGCGCGCCGATCCTCTGCGACGCGCGGATGATCGCGAGCGGCGTCACGCGGCGCCGGCTGCCCGCGAACAACGAGGTGCTCTGCACCCTGACGGACCCGAGCGTGCCCGGGCTCGCCGAGCGGATGGGCACCACGCGGTCGGCGGCGGCCCTGGAACTGTGGCGCGACAAGCTGCCCGGCTCGGTCGTGGCGATCGGCAACGCGCCGACCGCGCTGTTCCGGCTGCTGGAAATCCTCGACGAAGGCGTCGGGGCGCCCGCGGCGATCATCGGCGTGCCGGTCGGGTTCGTCGGCGCGGTGGAGTCCAAAGTGGAGCTGGCCAAGCAGGCCCCCGCCCCGTACCTGGTGGTGCACGGACGGCGCGGCGGCAGCGCGATGGCCGTCGCCGCGATCAACGCCCTCGCGAGCGCCGAAGAATGACCGGCACCCTCTACGGCGTCGGCCTCGGGCCCGGCGACCCGGAACTGATGACGGTCAAGGCGGCGCGCCTGATCTCCGAGGCCTCCGTCGTCGCCTACCACAGCGCGCGCCACGGCCGGAGCATCGCGCGGTCGGTGGCCGAGCCGTACCTGCGCGAAGGGCAGATCGAGGAAAAGCTCGTCTACCCGGTCACCACGGAGACGACCGACCACCCCGGCGGGTACGAAGGCGCGATCGCCGACTTCTACGAGCTGAGCGCGAAGCGGCTCGCCGAGCACCTCGACGCGGGCCGCGACGTCGTCGTGCTCTGCGAGGGCGACCCGTTCTTCTACGGCTCCTACATGTACATGCACGAACGGCTTTCCGGCCGGTTCGAGGCGGTCGTCGTGCCCGGCGTGACGTCGGTGAGCGCGGCGTCGTCGGTGCTCGGCCGGCCACTGGTGCAGCGCGACGAGGTGCTGACCGTGCTCCCGGGCACGCTGCCGGCGCCGGAGCTGGCCCGGCGGCTCGCGGACACCGACGCGGCGGCCGTGCTGAAACTGGGCCGGACGTTCTCGTCCGTGCGGGACGCGCTGGCGGAGGCCGGGAAGCTCGACGACGCCGTCTACGTCGAGCGCGCGACCTGGGGACAGCAGCGGATCGAGCCCCTGGCCGAGGTGGATCCCGCTTCGGTGCCGTACTTCTCGCTGGCGTTGCTGCCTTCGCCGGCTTATGCGTCCCGGACTTCGCCTGCTCCCGCAGCTCCCGCGGCCGCACCTTCGGGCGGCGAAGTCGTCGTGGTGGGCCTGGGTCCGGCGGGCCCGGAGTGGCTTACGCCGGAGGCTTCGGCCGAGCTTTCGGCCGCGGAGCACATCGTCGGGTACGGGCCGTACGTCGCGCGCGTGCCGCAGAAGGCCGGGCAGCGGCGGCACGCGTCCGGCAACCGGGTCGAGGCCGATCGGGCGGTCGAGGCGCTGACGCTGGCGGCGTCCGGGGCCCGGGTCGCGGTGGTCTCCTCGGGCGACCCGGGGGTCTTCGCGATGGCGTCGGCGGTGCTGGAGCAGGTCGCCGCCGGTCACGGCGGGGGCGTGCGCGTCCGGATCGTCCCCGGGGTGACGGCGGCCCAGGCCGCGGCTTCCCGCGTGGGAGCGCCGCTGGGGCACGACTACTGCGTGCTGTCGTTGTCCGATCGGCTGAAGCCGTGGGAGATCATCGAGAAGCGCCTCGACGCGGCAGGCGCGGCGGATCTGGTGCTGGCGCTGTACAACCCGGCGTCACGATCCCGGACGACCCAGCTGGCCGCCGCCCGCGACGTGCTGCTGCGGCACCGTTCCGGAGAAACCCCGGTGGTCGTGGCCCGGGACGTCGGCGGTCCCGAGGAGGACATCCGGATCACGACGCTGGGCGGGCTGGACCCGTCCACTGTGGACATGCGGTGCGTGCTGCTCGTGGGCTCGTCGAAGACCCGCGCGGACAACGGCATCGTCTGGACGCCGCGCAGCTATTGACGTCGGACGTGAGCCGGGCGGAGGGGGCTCTGCACCACAGGACCGCGCTGGCCTGTGAGGCGGCGTCGGCCGCCGGCGTGCCCGGCCGGTTCCGGGTCTGGGACGAGGCCGGGCTGCGGGCCGTGCTGGCGACGGATCCCGCGCTGGATTTCCTGCCGATGGTGTCCGGAGTGACGCGGGAGACGCTGCCCGCGGTGGCCGGCTTCGTGACCGGGCCCGGCTGGAACGGCGTCAAGCCGACGGTGGTGGTCCCGGCCGAGCTCGGCGATCCGCCGATGGCGGGGTTCGCGCGGACGGGCGATCGGCTCCTGGCCGTCAAACGGCTGGCGCCCCGGCCCGCCGCGGACGCCCCTCCGGACGTGGTCGACGAAGACACTTTCCTGCGTGTGCTGCTGGCCGGGTTCGAGGCGCACGGGGCGGTCGCCGCGTTCATGGCCGCGGAACACCGGATGACGGCGATGCGACGGTTCCTGGTGGTGGAGCGGGAGACGCCGATCGCCGCCGCGGGCATGACGATCCACGGCGACGTCGCGGTGCTCGGAGCCGCTTCGACCCTGCGTGCGCACCGGGGCCGGGGCGCGCAACCCAGGTTGCTGCGCCGCCGCCTCCAAGCGGCCGGCGAAGCGGGGTGCACATTGGCTGTGGCGACGGCCCGGCCCGGCTCGGCGAGCGCGGCCAACCTCGGCCGGGCGGGGTTTCACCTCCACCGCCGTTCGGCGTGGACGAAGCTCTGACGCCGTGCCTAGGGTCGCGCGTCCGGTTCGTTGACAGGGTCCGGGGTTGCGCCCCAATGTGGCGTTGGGTGCGTTGGACGCACCGAATGTGGCTTTGGGTGCGTTGGACGCACCGAACGCCACATTGGGGCGCTCGGCCCGAACGTCAAGCAGCTTGCGCTAGCGCGTCGGGTCCTTGCCGTTCGGCTGGCGCGGGCCCGGACCTGGTGACCACCAGCCCGGCACCGTCTTCTCCCCGTGCACCACCGTGGGCGCGATGCCCTCGGTGAACGGCTCGATCTGCAGCAGCTGGCCCCAGGACTGGCTCGGCTGGCCGATCAGGTAGCTCGGCACCTCCGGCTCCTCGGCCAGCTCCTCCAGCCAGCCGATCGGCCCGCCGTTGGTCGAGGACGCCCACTGGGCCTCGTCCGCCAGCGCGCCTGCCGTGATGCGGTAGTCCGGGACCTGGGAGATCCCGTCGTGGGACGTCACCGGCTGGACGCACGGGTACACGAACGACGCCGGCCAGTCGACGTACACCGGCTTCGAACCGATCCGGTCCGTCAGCGTCGTGAACGTGGGGACGCGCGGGGCCGACGCCGCGATCCAGCCGTCCTCCGTGAGGTCGTTGTCGACGATGTTGACGCGGACCGCGTTCGTCTCCGGCGGGAGGTCGCGCAGGTTGATGCGGGTGTCGTTCCAGCCATTGGTCCCCGCGCCCGGCGGCAGCATGAACTGGCTGCGCAGGATCTTCACGCCGTTCGGGGTGTCGACGCCGTAGTCGAGGCTGACCGACGTCGGCCGCCGGGCCGCGCCCGCCGTCGCGACCACGATCTGGCCGTCCGCCGGCTTCTCGGTCAGCGCGTACCAGTCGCTGCGCAGGCGGCCGGCGCGCGTCTCCGGGTCGAGGAAGCTCGACCACATCGGCACCTTCTCGGGCGTGAACCCGTGCGGCGGCTCGGCCAGCGGGTCCTTGTCGTCGACCGGGCGGGTGTGGAAGCCGGTCTGGACGCGGCCGTTGTCGCGGTCGGGGTCGGGTAGCGGCGACGCCGGCTCCTTGGCCTTCTCCGCGACGGTCCGCTGCTCGGACTGCGTGCGCAGGATGCTCGTCGCCGCGTCGCGCTCGACCATGACGTGGTCGGAGAGGTTGCAGCTCTTGCCGAACAGGTGCCCGATGTTCGCGGCGCCCAGGCTGTAGCTGCCGGCCTGGTTGTGGATCGCCCACGCCATCGTGACGAACTCGCCCGCCGCCACCAGGCCGCAGACCACCACCAGCGACAGCGACCCGAGCCGCAGCGCGCGCAGCCTGCCTTCCTGCGGCTGGTCCGGCAGGCCCGGCCGGTGCGCGCGGACGTTCTCGACGAACGCGTAGATCCCGGCGATCGCGGCCGCCACCAGGAGGATCGTGGACAGGCCGATGCCGCCGATCGACGGCGCCACGTTCGTCCACTGGACGCCGAGGCGCGAGACGAACCAGTAGGTGTTCGGCCCGGTCGCGGCCAGCGCGGCGACGACCAGCAGCCCGGCGAGGAAGGCGGCGCGGTTGCGTTTGGACCGCAGCACCGTCGAGCTGGTCGCGAGCGCGGTCAGCGCCGCCATCGACGCGCCCACCGCGGCGAACGCGCCGAAGTGGTGCGTCCACTTCGTCGGCGTCAGGGCGAGCAGCAGGAAGAACAGCGCCGTCGTGCCGATCAGGCGGCGGGCCGGGCCGAGCGACGCGCCGGGGATGCGGCCGCGGCGCAGCAGCATCACGAGGCAGGTGCCGGTGCACAGCAGCACCAGCAGCACCGGGAACCGGCGCGGCGCCGAGCCGTCCGGCAGGCTCTCGAACAGCAGCTGGTAGCGCGAGAGCTCCTGGAACCACGACAGGTTCGGGCCGACCTGGGTGCGGATCCGGGTCGCCTCCTGCACGGTCGCGAAGGTCTGGTCGGCGAACACCGTGACCAGCACCAGCAGCCCGGCCGCGGCGACCGGCGCGAGCACCGGCAGCCAGCCGTTCTCGGTCGCGCGCTGGCGCACCAGCTTGAACAGCGGGCGCGCGGCGACCAGGAACGGCGCCACCGCGATCAGCCCGGTCGGCGTCGCGGCCAGTGTGAACCCGGCCGCGGTCAGGCCGAGGCACAGCGGCAGCAGCCGCCGCGTCACCAGCGCGCGCTCCACCGCGCAGATCGCCAGCAGCGAGCCCAGCGCGGCGACCGGTTCCGGGCGGACGCCGTTGTTGTAGGGCATCCACCAGATCAGGAACACCGTCGCGGCGGCCCAGCCCGCCGGGGCGCTGGTGCGGATCTGGGTGCCCAGCCGCGGCATGACCTCGCGGCTGATCAGCAGCCAGCTGAGCACGCCGAGCAGGAACGACGGCAGCCGGATCCACGGCGGCACCACGCTGACGTGCGCCATCAGCTCGAACAGGTGGTAGAACCAGCCGAAGGGGGCTTCGGCGACGCCGAACCAGCGGTGGTAGTTGGTGAGGAACCCGGTCTGCTCGGTGACCCTGGCCATCGTGAGGATGTAGCCGTCGTCGGAAGTCACCGGCCCGATGAAGACCCACGCGCCGAGCGCGACGATCACCGTGGCGTCCCGCAGCGTCAGCCGCCACCAGCCGACCGGCGCCCAGCGCGGGGCGCGGCGCGCGAAGCCGGAGTCGCGGCGCCAGACCGCGATCAGGGAGCCGATCAGGGACAGCGCGGCGAGCACGCCGACGCCGACCTTCAGCGCGGTCGGCGAAGTCTGGTAGCGCGTGTCCGGCACGATCGAGACGTGCAGGCCGGCGATCGGGTCCTTGATCGAGTTGATCGAGGAGTAGATGCCGACGACGCGGGGGCGGACGTCGCCCTCGGCGTGGAACACCGGCGTGCCGGCGACGGCCAGCGTCATCTGCGTCGCGTCGACGTCCAGCTCGACGTCGCACTTCTCGGCGGGCAGCGGCTGCTGGGCGATCTGCTGGCCCTGGCTGGAGGCGAGCAGCACGCCGTTGTCGACGCGCAGCTGCAGGCCGACGCCGTTGCCGGCCTTCGGGTCGGTGCGGCCGTCCGGCACGGTGGCGAAGAGCAGGCCGGGACCGCCGGTGCGGGCGTCGACCGAGCGGATGGCCGCGCACGGCAGTTCGGCGCGCAGGTCCTGGGCCCAGTACCCGGTCAAGGGCGCGTTGACGGAGCGGGTGTCGCTGCCGGTCGGCCAGACGACCTCCGCCGTGTCCTGCACCACCGGCAGGAAGGGGAAAGCCAGCGCGCACAAGGCCGAGAGCAACCCCAGCGCTACGGCAATCAGACGCATCGGCGCAACGCTAACGGGTCAGAGGTCGGCGGTTGACGCAGCCCCCGGATCACGCGGGGTGAACCGTCCGTGGTGGATCGCCACGGTCAGGGGACGGCGGCTACGCCAACCGTGACGTTCCAGGTCGGGCACGGCTTCGAGCCGGCTCACCGGGCCGACGCACAGCCACGCGACGGGCCGGATACCGGCGGGGACGCCGAGCAGCTCGCCGAGGAACGGTTCGCGGTAGAAGCTCACCCAGCCGACGCCGAGGCCTTCGGCGGTGGCAGCGAGCCACAGGTTCTGGATCGCGAGGCACACCGAGTACAGGCCGGCGTCGGCGATGGCGTGCCGGCCGAGCACGTCGGGCGCGCCGCGCGCCGGGTCGTAGGTGACGACGACGCCGAGGCTCGACTCGAGGATGCCCTCGATCTTGATGTTGGCGAAGGTGCTCGCGCGGTCTTCGCTGAGCTGGTCCGCGAAGACCTCCCGCTCCTCGTGGACGTGCTTCGCGAACTTCTCGCGCGTGGCGAGGTCGTCGACCAGCACGAAGTCCCAGGGCTGGGTGAGCCCGACGCTCGGCGCGGCGTGCGCGGCTTCGAGGATCCTGGTGAGGGTGGCTTCGGGGATCGGCTCGCCGGTGAACTCGCCGCGGACGTCCCGCCGCTTACGCAGGACTTCGTAGAACTCTTCGATCATCGGCGCAGGACCCATTCGACGGCTTCGGGGACGGTTTCGGCGGTCTCGGTCGCCGGGCGCGGCGGCCGCCGGACCAGCAGGACGGGTTTTCGCAGCTCCCGGGCCGCGGCCAGCTTCGCGCTGGTCTGGGTGCCGCCCGAGTCCTTGGTGACCAGGACGTCGACCCGGCCGAGCAGCTCGCGTTCCGCGGCCACTTCGTAGGGGCCGCGGGCGAGGATCAGCTCGTGGTGGCGCGGCAGCGGGGGCGCGGGCGGGTCGACGCAGCGGATCAGGAACCACAGGTCGTCGAGGTGCGCGAAGGCGGGCAGACCCTGGCGGCCGCTGGTCAGGAAGACGCGTTTCCCCAGGTCCGGAAGTTTCCGGGCCGCCTCGGCGAGGTCGTCGGCCCAGTGCCAGACGTCGCCTTCCGCGGGCTGCCACCCCGGCCGGGCCAGGCGGAGCAAGGGGACTTTCGCGCTCTCTGCCGCTTTTGCGGCGTTGGTGCCGATGCGTTCGGCGAAGGGATGCGTCGCGTCGACGACGGCGCGTACGTCGTTCTCGCGCAGCCAGGCGGCGAGACCTTCCGGGCCGCCGAAGCCGCCTACGCGCACTTCGCCGACCGGTAGCCGTGGGCGGGCGACGCGCCCGGCGAGCGACGAGACAACGCGCACTTCGCGCTCTACGAGGTCTTCGGCGAGCTTTCGCGCTTCGCCGGTCCCGCCGAGGACGAGGATCACGAAGGGCGTCCGTAGCCGACCGCTTCGCGCCACCTGTCCAGGGTCCGCATGTTGGCCAGCGTCTCCGCCCAGGTCAGCTCGGGCGCCTGCCGGTCGTCGACGTGCGCGGCCACATGGTCCGCTTCGCGCGCGAAGACACCCTGGGTCGCTTCGACCTCGATGACCTTCGGCTCGCCGGAGGACGGCGTCAGGATGATCTGGGACGTGCCCGGCGTCCGCAGCGGGTGGATCCACGCCGGCCGCGGCACGTGGAGCTGCCCCTGCGTGCCGAACACGCGGATGCCGTCCTCCCGGGCCAGCCGGATCCCGCACGAGATCGTCGCCAGGATGTCGCCGGGCAGCCGCAAGAGGCCGGTCGCGTACTCGTCGACGCCGGTTCGCGAGAGTTTCGCCATCCCGCTGACCTCGACCGGCTCCACAGCGTCCTGTCCGGTCGCGGCCTGGGCGACCAGCCGCGCCAGCGACGTGCAGTAGCAGCCGACGTCGAGGATCCCGCCGCCGCCGAGCGCCGGGTCGCCGAGGCGGGCGGTCTCCTCCGGGTTGCTGTCGAAGGAGAAGGTCGTGTCGACCGCGCGGACTTCGCCGATGGCGCCGCTCGCGATCAGCTCGACCAGCCGCCGCGTCTGCGGGTGCAGCCGGTACATGAACGCCTCCATCAGGAAGACGTCGTGTTCGCGGGCCGCGCCGATCACCTCTTCGGCTTCGGCGGCGGTGACCGTCAGCGGCTTCTCGCACAGCACGTGCTTGCCCGCTTCGGCCGCGGCGATGGCCCATTCCTTGTGCATCGCGTGCGGTGTCGAGACGTACACGGCGTCGACGTCCGGGTCGGCGAGGAGGTCTTCGTAGCTGCCGTAGGCCTTCGGGATCTCGAAGCGCGCCGCGAAGTCCCGCGCCCGGTCGGCGGATCGCGCGGCGACGGCGGTCAGCACGCCGTGCTTGCTCTCCTCGACGCCCGCGGCGAAGTGGGCGGCGATGGTCCCGGCGGCCAGCAGGCCCCAACGCAGTTCGGTCACAACGACTCCGGTTGGTTCGCCCGGTCACGGGCACTCGAATAGAGGAAGCTGTCGGGGAAGCCCGCCGCGGCGAGCACCCGGCCGACGAAGATGGTGGCCGCGCGCGTCATCCCGGCTTCGCGGACCAGCACCGGGAGTTCGCCGAGCACACCGCGCACCACGGTTTCGCCGGGCTGCGAAGCGAGCGCGACGACGGCGACCGGGCAATCGGCGCCGTAGTGCGGGACCAGCTCCCCGGCCACCCGCTCGACGTGGTTGATCGCCAGGTGCAGCGCCAGAGTGGCGCCGGTGGCGGCGAACGCGGCGAGGGTCTCGCCCGGCGGCATCGCGGTCGACCGGGCCCGCACCCGGGTGATCACCAGGCTCTGCCCGACTTCCGGCACGGTCAGCTCCCGGCCGAGCACTGCCGCCGAAGCGGCGAAGGCGGGCACACCGGGGACGACCTCGTACGGCACTTCGGCGGCGTCGAGCCGGCGCATCTGCTCGGCGACGGCGCTGTAGAGCGACGGGTCACCGGAGCACAGCCGCGCGACGACGTGCCCGGCGCGATGCGCGTCGGTCATCTTCGCGACGATCTGCTCGAGGCTGAGGTTCGCCGTGTCCACCAGCTCGGTCCCGGGCGCGCAGTACGCCAGGAGGTCGGTCGGCGTCATGCTGCCCGGGTAGAGGCAGACACCGCAGCGGCCGAGCAGGTCGCGGCCGCGCACGGTGATCAGATCCGCGGCGCCCGGCCCGGCGCCCACGAAGTAGACGGTCATCGGTTGCTCCACTGGGTCACCGTGCGGGCGGGCGTCCACCCGCTGAACCCGCCGAGCGGCGCGGCGTGTTCGACGCTGATGCGCAGCAGCTCGCCGCCGTGGTGCTCGTACGCGCGCGCCAGGACCTGCTCGGCCTCCAGCGTGACGCCGTGCGCGACCACCCGCGCGCCCGTGGCGAGGCACGCGTCCAGGACGCCCGGTGCCGTCACCCCGCCGCCGATGAAGACGGCGTCCGGCACGGGGAGCGCGCTCAGCGATTCGGGTGCTTCGCCGGTCACCACCTCCAGTTCCGGGACGCCCAGGTCCACCGCGTTGCGGCTGATCCGCTCGGCGCGTTCGGGGTCGCGCTCGATCGCGATCGCGCGGTTCAGGCCGTGCAGCCGCGACCACTCGATGCCGACGCTGCCGGCGCCCGCCCCGACGTCCCACAGCAGCTCGCCGGGGCTCGGCGCGAGCCGGGCCAGCGCCGACACGCGCAGGTCGCGCTTGGTCAGCTGCCCGTCGTGGGCGTACACGTCGTCCGGGACGCCGATCAGCGGCAGCGCCGGACCCGCGCACTCCAGCGCGAACACCGTCAGCGGGCCGGGTTCGCCGCTCCAGCCGTCGGAGACGCGCTCGTCGGGCCCGCCCAGGTTTTCGAGCGCGATCAGCTCGCTCTCGGCGTACCCGCGCACGGTGAGCAGAGAGCGCAGCGCGGTCGCGTCGGCGCCCAGGACGAGCACCCGCCGTCGCGGCGCCAGCACCCGGGCGACGCGGGCCGACGACCGGCCGACGATGGTCACCACCTCGGTCTCCTCGGCGGACCAGCCCAGCCGGGCCCTGGCCAGTGTCACCGACGAGAGCGCGGGCAGCGCCTCGACCTCGTATCCATGTGCCACCAACGTGGTGCCGACCCCCGACAAGAACGGATCTCCGCTGGCCAGGACGCAGATCCGCGCGCCTTCGTGCTCGGCGATGACCGCGTCGAGCCCGGGCAGCAACGGCGTCGGCCACGGCTCGGCCCGGACCTGCTCGGGCAGGTAAGCCAGCTGCCGCGGCGCACCCAGCACGATGTCGGCGCCGAGCACCAGGGCCTGGGCTTCTTCCGACAGCCCGGTCCACCCGTCGGCCCCGATCCCGACGACGGTCAAGCGTGATTTTTCGCGCACGATTTCCCACCCTAAGCGAGGCGGGCGCTGTGCGATGATCGGCCGGTCGCCGACCTCAGGAGCGCTGTTGAAGCCGTACCCGTTCACCGCCGTCGTCGGGATGCCGGACCTGCGCCTGGCGCTCGTCCTGTCCTCGATCTCGCCCGCCGTCGGCGGGGTGCTGGTGCGCGGCGAGAAGGGGACCGCGAAGTCGACCATGGTGCGCGCGCTGGCGGGCCTGCTGCCCGGCGTGGACGTCGTGGACGGCTGCCGGTTCTCCTGCGATCCCGCGGCTCCTGACCCGCTTTGCCCCGACGGCCCGCACGACGGAGCGAACAGCCACCGGCGGCCCGCGCGGCTGGTCGAGCTGCCGGTCGGCGCGGCCGAGGACCGCGTCATCGGCTCCCTGCACCTGGAGCGCGCGCTCGCCGAAGGCGTCACGGACTTCCAGCCGGGCCTGCTGGCCGCCGCGCACCGCGGGCTGCTCTACGTCGACGAGGTCAACCTGCTGCACGACCACCTCGTCGACACCCTGCTCGACGCCGCCGCGATGGGCCGCGCGACCGTGGAACGCGAGGGCGTCTCGGTGTCGCACGCGGCGCGGTTCGTGCTGATCGGCACCATGAACCCGGAAGAGGGCGAGCTGCGGCCGCAGCTGCTGGACCGGTTCGGGCTGACCGTCGAGGTCGCTTCCAGCCGCGATCCGGAGCAGCGCGTCGAGGTCGTCCGGCGCCGGCTGGCCTACGAAGCCGATCCTGGCGGCTTCGCCGCGGAGTACGCCGCCGAGGACGCCCTGCTGGCCGCGGACATCGAAGCGGCGCAACGGCTTCTGCCCGCCGTCAAGCTCCCCGACGACGCACTGCGCCAGATCGCCGAGGTCTGCGCGTCGTTCGAGGTCGACGGCATGCGCGCGGACATCGTCACCGCGCGCACCGCGGTGGCGCACGCGGCCTGGGCCGGTCGCGACGAGGTGACCACCGACGACGTCCGCGTCGCCGCGCGCCTCGCGCTGCCGCACCGGCGCCGCCGGAACCCGTTCGACGCCCCGGGGATCTCCGAAGAGCAGCTGGAGCAGGCCTTGCAGGACGCCCAGCCACCGGAGCCCGGCCCCGAGGACGACGGCCCTGGCTCAGGCTCCACACCCCAGCAGGACGAAGCCCCGGCGCCGCAGGGCAGCGACGACGCGCCGCAAGGCGAACCGCGGCAAAGCGGCGGCCGGCAGAAGACCGTCGGCGCCGGGGAAACGTTCAAGGCGCGGGTCTTCCGCGTCAAGGGCATGGGCGAAGGCGAGCGCGGACGCCGTTCGCGGGCCATCACCGACAGCGGGCGGACCATCGGCGTCCAGCCCCCGAGCGTCCGGGACGGGCGGCCGCACCTGGTCGCGACCGTCAAAGCCGCGGCGCCGCACCAGAAAGCCCGCGGCCGCGACGGCGCCGGCCTGAAGCTGCGGCCGGAGGACCTGCGGTTCGCGCTGCGGGAAGGGCGCGAGGGCAATCTCGTGCTGTTCTGCGTGGACGCGTCCGGCTCGATGGGGGCCAAGGCGCGGATGCGCGAGGTCAAGTCCGCGGTGCTGTCGCTGCTGCTCGACGCCTACCAGCGCCGCGACAAGGTCGGGCTCGTGACTTTTCGCGGCGACGCCGCCGAACTGGCGCTGCCGCCGACGATCAGCGTCGACGCGGCCGCGTCCCGGCTCGACGGCCTGCCCACCGGCGGCCGGACACCGCTGGCCGAAGGGCTCCTGGAAGCGGCGCGCGTGCTGCGCGTCGAGGAGATCCGCGATCCGCGGCGCCGTCCGCTGCTGGTCGTCGTCACCGACGGCCGGGCCACCAGCGGGCCGGACGCCGTCGCGCGCGCCCAGGCCGCGGCCGGGCTGCTCACCGGCGTCACCGCCGTCGTGATGGACTGCGAGAGCGGGAAGATGCGGCTCGGCCTGGCCGCCGACCTGGCCGCCCACCTCGGCGCGGAACACGTGCCGCTGGCCGACGTCGCCGCGGAGTCGCTGGCCGGCGCCGTCCGCGCCCGGACCGGGAGGGCCGCCTGATGCCGCAGGGAAAACCCGAGGTCGTCCCGGACGACGGACTGACCACGCGCCAGCGCCGCAACCGGCCGCTGCTCGCCGTGCACACCGGGGAGATGAAGGGCAAGTCGACGGCCGCGTTCGGGATGGCGCTGCGCGCCTGGAACCAGGGCTGGTCGATCGGCGTGTTCCAGTTCGTCAAGTCGGCGAAGTGGCGCGTCGGCGAGGAAGCCGCGTTCCGCGCGCTGGGCCGGCTGCACGACGAAACCGGTGAGGGCGGCCCGGTCGAGTGGCACAAGATGGGCGAGGGCTGGAGCTGGGCGCGCAAGTCCGGCAGCGAAGACGACCACGCCTCGAACGCGCGTGAGGGCTGGGCCGAGATCAAGCGCCGCCTCGCCGCCGAAACACACGGCTTCTACGTCCTCGACGAGTTTTCCTACTTGCTCAAGTGGGGCTGGCTCGAAGTCGACGACGTCGTGTCCACTTTGGTCTCGCGGCCCGGGCACCAGCATGTCGTCATCACGGGCCGGTACGCGCCGCCGGAGCTCGTCGAGGCCGCGGACCTGGTCGCCGAGATGACCAAGGTCAAGCACCCGATGGACAGCGGGCAGAAGGGCCAGCGGGGGATCGAGTGGTAGCGCGGGTGGTGATCGCCGCGCCCGGCTCCGGGCACGGCAAGACCACCGTCGCCGCCGGGCTGATGGCGGCGCTCCGCGCGGCCGGGCACCGCGTTTCCGGGCACAAGGTCGGGCCCGACTTCATCGATCCGGGCTACCACGCGCTCGCCACCGGGCGCCCGGCGCGGAACCTCGACCCGTTCCTCCAGGGCGAAGACCGGCTGATCCCGTTGCTGCGGCACGGTTCCCTCGGCGCCGACATCGCCGTGATCGAGGGCGTGATGGGTCTGTTCGACGGGGCGCTGGGCACCGAGGGCTACGCGTCCACCGCGCACGTCGCCCGGCTGCTCGACGCGCCGGTGGTGCTGGTCGTCGACGCTTCGGCCGCCTCGCGCAGCGTCGCCGCGACCGTGCTCGGGTTCGCCCACTACGACCACCGCGTGCGGCTCGCCGGCGTGATCCTCAACAAGCTGGGCTCGCGGCGGCACCGCGACGAGATCGCGTCCGCGCTGGAGGCCACCGGCGTCCCGCTGCTGGGCGCGTTGTACCGCAACGAGGAGATCCACGCGCCGAGCCGGCACCTCGGGCTGGTGCCCGCGGCGGAACGGGCCGCCGAGGCCGAGCGCGTGCTGCCTTCGCTCGCCGCGTGGGTCGCCGACGGCGTTGATCTCGGCGCGATCGTGCGGATCGCCTCCGGCGCCTCCCGGCTCTCCGCGCCCGCTTGGGAGCCGTCCGGAGTGGACGGTCCGCGGGTGACGGTCGCGGCCGCGGGCGGCCCGGCGTTCACCTTCCGCTACACCGAGAACATCGAGTTGCTCGCCGCGGGCGGCGTCGACGTCGTGGACGTCGACCCCTTGCGTGACAAGGCTTTGCCGGACGGTTGTGCCGGGCTGTACTTCGGTGGCGGGTTTCCCGAGGTGCACGCGGCCGAGCTGTCGGCGAACACGGCGTTGCGCGCCGAAGTGGCCTCCGCGATCGAGCGTGGGATGCCGGTGAGCGCGGAATGCGCGGGACTGCTGTACCTGTGCCAGTCCCTGGACGGCGTGCCGATGGTCGGCGCCGTGCCCGCGGACGCCAAGATGACCGCCCGCGGCAAGCTCGGCTACCGGCGCGCGGTCGCCGTCGAGGACAACCTCCTGGCCGCGGCCGGGCAGCGCGTCACCGGGCACGAGTTCCACCGCACCGAGGTGACGCCGTCGCACGGTGCCGCGGCGGCCTGGGGCTGGGACCGGCAACTGGACGGCTTCGCGTCGCCGACGCTGAACGCGTCCTACCTGCACGTCCACTGGGCCGGGTATCCCGAGTTGGCCCACCGATTCGCCGCGCGGGCTCGTGGGTTCGCCCGTGCGTGACTACGACCTGCACCACCACGGCGACCGCGAGGTCGGGCCGGGGCTGGTGGACCTCGCGGTGAACGTCCGGCTGCCGCGGCCGCCGGAGTGGCTGCGACGGGAGCTGGCGTCCGCTTTGGACGATCTCGCCGCCTATCCGTCCGCTGCGGAAGCGACGCGTGCGGTAGCGGCGCGGCACGGGCGTCCGGAGGCGGAAGTCCTGGTCACGGCGGGCGCGGCGGAGGCGTTCACCCTGCTCGCGTCGGCTTTTCGGCCGCGGCACGCGGTGGTCGTGCACCCGCAGTTCACCGAGCCGGAAGCCGCGCTGCGGGCAGCCGGGCACGCGGTTTCGCGCGTGATCTTGTCCGAAGAGGACGGTTTCGTGCTGGACCCGGCGCTGGTCCCGGACGACGCGGACCTGGTGTTCGTGGGCAACCCGACGAACCCGACGTCGGTGCTGCACCCGGCGTCGGCCTTGCGTTCGCTGGCCCGGCCCGGGCGGCTCCTGGTGGTCGACGAAGCTTTCCTGGACGCGGTCCCCGGCGAGGCCGAAAGCCTGGCCGGCGGTGCGCCCGGCGTTGCCGTGCTGCGCAGCCTGACGAAGACCTGGGGCTTGGCTGGGTTGCGGGCGGGGTATGTGCTCGCCGAGGCCGACGTCGTCGAGCGGTTGCGAGAGGTGCAGGTGCCGTGGTCGGTGTCCACTTTGGCCGGAGTGGCGACGGTGGCGTGCTGCCGTCCGTCCGCTTTGGAGGAAGCGGAAAAGCTGGCCGTCGCGGCGGAGTCGGACCGCGAGTACCTGGTGTCGCGGTTGGCCGAGGCGGACGTCGAGGTTCTGGGTGACCCGCGCGGCCCGTTCGTGCTGGTGCGCATCCCTGACGCGATGGTGCTTCGCGCGCGTCTGCGTGAGGCGGGTTACGCGGTCCGCCGCGGCGACACCTTCCCCGGCCTCGGCCCGGACCACCTCCGGCTCGCGGTCCGCGACCGGGCGACCACCGACGGCTTCCTCGCGGCGCTGGTCAGTCGCAGAGGAGTTTGAACGCCGTCGCCCCGGGACGGGCGCGGAAGCGGACTTCGTGCCCGTGGTCGTCGTGGAAGACGGCGGTGTCCGGGGAAAGCAGGGTCATGGTTCCGCGCTGGTACGGGTTGTCCCACCCGGCGGGCGCGCTGACGGCGGGGCCGACGATCGGGTGCTCGGCCTCGAAGTAGGTGCCGCCGATCTTCGCTTCGTCGACACCGCAGTGGGTCAGCAGGTCGAAGGAGAACGACCGCGCCGACGCGGAAGGCGAAGCCGCGGTCGCCGGCGTCACGGGGACGGGTCCGGGCGTGGGCCGGGTGACGGCGAAGACCACCCCGGCGGCGACCAGGACGACGGCGGTCGCGGCGGCGAAGACAGGGGTCAGCCGGCGCCGGGGCCGTGCGGCCGGCGCCGCCTCCATGTCGACAGTGTCCACGCTGTCCACAGTGGACGCGAGGGCGCTGAACGCCCGCCGCAGCCGGTCCTCGATTTCAGTGTCCATCGGGTCCTCCGAGCAGGTCCGCGAGCTTGGTGAGGGCGCGGGACGCGCAGGTCTTGACCGTCCCGCGGGAGACGGCGAGGGTGTCCGCGATCTCGGCCTCGGAAAGCCCGGCCCAGTACCGCAGCACCAGCACCTCGCGCTGCCGGCGGGGGAGCCGCCGGACCGCGATGAGCACCGTCCGGTGTTCCTCGGCGAGCAGCACGCCGGCGTCCGCTGCCGGGAGCGCCTCCGGTTCACCGGCCTTGAGGTGCCGCCAGACCGTCGTCCGGCGCCGCTGGGCCGACCGCGCGCCGTTCACCACCGAGACCCGCAGGTATCCGGCAGCCGACGCCGGGTCCGTCAGCGTGGGCCACTTCCGGTGCAGCGCCACGAAGGCGTCCTGGACGACGTCCTCGGCCATGGCCCGGTCACCGAGCAGCAGCACGGCGAGCCGCAGCAGATCGGGCCGCTGCCGGCGGAACAGGTCCGCGACGGGCCCGTCCGCCGTCGTTTCCGGCCGAGGCACGGCTCGACCACCTCCCTTGTCGGCGTTCTCCCTCACTACACGCCGACCGGTCGCCGCGGGTTGACACGATCACCACGAAAGGGCGAGCAGGGCCGCGGCCACGGAGACTTCGAGGCAGCCGCCGAGGACGTCGCCGGTGATCCCGCCGAGCCGTTTCGCGCACCTGATGAGGAGGACCGCGGCTGTGGTGTACGCGAGGGCGACCGCGACTACGCCGCGCCACCAGGGCAGGCCGGGGATGAGCGTGGCGAGCGCGGCCGCGATCGCGGCGATCGCGATCGTGGCGGTTCTCGGGACCGAGCCGGCGACGGTGGCACCGAGCCCCTCCGGCCGCGCCGACGGCACTCCGCGCGCGCAGGACATCGAGAGCGTGCAGCGGCCGACGAGCACGCCCGCGACCGCGGCGGCGATCCCGTGGCCGGCGCCGATGGCTCCGGTGAGCGCCCCGGCCTGCACGAGCAGGACGAACACGAGGGTCGCGACCCCGGTGGGGCCGGAGTCGCCCCGGCGCATGACGTCGAGGGCCTTGGCGCGGTCGTAGGAGGCGCCGAGGCCGTCGGCGGTGTCGGCGAGCCCGTCGAGGTGCAGGCCGCGGCTGCCGAGCGCGACGGCGCCGAGGGCCAAGGCCGCGGTGGCGAGCGCGGGCAGGTGCAGGGCTGTTCCAGCGGCGACGACGAGCCCGGCGGCCGCGGCGAGCGGAACGGCGGCGAGGGGCGCGAGCAGCATGGCGCCGCCCGCGACCCGGCGGTCGATAACGCGGGGCGCCGGGACGGGCACGGTGGTCAGCGTCCCGACGGCCATCCGCGCGGAGTCACCCCAGCGGCTCACGAGCGCCCCAATGTGGCTTTGGGTGCGTTGGATGCACCGAATGTGGCTTTGGGTGCGTTGGATGCACCGAACGCCACATTGGGTGCGTTCAGGGCACCGAGTGCCACCCCCCGGCTCAAGTTGTCCACAGGCGATGCGAACTCGGCGGAGTTGTCCACAGATCGCCGAGCGGGGCCTTTTGCACCGGGGGAGCCGATAGACTGGACGTGGGACGCCCCCCAGGGAGTGGCGGGGGCTGCGCTCATGCCAAGTCTGCCAGCAGGCCCATGTCGGCCAGGATCGCGCGGGCCGCCCGCAGCGTCGGGATCGCCTGGACCGCGCCGCTGCCCTCGCCGAGCCGCAGGCCGAAGTCCAGGATCGGCTCCAGGCCGAGCGCCTTCAGCGCGAACGCCTGCGACGGCTCCGTCGAGCGGTGGCCGGCCAGCCACCACTGCTCCGCGCCGGGCGCGATGTCGCGGGCCACCAGGGCCGCCGCGCCCGAAAACACTCCGTCGAGCAGCACCGGGATGCCGTGCACCGCCGCCTGGACGAGGAACCCCGCCGTCGCCGCGACGCACGCGCTGCCCAGCGCCGTCAAGCGCTCGAACGGGTCCTCCGTCCGGCCCACGGTCCGGGCCAGCGCCGCCGACACCGACGCCGTCTTCCGCGCCAGCCCGGCCGCGTCCACCCCGGTGCCCGTGCCGACGACCTCCGCCGCGGGCAGCCCCAGCGACGCCGCGACCAGCGCCGCGCACATCGCCGTGTTGCCGATCCCCATGTCGCCCGGGATCAGGACGTCGGCGTCGCGCTCTTCGTCCGCGATCGCGCGGCCCGCGTCGAACGCCGCCTGCGCCTCACCTGGCGAAAGCGCGTCCTCGACGTCGATCGAGCCCGAACCGCGGCGGATCTTGTGGGCCGTGACGGAAGCCGGGACGTCCGCGCCGTCCCAGTCGACGCCGAGGTCGGCCACCCGGACCCGCGCGCCGACCTGGGCGGCCAGCACGTTCACGCCGCTCTTCCCGGCCAGGAACACCCGCACCATCGCCGCGGTCACCTCGCGCGGGTACGCCGAGAGCGCGGACACGCCGTGGTCGCCCGCGAACACGACCACGCGGACGTCGTCGAGGGGGCGCGGCGGCACGCTGCCGTGCGCCGCGGCCAGCCAGGCGGCGATCTCCTCCAGCCTGCCCAGCGAGCCGAGCGGCTTGACCAGGCCGTCGAGCCGCTCCTGCGCGGCGGCGCGGGCGGCTGCGTCTGGCACGGGTACGTCGAACACGGGCGCCTCCTGTTACAGGTCGAGCGCCCGGCCCGCGACGACCAGCACGACCCGGTCGGCGTCGGCGGACACCCGGTTGTTGAGTGCGCCCAGCACATCACGGAACAGCCGTCCGGATGACGTCGCGGGCACCACACCGCTGCCGACCTCGTTGCTGACCGCGACCACCGGCACCCGCGCCGCGGCCCACGCGGCCAGGAAGTCCTCCAGCCGGTCGTCCAGCCGATGCTCCCAGCCCGCCTGCTGCCGCCACGCGCCGACGTCGTCCAGCACCCGGGAGAGCCAGGTGCCGAGGCAGTCGATCAGCAGTGGCTCGGTCGCCGTGCGGAGGATCCCGGCCAGGTCGGTGGTCTCGACGGTCCTCCAGTGCGCCGGCCGCCGCGCCTGGTGCGCGGCCACCCGCGCGGCCCATTCCGCGTCGTCGTCGCCCGCGGGCAGGCCGGGCGCGACGTAGACGAGGTGCGGGTGGTGCGCGACGAGCCGTTCGGCGTGCCGTGACTTCCCCGAGCGGACACCGCCGAGGACCAGCACCTTGTCTTCGCCGTGTCCGTACCGGCGTAGCGCCCGCGCCAGGGCTTCGAGATACCCCGCCAGCCGGTGGCTCAGCCCCGTCGGCGCACTTCTTCCCGCGGAGGCGGCATTGGGCCCCGCCGACGCACTTCTTCCCGCGGAGGCGGCATTGGGCCCCGCCGACGCACTTCTTCCCGCGGAGGCGGCATTGGGCACAGTCATACCCGGCATTCTGGTGCACGCGCTACGGTTCGCCACGTGCCACTCCGTCTAGGGACAACCGCGGCCGGACTCGTGACCGGATATGTCGCCGACACCCTGTTCGGTGACCCCCGTCGGGGGCATCCGGTAGCCGTCTTCGGAACCGCCGCGGCCCGTCTCGAACGTCGCATGTGGGCCGATTCGAAGCCGCGTGGAGTCGCGTACGCGGGGTTGTGCGCCTCCGGTGCCGTGGGGCTGGGCGTCGCGCTTCAGGTCGCGACGCGGCGACGTCCCTTCGTGCGCTTCGCGACGACGGCTGTCTGTACGTGGGTAGTGCTCGGCGGACGCGGCCTCGCCGCCGAAGGCGCCGAGATGGCCCGGCTGCTCGAAGCCGGCGAAGTGCCCGGAGCGCGTCAGCGGCTTTCGCACCTCTGCGCGCGCGACGCGACGACGCTCGACTCCGCCGAGCTGACCCGCGCGGCCACCGAATCGATCGCCGAGAACACCTCGGACGCCGTGGTCGCGCCGCTGTTCTGGGGCGCCGTCGCGGGGGTTCCCGGCCTGCTCGGCTACCGCGCGCTCAACACGCTCGACGCGATGGTCGGCTACCGTTCGCCGCGCTACGGCCGCTTCGGGTGGGCCGCCGCGCGCGCCGACGACGTTGTCAACCTGGTGCCGTCGCGGCTCGGCGCGGTGCTCACGGCGTTGGGCGCGCCGCTGGCCGGTGGGCGGGCAGGCGGTGCCTGGCGGATCTGGCGCCGTGACGGCGGGCGGCACCCGAGCCCCAACGCGGGCCAGGTCGAAGCCGCGTTCGCCGGCGCGCTGGACATCCGGCTCGGCGGGACGAACAGCTACGGCGGTGAGGTCGAGAGCCGGGCCCGGCTCGGCGAGGGCCGCGACCCGGAGCCGGTCGATCTACGGCGGGCGGTGCGGCTGTCCCGGCTAGTGGGACTGGCCGCGGTTGTGGTCGCCGCCGGTGCGGCCGCCGCCGCGAGCGCAGCCGCTGCCAGTGCGGTCGCCGCGAGCGCAGGCGTCGCGAGCGCAGCCCCCACCACTCCCTGGGGGGCGTCCCCTGTCCAGTTTATCGGCAGGGCGGCCGTGGCAAGCGCCGTTCGGCGATCTGTGGACAACTCCGCCGACTTCGGCCCGGCTGTGGACAACGCACGATGAGCGGCCTGCTCGTCGCCGGTACGACGTCCGATGCCGGGAAGAGCCTGGTCACCGCCGGGATCTGCCGGTGGCTGGCGCGCCGCGGGGCCCGGGTCGCGCCCTTCAAAGCGCAGAACATGTCGAACAACTCCATGGTCTGCGCCGACGGCGCCGAGATCGGCCGCGCCCAGTGGCTGCAGGCGCGCGCGGCCGGCGTCGAGCCCGAAGCCGCCATGAACCCCGTGCTGCTGAAGCCCGGCAGCGACCGGCGCAGCCACGTCGTCGCGCTCGGGAAGCCGTTCGGCGTCCTCGACGCGGGGGAGTACGCGACCGGCCGGGCCGGGCTGGCCGAGATCGCCTTCGCCGCTTACCAAGACCTCAGCACGCGCTACGACGTCGTCGTCTGCGAAGGCGCGGGCAGCCCGGCGGAGATCAACCTGCGCGGCGGCGACTACGTCAACATGGGGCTCGCGCGGCGGTTCGGGCTGCCGGTGCTCGTCGTCGGCGACATCGACCGCGGCGGTGTGCTGGCCGCGATGTTCGGCACCCTCGCGCTGCTCTCGGCCGAGGACCAGGCGCTGGTCGCGGGCTGGGTGGTCAACAAGTTCCGCGGCGACGTCGGCTTGCTGCGACCGGGCCTCGACAGCCTCGAGAAGGTCACCGGGCGTCCGGTGCTGGGCGTGCTGCCGTGGCTCGACCGGGTGTGGATCGACTCCGAGGACGCCCTGGCCGCGGCGGGCTGGCGCCGGGAAACGCGGGGCGGTGGGCTCGGCGTGGCCGTGGTCCGGTTCCCGCGCGCGTCCAACGCCACCGACGTCGACGCCCTCGCCGCCGAACCCGGCGTCACCGTGACGCTGACCGCCGACCCCGACGTGGTCGCCGCGGCGGACGTCGTGGTGCTGCCCGGGTCGCGGGCCACGGTGAGCGACCTCGCCTGGCTGCGCGACCGCGGCCTCGACACGGCGGTGGCGGCCCGCGCCGCGGCCGGCCGCCCGGTGCTCGGCATCTGCGGCGGCTACCAGATGCTCGCGGAGTCCATTGTGGACGACGTCGAGTCCGGCGCCGGCGAGGTGGCGGGCCTCGGCCTGCTGCCGGCGCGGGTGACCTTCGCCGCGGAGAAGGTGCTCGCCCGCCCGGCCGGCCGGTGGCGGGGCACCCGCGTGGACGCCTACGAAATCCACCACGGCTCGGTGACCACCGCGGTGCCGCTGGAGTCCTTTCTGGACGGTGTGCGGGCCGGCGCGGTCTGGGGCACGATGTGGCACGGCGCGTTCGAGAACGACGCCTTCCGTCGCGCCTGGCTCACCGAAGCGGCGGCCCAGGCCGGAACCGGCTGGACCCCGGCGCCGGACGCCCCGGCCTTCGGTGACCTGCGCGAGGAGATGCTGGACAAGCTGGCGGACGCGGTCGACGAGCACCTGGACACGGCGGCGCTGCTGACCCTGGCGGACCGGGGCGCGCCGCCGGACCTGCCGTTCGTCCCGCCCGGCGCGCCTTAGCCGTCACCGTCCGATGGTGGTGGCCTTCCGGTTCAGCGCTTTCTCCGCGAAGGTGCCGAACGCGAGGCCGAGCGCCAGCCACAGCGTCACCTGGGTGCCGACCGACGCCGTCCGGAAGCTCCACAGCGTCGACGCGGGGAACGTCGCCGGGACTTCGTCGACCACCGGCATCAGCCAGGCCACGACGCCGATCACGACGACGTAGCCGGCCGCGGCCAGGATGGCTCCGTTCCACGCGCCGAAACGGTCCGCGAGCTTGCGGCCGAACACCGTGGCGAGGATGCCGGCGAGCAGCGAAACGGCGACGAACCCGAAATACAGCTCGGTGCGCGAACCGATGGTGCCTGGCCGGCCCACCGCGGGCGGGTTGGCCGGGTACTTCAGGAACGGCACCAGGAACACCACGGCGAACGCGCCCGCGGTGAGCAACAGCGACGTCACCCTCGGGCGCAGGTTGCCGAGCCGTCCTTGGGCGAACGCGAAAGCGAGCGAGAACAGCCCGCCGATCGCGACGCCGTAGACGACGACGCCGGTCAGCAGCCCGACAGTGCTCTGGATGTCCCGGGGGACGAGCTCCTCCTCGGGTTCTTCGGCGGCGGGAGCGGCGGCGTCGTGGGAATGCGCGTGGCCGCCGGACTCCTCGAGCCCGATGGCGGTGTTCACCGACGGCTCCCCGAAGGCGTAGGCGAACCCGAACGCGAGCACACCGGCGATCAGGCCCGCGAGCATGCCGCGGACCAGCAGGGTCTTCATCATGGGAGCGCGTGCCCGCCGATCAGTGGCAGGGGAAGGCCAGCAGGTGCCGGCCGTCGTGCACGAACTCGTGGACGTACATGTTCGCGAAGACCGCGGTGGCGCCCTGCTCGGCGCTCACGAAGTAGAGGGCGATCAGGGCGAGGAGCACCACGAACACCGCCCACGGGACGATCTCGCGGACCGGGATCCGGATCGGGAGCGGAACGGCGGGAACTGCCGGGTGGGACATGGCGTGGCCTCCTCGGGCTTTCGCGGCCTCATCGGGGTCGGATACGACGGTCCGGGTCTGGCTTCCCCCTGGCGGGGGTCACAGTGGCGCGACCGCGCGGACTTGCACCGCGTTCCGGAATCCGTCGTCTGGCCGGTTGAGCGTAGGTCCGCGCTTCCCGGCCCGTCAATGTGACAATGCCGCGGTGACCAGAACGGTGGCCGCCCTCGACGTGGGCGGAACGACGATCAAGGCGGCGCTGCTCGACGAACGGCTGCGGCCGCAGGCGGCCCTGCGCGCGGAGACGGCGCGCAGTGCGGACGGGACGGCGCTGGCCGGGCAGGTCGCGGACATCGTCGCCTCGCTGGCGGAGCAGGCGGGGACCGGGCAGCCCGCCGCGGTCGGCGTCGTGGTGCCGGGCATCGTCGACGAACAGACCCGCGTCTGCCACTTCTCGGCCAACCTCGACTGGCGGGAGGTTCCCTTCGGCGAGCTCCTGGAGCAGCGGCTCGGGCTGCCGGTGGCCTTCGGGCACGACGTCACCGCGGGTGGCATCGCCGAGTTCCGGGTGGGCGCCGGAAAGGGCGCGACCAACGCGGCGTTCATCCCGGTCGGCACCGGGATCGCGGCCGCGTTGCTGCTCGACGGCCGGATCCATCGCGCACACGGCCAGGCGGGCGAGATCGGGCACATCGACGTCGGCCACCCCGGCAGGTGCGGCTGCGGCGCGACCGGCTGCCTCGAAGCCATCTCGTCGGCGTCCGCGATCGCCCGCCGCTACACCGAACGCACCGGCCGCCCCGCCGACGGCGCCCGCGAGGTCGTCGAGCTCGCCCGCCACGGCGACGAGGTCGCGGTGACGGTGGTCCAGGACGCCCTCGACGGCCTCGGTCACGGCATCCGGACACTGCTCACGCTGCTCGGACCGGAGGTGATCGTCCTGGGCGGCGGCTTGTTCACCGCGGCCGACTACGTGCTGGACCCGGTCCGGGAGTGGCTCGCGGCGCACCTGACGTTCCAGAAGATGCCCGAGCTGCGGACCGCGAAACTCGGCGACGAGGCCGGGCGGCTGGGCGCGGGGTTGCTGGCGCTGGATTTGCTGAAGTGAGCGAGGCGCCGGGTCGATCTCGATCTTCGGACGCGGTTCACGGAAACGAGGCAATCGGCGGAATGCGCACCGGGATCCGGCGTCGTGGTGGTGACTCAGTGCCCGGGAAACTGTTTCTGTGGTGAAAATATTTCTGTGGCGGGGTTGCACGGCCGGCCGAAGCCCCCTCGCCGGCCGTGCCCCCTGAATCCAGCCTGCCCCGTCGCCCGGCTGTGTGCCACCGATTTCGGGGGATTCACACGAAGAATTAAGTTGAGCGTGAAATCGTTCGCGAAACGAGAAACGCGGGCCCCGGCCGGGGCCCGCGTTCATCCGCTCAGTGGATGCCTAGTGGATCAGAACCACCACTGGGTCTTGCCGCCCGCGATGAAGTCCCACAGCTGCAGCCGCGTGCCGTTGCTGCCCACCGAGCCCTCGGCGGTCAGGTGGCGCGGGCTGGCCGGGGTCTGGATCCGCAGGTAGCCCTCCGCGTTCTGGGCCAGGCTCCACCACTGGTTCTTGCCACCGGCCATGAATTCCCACAGCTGGATCTTGGTGCCGTTCTTGCCGATCGAGTTCAGATCCGCGTCGAGGTACCGCCCGCTCTGGTAGTTCTGGAAGCGGTAGTAGCCCTCCGGGTTCTGGGTCACCCAGAACGCCTGGTTCGGCGCGGTGTCGTTGCAGTCCCACAACTGCATCTTCGTGCCGTTGGCGTTGATGGTGTTCAGGTCGGCGTCCCAGCAACGGCCGAAGGCCGCGGACTCCAGCAGGTACGGGCCCGGGTCGATGTCCTGCGTCGCCATCCCGTTGGCGGACCGCTGCTGAACGGTGCCGGCCACCTTCGACGGACGGAGCTTGATCTGCCCGATCGACGTGACCGGGGTGGACTTGCCCTCGGCCGGCGCCGCGCCGGCCTGCGGCACGGCGACCAGCCCGAACAGGCCCGCCGCCGCGGCGACCGTCACCATCAGCCGCTTCATCTTCGTCATCGTTCCCCTTTTCGGCATTTCGGTGTACCTGACGACGAGGGAAGAACGCAGGCGGAAACCGGCCCCGGGCCACAGTGGACCCGGCGCGTGGTCGTGCCGTCGATTCCCCCTCGTCAAGACCGCGAACCCCCGAAAGCGGTCTCTGCAGCCATCATTCAGGGCCACCCCCGCCCCGTCGAGGAGATTTCCCGCAGCGGCAAAAACGCAGGCCAGGTGTGTAACAGAACGGGATTGGGCGCCGATGGACGGGCAGACACCCGGGGGATGATCATGCGCATCGAGCTGACGTGGCAGGACCTCGTCCGGGTCGGGCTCGCCGCGGCGGCCGACCCGATGGGCGAGCTCGCCGCGAGCCTGCAGGTCCTGCAGCGGCGCGACGGCGGCCGCAACGCGGAGTCGGCGGCGTTCAACCGGTGGCGGTACCGCGTGTGGCAGGGGCTGCCGGACTCGGCGGCGGTGCTGATGTGGCTCTGCCGCCCGGACGCGCCGATCCCGGAGTTCCTGCTGCCCGCGGCCGGGCGCTACGACCTGGAGTCCGGGCTCGCGGCGGTGCTGAAGACGGAACCGGTGAGCCTGAAGTCCGCGCTGCGCTGCGCGCCGGTCAACCGCGACCTGCCGGGCTGGGCGGCGGCGCTCGCCGACGGCGACACCGCGGGCCTGCCGCGGCTGGTCCAGGTCATGCAGGACTACCACGACCTCGCGCTCGCACCGGGCTGGGACATCGTGTGCGCGCAGGTGGACGCCGACCTCGGGATGCGCACGCAGCTGCTGCTCCACGGCGGTGTCGACGCGGTGCTGACCGGCCTCCGCCCGCGGGTGCGCTGGGAGGCGCCGGTCCTGGAGACCGACGACCGGATCCCCGAAACGCTCGCGTCGGAAGGAACGGGCCTGCTGCTGGTGCCGACGTACTTTTCGGTGTACCCGGCGCTGGTCCCGCCGGCCACGGGCGGCACGCCCCGGCTGCACTACCCGTGCGTCCGCCAGGCCGCGCACTCCGCGGGGTTCGACCGCGGGGCCCGCCGGGCGCCGGCCAACGCGCTGGCGGACCTGCTGGGCCCGACCCGCGCGGCGGCGCTGACGATCCTGGCGGTCGGCTGCTCGACGTCCGAACTGGCGGCCCGGCTGGGTGTCACGCCGTCGGCGGTCAGCAAGCACACCACGGTGCTCCGGCGCGCGGGGCTGATCATCACGCACCGGGAGCGCAACACCGTGCTGCACTCGCTCACCCCGCTGGGAAGCGCTCTCCTGGACAGCTAGGGTCGCGCGTCCAAGGTTCGTTGACGGGGCCCGGGGTTGCGCCCCAATGCCACTTTGGGTGCGTTGGATGCACCGAATGCCACATTGGGTGCGTTGGACGCACCCAACGCCACATTGGGGCGCTCGGCCCGAACGTCGAACAACTTGCGACGCTAATCCGCTTCGCGCGCCGGGCCTTCAGCGCACTGGACCGCTCGCCGCGGCCGTGCGGGGAAAGGCTCGCCGGTAGTCGCTCGGGGAGACCCCGATCTGCTTGACGAAGTGGTGACGCAGGTTGTTCGCGGTCCCCAGCCCGCTCAGCTCCGCGATCTTCTCCACCGAGAAACCGGTCGACTCCAGCAGGGTCTGGGCCCTGGCCAGCCGCTGGTTGAGGAGCCACCGCAGCGGGGTCGTGCCGGTGGCCCGATGGAGCTGCCGGTAGAACGTCCGCGGGCTCACCGCCGCTCGGCGGGCCAGGTCCTCGATCGTCAGTGGGCGGTCGAGGTGGGCCCGGGCCCAGTCCAGCACCGGCGCCAGGCCCTGGTCGTCCGTGGCGGGCACCGACAGGTCGACGAACTGCGCCTGGCCGCCGGGGCGGTGCGCGGGCACGACCATCCGGCGGGCGAGCTGGTTGGCGACGTGCGCGCCGAGGTCGCGGCGGACCAGGTGCAGGCAGAGGTCGAGCCCGGCGGTCATCCCGGCGCTGGTCAGCACGTCGCCGTCGTCGACGTAGAGCACCGAGTCGTCGACCAGCACCTCCGGGTGGCGCTCGGCGAGCTGGCCGGTGTGCATCCAGTGTGCGGTGGCCCGGCGGCCGTCGAGTATCCCGGCCGCGGCGAGGGCGAAGGCGCCGGTGCACAGCGACACCATCCGAGCGCCGTCGTCGTACGCCTGACGCAGTGCCGTGACCAGTTCGGGGGACACCGGCGCGCCTTCCTCCACACAGGCGTCCGGTACCGACGGCACGATGACCGTGCCGGCGCCGGCGAGACCGTCGAGCCCGTACGGGGTCCGCAATGCCAAGCCGGACGCGCTCGGCGGCGCGGCGCCGACACCGCACAGTCGCAGGTCGTACCAGGGGTCGGCGAGGTCGGGCTGCGGCATCCCGAACACGGTGGCCGCGATGCTCACTTCGTACAGGTCCCAGGACAGCAGCCCGATTTCCTCGGGCACGACCAGGGCGACAGACCCCACGCTCATGCTCGCGATCGTATGGCAGGAATTTGGTGGTGGCCGTCACCGGTGTCACTCGCCGGGCCGGTTCCGGACTGCGAACCTGACGGCGGATGATCACCGAATCCCGAGGAGCGAGTGAAATGAACTCTGTGACCGTTCTCGGTCTGGGGACGATGGGCTCGGCGCTGGCGGCCGCCCTGCTGGACCGCGGTCACCCGACGACCGTGTGGAACCGGTCGGCCGAGAAGGCCGCGCCGCTGGTCGAGCGGGGTGCCCGGCTCGCGGCCACCCCCGAGGAGGCGATCGCGGTGAGCCCGCTCGTCGTCGCGTGCGTGCTCGACTACGACGTTCTCCGCGCCGTGCTCGAGCCGGGCGCGGAGTCGTTGCGGGGCAAGGCTTTCGTCAACCTGACGTCCGGTGCGCCGGAACAGGCGCAGACGGCGGCCGAGTGGTTCGGCTCGCGCGGCGCGGACTATCTCGACGGCGCGATCATGACCACGCCGGAGGGTGTCGGCGGCTCCGACGTGATGTTCCTGTACAGCGGTCCGCGCACGGTGTTCGACGCGCACCGGCCCACGCTCGCGGCCCTGGGCGACCCCGTGTACCTCGGTGCCGATCCCGGCCGGGCGTCCCTGTACGACGCCGCCCTGCTGGGCCTGATGTGGTCGACCATGACCGGCTGGCTCCACGGCACCGCGCTGGTCGGCGCGGAGAAGACGCCGGCGGCCGAGTTCACCCCGGTCGCGATCCGCTGGCTGGCCACGGTCAACCGGTTCCTGACGAGGTACGCGGCCCAGGTCGACGCCGGCCGCTACCCCGGCGACGACGCCACCGTCGACGTGCAGATCGCGGCCATCGGCCACCTCCTCCACGCGGCCGCGTCCCGTGGCGTGGACAACGCGCTGCCGGCGGTCCTGAAGTCCACAATGGAGCAGGCGAGCGCCGCGGGGCACGGCTCGGACAGCTTCGCCGCGGTGATCGAGGTGCTCACCGGCCGGACCGCGTAGCGACGTGGTACAGCGCCGGCGAAGGTGGCGGCTTTGACACCTTCGCCGGCGCTGGGGTCTAGGCGAGCGGCCGGTCCGTCGGCGCGATCGGCGCGGGCAGGAAGCCGCGCCCGGTCAGGTACGCGTCCACGCCCGCGGCCGCCGAGCGGCCCTCCGCGATCGCCCACACGATCAGGGACTGGCCGCGCCCCATGTCGCCCGCCACGAACACGTTGTCCAGGCTCGTCTTGAACGCCTTGTCGCGCGCCACGTTGCCGCGCGCGTCCAGCTCGACGCCGAGGTCTTCGAGCAGGCCCTTCTTCTGCGGCCCGAGGAAGCCCATCGCCAGCAGCACCAGCTGCGCCGGCAGCTCGCGTTCGGTCCCGGGCACCGGGACGAACTTGCCGCCCTCGTTGCGGACCTCGACGAGCTTGAGCGCCCGGACGCGACCGGCGTCGTCACCCAGGAACTCCTGCGTGTTCACCGCGTACAGCCGCTCGCCGCCCTCTTCGTGCGCCGAGGACACCCGGTAGATCATCGGGTACGTCGGCCACGGGTGCGCGTCCGAACGCGACTCGGGCGGCTTGGGCATGATCTCCAGCTGCGTCACCGAACGGGCGCCCTGGCGGTGCGACGTCCCGACGCAGTCGGCGCCCGTGTCGCCGCCGCCGATCACGACGACGTCCAGACCGGCGGCGTCGAACGGCGACTTCTCCAGCTCGCCCGCGGCGACCCGGTTGGCCGGCGGGAGGAACTCCATCGCCTGGAGGATGCCGTCCAGCTCCCGGCCGGGGATCGGCAGGTCGCGCCAGTCGGTCGCGCCACCCGCCAGCACCACGGCGTCGTACGAAGACGTCAGTTCGGCGGCCGGAACGTCGACGCCGACGTCCACCGAAGTCCGGAACTCGGTGCCTTCCGCGCGCATCTGGTCGAGGCGCCGGTCCAGCCGGTGCTTCTCCATCTTGAACTCGGGAATGCCGTAGCGCAGCAGCCCGCCGATCTTGTCGGCCCGCTCGAGGACCACGACGCTGTGGCCCGCGCGCGTGAGCTGCTGCGCCGCGGCGAGTCCCGACGGGCCGGACCCGACGACGGCGACCTTCTTGCCCGTCTTCGTGACGGGCACCTCGGGCGTCACCCAGCCCTCTTCGAAGGCGCGGTCGACGATGGAGATCTCGACCCGCTTGATCGTCACCGGATCGTCGTTGATCCCGAGCACGCACGCGGTTTCGCAGGGCGCCGGGCACAGGGTGCCGGTGAACTCCGGGAAGTTGTTGGTCGCGTGCAGCCGTTCGATGGCCTTGCGCCAGTCGTCGCGCCACACCAGCGTGTTCCACTCCGGGATGAGGTTCCCGAGCGGACAGCCCTGGTGGCAGAACGGGATGCCGCAGTCCATGCAGCGGCCGGCCTGCTTCTCCAGCTTCGTGGTGGCGAAGTCTTCGTAGACCTCTCGCCAGTCCATCAGCCGCAGGTCGACCGGACGGCGCTTCGGTTCTTCGCGGGTGGTGGTCAGAAAGCCCTTGGGGTCAGCCATGTGCGGCCTCCATGATCGCCTCGTTCACGTCGCGCCCGTCCCGCTCCGCCTGCACCTGAGCGGCGAGCACGCGCTTGTAGTCCTTCGGCATGACCTTCCCGAAGCGGTCGATGCCCGCGTCCCAGTCGGCCAGCAGTTCCCGCGCGACCGCGGATTCCGTTTCGTTGTAGTGCTTTTCCAGCGTCTCCCGCAGGAAGTCGGCGTCCTCGGAGTCGAGCGGGTCGAGGTCGACCATCTCCGGGTTGACGCGGTGCGCGGGCAGGTCCAGCACGTACGCGACGCCGCCGGACATGCCGGCCGCGAAGTTGCGCCCGATCGGGCCGAGCACGACCATCCGGCCACCGGTCATGTACTCGCCGCCGTGGTCGCCGACGCCTTCGACGACGGCCAGCGCGCCCGAGTTGCGCACGCAGAACCGCTCGCCGACCTTGCCGCGGATGAAGATCTCGCCGCTGGTCGCGCCGTAGGCGATGACGTTGCCGGCGATGATGTGGTCCTCGGCGGCGATCCGCGCCTCCTTCGGCGGCCGCACGATCAGCCGGCCGCCGGAGAGACCCTTGCCGACGTAGTCGTTGCCGTCGCCGTAGAGCCGCAGCGTGATGCCCTTCGGCACGAACGCGCCGAACGACTGGCCGGCCGTCCCGGTGAAGGTGACGTCGATGGTGTCGTCCGGCAGCCCTTCGCCGCCCCACCGCTTGGTCAGCTCCGAGCCGAGCATCGTGCCGACGGTCCGGTTCACGTTGCGCACGGGCAGTTCCAGGCGCACCCGGTCGCCGGAGTTCAACGCGCCCTCGGCGAGCTGGATCAGCGTGTTGTCGAGCGCCTTCTCGAGCCCGTGGTCCTGCAGCGTCTGCTGGAGCCGCAGGCCGGCCGGCGCGATGTCGGGCACGTGGAAGATCGGCGACAGGTCCAGCCCGGACGCCTTCCAGTGCTCGATGGCCTTGCGCTTGTCGAGGAACTCGGCGTGCCCGACGGCCTCGGCGATCGACCGGAAGCCCAGCTCCGCCAGGTACTCCCGGACCTCCTGGGCGATGAACTCGAAGAAGTTGACGACGTACTCGGCCTTGCCGCTGAACTTCTCACGCAGCTTCGGGTTCTGCGTCGCGACGCCCACCGGGCAGGTGTCGAGGTGGCAGACGCGCATCATGATGCAGCCGGACACCACCAGCGGCGCGGTCGCGAAGCCGAACTCCTCGGCGCCGAGCAGCGCCGCGATGATCACGTCGCGGCCGGTCTTGAGCTGGCCGTCGGTCTGCACCACGATCCGGTCGCGCAGCCGGTTGGCCAGCAGCGTCTGCTGCGTCTCGGCCAGGCCGAGCTCCCAGGG
Source organism: Amycolatopsis sp. NPDC051128 (assembly GCF_040682715.1). NCBI lineage: Bacteria > Bacillati > Actinomycetota > Actinomycetes > Pseudonocardiales > Pseudonocardiaceae > Amycolatopsis > Amycolatopsis sp. NPDC051128. The sequence continues at coordinate 40,741 of NZ_JBFBBN010000046.1, read as the reverse complement.
GCCACCGGCGTGCTTGATGGACGACAGCGGTGACGCGCCCGTGCCGCCGTCGTGGCCCGAGATGAGCACGACGTCGGCGTGCGCCTTCGACACGCCGGCCGCGACCGTGCCGACGCCGACCTCGGACACGAGCTTCACGTGGATGCGTGCCTTGGGGTTGGCGTTCTTCAGGTCGTGGATCAGCTGCGCCAGGTCCTCGATCGAGTAGATGTCGTGGTGCGGTGGCGGGGAAATCAACCCCACGCCCGGCGTCGAGAACCGCGTCTTCGCGATCCACGGGTACACCTTCGCACCGGGCAGCTGCCCGCCTTCGCCGGGCTTCGCGCCCTGCGCCATCTTGATCTGGATGTCGTCGGCGTTGACGAGGTACTCGCTCGTGACGCCGAACCGGCCGCTGGCGACCTGCTTGACCGCGGAGCGACGCTCCGGGTCGTACAGCCGTTCCGCGTCTTCGCCGCCTTCGCCGGTGTTGGACTTCGCGCCGAGGCGGTTCATCGCGATGGCGAGGGTCTGGTGCATCTCCATGGAGATCGAGCCGTAGGAGATCGCGCCGGTGGCGAACCGCTTGACGATCGACGAGACCGGTTCGACCTCCTCGATCGGCACCGGCGGCCGCTGGCCGTACTTGAAGTCGAACAGCCCGCGCAGCGTCAGCAGCTTCTCGGCCTGGTCGTCGACGGCCTTCGTGTACTCCTTGAAGACGTCGTACTTCCCGGCCCGCGTGGAGTGCTGGAGCTTGAACACCGTCTGCGGGTTGAACAGGTGCGGCTCGCCCTCGCGGCGCCACTGGTAGTCCGCGCCGGTCTGGAGCTCGCGGTGGGAGGCCCGGACGCCGTCGGCGGGGAAGGCGTACTTGTGCCGCTTCGCGACCTCGTCGGCGAGCGTTTCGAAGCCGACGCCGCCGAGGCGGGACGTCGTGCCGGTGAAGCAGTTCTCGATGACGTCGTCGCCGAGCCCGATCGCCTCGAAGATCTGCGCGCCGGTATAGGACGCGACGGTCGAAACGCCCATCTTGGACATCGTCTTGCGGACGCCCTTGCCCAGCGCCTTGATCAGGTTCTGCGTCGCCTGCTTCGGCGTCACGCCCGGGATCAGGCCCTGGTACGCCATCTCCTCGACGGTCGCCATCGCCAGGTACGGGTTCACCGCCGCGACGCCGTAGCCGATCAGCAGCGCGATGTGGTGCACCTCGCGCGCGTCGCCCGCCTCGACGATGAGGCCGACCTGCGTGCGTGTCTTCTCGCGGACGAGGTGGTGGTGCACCGCGCCGGTCAGCAGCAGCGAGGGGATCGGCGCGTGGTCCTCGTCGACCCCGCGGTCGGACAGCACGATCAACCGCGCGCCGTCCTCGATCGCCTCCGACACCTCGGCGCGGATCTCGTCGAGCCGCTTGACGAGGGCCTCGCCGCCCCCGTGCACGTTGTACCGGCCGAGCACGGTGACCGCCTGGAACTCCGGCAGGTCGCCGTCGTCGTTGACGTGCACCAGCTTGGCGAGCTGATCGTTGTCGAGCACCGGGAACGGGAGCGTGATGCGGCGGCAGCTGGACGCGTCGCCCACCAGGAGGTTCGGCTCGGCGCCGATCTGCGTGCCGAGCGCGGTCACCAGCTCCTCGCGGATCGCGTCCAGCGGCGGGTTCGTGACCTGCGCGAACAGCTGGATGAAGTAGTCGAACAGCAGCCGCGGCCGGCTCGACAGCGGTGCGAGCGGCGAGTCGTTGCCCATCGAGCCGATCGGCTCCGCGCCGGTGCGGGCCATCGGCTCGAGGATGACTTCGAGCTCTTCCTCGGTGTAGCCAAACGCCTGCTGGCGGCGGACGAGCGCGGCGTGCAGCGGCACCTCGCGGTCGCGTTCGGGCAGGGCGTCGAGGTGCAGCAGGCCGGCGTCGACCCATTCGTCGTACGGGTGCGCGGTGGCCAGCTCGCCCTTGACCTCCTCGTCCTCGACGATCCGGCCGGCCACGGTGTCCACGAGGAACATCCGGCCGGGCTCGAGGCGTCCCTTCCGGACGATCGTCGCCGGGTCGATGTCGAGCACGCCGACCTCGGAGGCCAGCACGACGAGCCCGTCGTCGGTCACCCAGTACCGGCCGGGACGCAGGCCGTTGCGATCCAGCACCGCCCCGATCTGGGCGCCGTCGGTGAAGGCGACGAGCGCCGGGCCGTCCCACGGCTCCATCAAAGTCGAGTGGAACTCGTAGAAGGCGCGTCGCGCCGGGTCCATTTCCTGGTGGTTCTCCCAGGCTTCGGGGATCATCATGAGAACCGCGTGGGGGAGCGACCGGCCGCCGAGGTGGAGGAGCTCGAGCACTTCGTCGAAGCTCGCCGAGTCACTGGCCCCGCGCGTGATCACGGGGTAGATGCGCTTGAGGTCGCCCGGGATCAGGTCGGTCTCGAGCAGCGCTTCGCGGGCGTCCATCCAGTTGCGGTTGCCGCGCAGTGTGTTGATCTCGCCGTTGTGCGCGACGTACCGGTACGGGTGCGCCAGCGGCCACGACGGGAAGGTGTTGGTGGAGAAGCGGGAGTGCACGAGGCCGATGGCGCTGGTGACGCGCTCGTCGGTCAGGTCGGCGAAGAACCGCTCGACCTGGGGCTCGGTGAGCATTCCTTTGTAGACGATCGTGCGCGAGGACAGCGACGGGAAGTACACGTCGTCCTCGGCCAGTTCGTGCTCCGCGCGCTTGCGGACGCAGAAGGCGCTGCGCTCGATGGCGAGGGGGTCCTGGTGTTCCGGCTTCGGACGGCGTGCGGCGAGGAACAGCTGCGTGAAGTGCGGCATGGTCTCGGCCGCGGTCGGCCCGCAGTGCTCGGCGTGCACCGGGAGCTCGCGCCAGCCGAGGACGCGCATGTCCTCTTCGGCCGCGATGCGCTCGATGGTCGTCATGGCCCGGCCGCGGCGCTTTTCGTCCTGCGGCAGGAAAGCCGTGCCCACGGCGTACATGCCGGGTTCGGGCAGGGTGAAGTCCACGACCTCGCGGTAGAACTCGTCCGGGATCTGGATCAGCAGGCCGGCGCCGTCGCCGGTGTCCGGTTCGGCGCCCCGCGCCCCGCGATGTTCCAGGTTGCGCAACGCGATCAGGGCCTTCGCGACGATCGTATGATCTCGGCGGCCGGTCAGGTCGGCGACGAAGGCGACACCGCAGGCGTCGTGTTCGTAGTCGCTCCGGTAGAGGCCCTTGGCCTCGGCGTTGCTGAGCTGCTCCCCGGACGGGGGCAGGGAACTGGCACGGTGGGTCACGGCTGGCCGCCTCCCAAGGCGTTGGCGCGACCGGTACTCAACTTCATCGAGTGGTTCCAGCTGAACCGGTTAACGAAGTGGTCCGGTACCGCGATAGTCAGTCGAGAACAGTTGCTGTTGTCGGCGTTGGTGGTGTCGCAGTGCTTGGTGGTGTCACACTGCGTTGGTTTCACAGTGCAAGATGCCGCGAGGTATCGGCCGGGCGGGAGCCCGGAAGCCGGACGCGGGTCATCTGGGAGGCCGCACAACACTGGGCAGCCGAACGTGTCGGGTGCTGCGTGCGCGCAGAGAACGGCCAGGGTGGTGGGGGCCGGTCGGAGCGCGCGGTGTTACTCCCGGGTTCGCCGGGTCTTATGACGATAGTGTGAATTCGCTGTTATCGACATACGTCGTCGCGCCCGGGTGGGAAATGCCACGCATGCGTTGACGGCACCCGGGGTAGTCCCATATGCCGGGCTGGATCTCCCGCAGAGCGGCGTTTTGTGGCTCTGACCTGCGGAAACGTCTGTCCCAAGTGGTCCAGGGCGGGTCTCGCGACGGTGCGCCGGGGTGGGAAGCTGGATGCATGGCGGACTCGTCCGATGACTGATCGTTATCTCTCCGTGGCTCGGATGAGCGTCCACGAGATCGAGATCAAGCGCTCCCGGTTCCTCTGCGCGCTCGCTCCGGTGACGTCGGAGGCGGCCGCGCGCGAGTTCATCGCCGCCCGCCGCCGGGCGGATCCGGGCGCCCGGCACCACTGTCACGCGTTCGTTCTGGGGCCCGGCGGGCGGACCCGGCGGGCCGGCGACGACGGTGAGCCGGCGGGCACGGCGGGCGCGCCGATGCTGGAGGTGCTGCGCCGCCGGGAGCTGACCGACACGGTCGCGGTGGTGACGCGGTACTTCGGCGGGGTGCTGCTCGGCGCCGGCGGGCTGATCCGCGCGTACGGCCAATCGGTCGCGGAAGCGGCGGAAGCTGTTGGTGTACTAGAACACCGGCGTCTCCGGCTGGTGGAGGTGGCGGTGAGCTACGACCGTGCGGGCCGGCTGGAGAACGACCTCCGCGCGTCGCCCTACGTGCTGCGCGCGACCCGCTTCGACGAGCGAGCCCGCTTCGAGATCGGCCTAGCCCCGGGCGAGGCGGAGGCGTTCGAGAGCCGGCTCGCGGACTTGACCAACGGCGAAGCCACGACGACGGAACTCGGTGAGACATGGGTGCGGGTCCGTGATTCGCGCCGTGACTCGCGTGACTGAATCCGTAATCCGCGTGATCAGAGGCGGAACTCGCGAGTTCCGCCTCTGATCACGCGAGTTCCGGCCTCGATCACGCGAGTTCCGGCCTCGATCACGCGAGTTCCGGCTTCGATCACGACCGCGTCTGCCACTGCTCGCGGGTGATGGCGTACTCGACGTCGCCGTGTTCGCTGCCCGGCGCCCGCTCGTGCTCCGGGAACTCCTCGAAGTACGTGCGGACGAGCGTCATCCCCAGCTTTTCCATCACGCGGCGCGAGCGCTCGTTCACCACCATCGTGGACGCCGTCACGCGCCGGACTCCCAGGTCCGTGAAGCCCTTCGCGAGCAGCGCCGCGGATCCCTCGGTGCCGTAGCCCTTGCCCCACGCCTTCTGGTGCAGCCGGTAGCCCAGCTCGGGCTCGTCCGGCGGATCTTCCGGCCGCGGCCGGAAATGGAACCACCCCAGGAAATCGCCGCTGCTCTTCTCGATCGCGGCCCAGAACCCGTAACCGGGGAAACGCTCGTAGTAACCGAGGAACGCGGGGAGATCGAGGGTGACGATCTCGGTGCGGTCCGCCGGCCTGCCCCCATTGAGGTACTTCATGACGGCCGGGTCGTCGTAGAGCCCGAAGAGCGCGTCCGCGTCGTTCTCGGTGAACCGGCGGAGGATGAGCCGCTCGGTTTCGAGGAATACCTGCATCAGGTGATGCTGACAGTGACCCCAGTGTGTGGCAACGCCATTACGCGGCGGTGGCGAAGACCTCGCCCAGCGCCTGCGAGCCGGCCTGGGTGAGCACCGCGGGCACCCGTGCCCCGCACTTGCCCGGGCGGGCCGGTGCGATCAGGCCCAGCCGGGCGAGCCGGTGGACGGTGGACTGGTCGCAGCAAGCCAGACCGTCGATGAAGAGGTCGGGCTCGCAACTGCAGCTGATTTCGGCGTGACCCCCGGCCACGGCTCTCAATGTGGCCCGCTCACGATGGTTCAGTTCGGTGATCATGGCGGCGCCTCCTTCCCGTCGTCTCATTAGACCGCCTACCACCGACAGTTTCCGCCTTCCAGGGTGCGAACCGGGGTATTTCAGGGGTGCGCTTAAGGGTGGCGTGTCGTGCGTTTCCGGGTGAACCCTCGGGTACCCCTACGGGAGTGGTTCAAGCGTCGTCTTCCGCAGGTGGCGGAAAACGATCGACGTCCGGAAGCCGACGATCTCCCGGCGCAACGCCAGCCGGTCGGTGAGAAAAGCGTGCAACGCGTCGATGTCCGGCGTGGTCACTTCGATCAAGAAATCGTCGCTGCCCGCCGTGACGTATACCGAGACGACCTCCGGCAGTTCCGCGATCGACCGCTGGAAGGAATCGATCACCGCCCGGCTCAGCGGCCGTACCTGCGCCGTGACGAGCGCCCGGACGCCACGGTTGAGGCTCGCCAGGTCGATGTCGGCGTGGTAGCCGCGAATGACGCCGCGTTCGCGCAGCAGCCGGACGCGTTCGAGACACGTCGACGGCGCGATGCCGACCTTGCGCGCGATGTCCCGGTTGGTCTGCCGCGCGTCCTCCTGCAGGTGCCGCACGATCGCCGAATCAAGTTCGTCGAGCACCCTGACCTCCCCAGTGTCACCGAATAACGTTCGGCGACGAGCCGATACCGCCGCTGGTCACTCTAACTTCAGCCGTCATGACCGCACATGAGCAACTCGTCGCCCGCCGGGGCCGCCGATCCGGCATCACCACGATGGTCGCGATCCATTCGACCGCCCTCGGTCCGGCCGTCGGCGGCTGCCGCCTCAAGCCCTACGCGAACTTCGGCCAGGCCGTCGACGACGTCCTCCGCCTGTCCGCCGCGATGACGGCGAAGTGCGCGGTCGCCGGGCTGGCCTTCGGCGGCGGCAAGAGCGTGATCGCGCTGGAGCCGGGGCGCGTCCTTTCGCCGGCGGAGCGCCGGGACGTCCTGCTCGACCACGCCGACTTGATCGCCGGGTTCGGCGGCGCCTACCTGGCCGGACCGGACGTCGGCACCGGCCCGGCCGACATGCTGGTGCTGCGCGAGGTCTCGGCGTTCGCGTTCTGCGCCCCCGAGTCCGCGGGCGGCACCGGCTCCTCCAGCGGCCCGACCGCCGTCGGCGTGCTGGCCGCGCTGCGGGCCGCGGCCCGGGCCGTCTTCGGCGAAGCCGCCATGGCCGGCCGGAGGGTGGTCGTCAGCGGCTACGGCTCGGTCGGCGCCCACCTGGCCGCGAGCCTCCAAGCGGCCGGCGCCGACGTCGTCGTCTCCGACATCGACCCGGCGAAGCGCGCCGAAGCCGAGCGGCTCGGACTGACCTGGGCCGAGCCGGAAAAGGCGCTCACCCTGACCGCGGACGTCGTCATCCCGGCCGCGGTCGGCGGCGTCCTGAGCGCGGAGACACCGCTGGACACCCCGCTGGTCGTCGGCCCGGCCAACAACCAGCTGACCGACGACTCCGTCGCGGCCGGCCTCGCCGCTCGCGGCGTCCTGTGGATCCCGGACTACGTGGCGAGCGCCGGCGGGATTCTCTACACGCTCTCGCGCGAAGCGGAGGGCCTGGGCCACGAGGCCGCCCTCGCCCGCGTCGAGACGATCGAACGGACCGTCGAGGACCTCCTGAACGCCGCGCGCGCCAACGCGACCACCCCGCTGGAGGAGGCGGCCGCGCTGGCGCGGCGAAGGCTCACTTCTGGTGCGGAGCCACGTACTCCTTAGCCTCGGGCGCTTCGAACAGCGGCTTGACGTACCGGACGCCGCCCTCGGCGGTGGCGTCCGGGGTGGCCGCGTACACCTGGCGCGTCGCCGGCGTCCCCGGCTTGGAGAAGTCGAGCGCCGCGACCAGGTCGTCCGTGCTCGCCGACGTCGTCTGCTTCAGCGCCGCGGCGATGCCGTCCCGGGTGATGTCCTTGTTGTCGCAGGCCTTCTTCAGCACCGCGCCCCACACCTCGCCGACCGCGTAGCCGTAGGGCACCCCGCCGTTGGGCGTTTCCTTGTACGCGGCCTTGTACTTCGCCGCGACGTCCTTGGCCTTCGGCAGGTCGGCCGAGAACGGCACGCTGCTGGCGACGACGGTGAGCTTGTCGAGCGCCCCGGCGGCCGGGCTCTTCAGCAGCGCGGGGTCGAACGTCGGGTTGTTGCCCAGCACCGGCACGTTCAGCCCGAGCGCCTTGTTCGTCGAGACCGCGGATCCGGTCTGCGCGGGCGTCGTCGTCAGCACGATGGCCTTGACGCCGGCACCCTTCAGCCCGGTGACGACGTTGGTGAGGTCGCTGTCGGTCGAGGTGATCTTCACTTCCTTGACCGTCAGGCTGTGCTTCTTCGCGTAGAACTGCGAGCCGCGCAGGCCGTTCTTCCCGTACTCGCCGTCGATGTAGACGTGCCCGATCGTGTCGCCGTCCTTGATCAGGCCCTGCTCCTGCAGGTAGGACAGGCCGTCGATGATCTCCAGGTCGTAGGTGGTGCCGACGATCATCACGTACGGGTTGTCGAGCAGTTCCGACGACCACGACGCGGGCGCGGCGACGGCCTTGTCCGTGGCCAGGTTCTGCTTCAGCGCGGCCACCACCGGCGAGCCGAGCAGCTGCACGAAGCCGAGCACCTTCGGCTCGATCTGCGGGTACAGCGTCTTCGCCGTGTCGGCCTTGTAGCCGTGGTCGACCTCTTCGAGTTTCACCTGCCGGCCGCAGACACCGCCGGCGGCGTTGAAGTCCTTGGCCCACAGCTCGTTGCCCTGCGTGACGCCGAGGCCGAGGTTCTTGAACACGCCGGACTTGTCGGTCATCACGCCGAGCGTCACCTCGGTGGCCGTCACCCCCTTGCCGGTCTTGACGCCGGAGCTGTCGGAGCCCGACGAGCCGGAGTCGTTCGCCTTCGTGCTGCACGCGCCGAGCGCGAGGACGGCCGCCAGCGCCGCCGCCAGGTGTGTTCGTTTCATGGTTCCTCCGGAGGTTGACGGCGAAAACGTCTCTGCGTGATCCGGCGGCCGATCGCGGCGAGCCCACCCGGCTCGAACAGCACGACGAGGATGATCGCGGCGCCGTAGACGAACGAGCTGACCAGCACCGGGGTCAGCGCGCCGTCGCCGGTGCCGGAGAACCAGCCCAGGTCGGCCGAGTACAGGGCGAGGACCTGCGGCAGGCCGTTGACGATCAGCGCGCCGACGAGCGCGCCGGGGACCGAGCCGAGGCCGCCGATGATGACCATCGCGAGGAAGGCGATGGACACGTTGATGCCGTAGGTGCCGAACTCGCTCTCGTCCGGTTTGAGGATGTCGAACCACAGCACGGTCATCGCGCCCGCGAGGCCGCCATAGGCCGACGAGACGGCGAACGCGCCGGCCTTGGCGCGGATCACGCTGACCCCCATCACCGCGGCCGCGGCCTCGTGGTCGCGCACCGCCCGCCACGACCGCCCGACCCGGCCGCGGACCGCGCCGCGGGCCATGACGAACGCGATGACGGTGAGCAGCAGGAACAGGTACCACATGCGCTCGGCCTGCTGGATCGGCACGCCGAGCAGTTCGAATTGCGGGCCGTCGTTGGTGAAGGGGAACCCGAACAGCGAGAACGACGCCGGTGTGCGCCCGGTCGACGTCCCGCCGGTGAGCTCCTCGGCCGACTGCCCGAAGTAGAGGCCGAGGAACACCAGCGCCAGCGAGGCGACGCCGAGGTAGATCCCGCGCAGCCGCCCGGCGACCGGGGCGAAGGCCAGGCCCAGCAGCGCCGCGACGACCACCGCGCCGAGCAGTGACAGGCCGGGGTCGAGGCCGAAGCCGACCACGCGGTCGTCGCCGGTCGGTCCGGACAGGACGGTGTAGGCCGTGCCGCCGGCGAGCAGGAAGAACGCGTGCGCCAGGGAAAGCTGGCCGGCCTGCCCGACCACCAGCGTCAGCCCGATCGCCCCGACCGCGCCGATCATCATGTACTGGCCGGACTTCAGCCAGGCCGCGTCGAGGTACAGCGGCAGGGCGAGCAGGACGACCAGCAGCACGAGCCACGCCGCCGTGCGGACCAGCTTCGCCGGGCTGCGGCGGGGACGCGGCGCCGGCGCGTCGGCCGCGGCTTTGGTGTCCACTTCGGACACAGCGCTGTCAGACACGGGTTCGCTCCCTCGTGCCGAACAGCCCGGACGGCCGCACCACCAGGACCACCAGCATCACCAGGAACACCGCGCTCTTGGAGAAGTCGAACGAGACGTACTGCGCCGACAACGCCTCCACGAGGCCGACGACCAGGCCGCCGACCACCGCGCCCGCCGTCGAGTCGAGGCCGCCGAGGATCGCCGCGGGGAACGCGGCCAGCGCGATCGAGTGCGTCCCGCGGGAAAGCCCGGCGCCGGAGAAGTCCTGCGTCGCGATGAACAGCACGGCCACGCCGGCCAGCAGCCCGGCGACCAGCCACGCGGTCGCGGTGACGCGGGAGCTGCGGATGCCCATCAGCGCGGCGGCCTCGCGGTTCTCCGCCTGCGCCCGCATCGCCACGCCCCAGTTCGAGTACTTGAAGGCCAGCCAGAACGCCGTGATCAGCACCGCGGCCACGCCGAGGGCGACCAGGTGCGTGCGGAACAGCGTGATCCCGCCGAGCTGGAACGGCTTCGCGTCCCAGGCGTCGCCGAGGAAGGGCAGCGTGACGCCGAGGCGGCGGACGATCTCCTCGGTGATCATCACGTCGACGCCGATGGTGAGCAGGGCCAGGCTGTTCGCGTCGGCGTGCCGCGAGCGCGACAGCAGCAGCCGCTCCACGAGCAGCCCGAGCAGCCCGGCGGAGACGATCCCGACCAGCGACGCGCCGGCCCAGCCGAGCGCGTCCCGCGTCACCACGACGAGGTAGCCGCCGAACAGCACGAGCGAGCCGTGCGCGAAGTTGACCACCTCGGTGGCCTTGAAGATGATCACGAACCCCAGCGCCAGCAACGCGAACACCGCGCCCTTGCCGAGACCGTTCACCGCGAGCTGCAGGAATGTGTTCACGCCGCCTCCGTGCCCAGGTAGGCCTTGATGACGTCCGGGTCGGACTGGACTTCGGCGGGAGTGCCGTCGGCGATGCGGCGCCCGAAGTCGAGCACCGTGACCCGGTCGGCGATCCCCATCACCAGGCCCATGTCGTGCTCGACGAGCAGGATCGAGATGCCCAGCTCGGCGCGGATCTCGCTGATGGTCCCGGCCAGCTCCGCGGTCTCCGACGCGTTCATCCCGGCCGCCGGCTCGTCGAGCAGGAGCAGCACGGGCTCGACGGCGAGCGCGCGGGCCAGGTCGACGCGCTTGACCGCGCCGTAGGGCAGCGCGCCGACCGGGGCGTCGACCACCGGCCCCAGCCCGAGGAACGCGCAGATCTCCCGGACCCGCTCGGCGTGCCGTCGTTCGGCGCGGACCGTCCACGGCAGCCGCAGCCCCACTTCGAGGAACCCGCCGCGGGTCAGCGCGTGGCGGCCGAGCATGACGTTGTCCAGCACGGTCGAGCCGGGGGAGAGGGCGGCGTTCTGGAACGACCGCCCGACGCCGAGGCGAGCGAGCTTGTGCGGCGCGATCCCGGTGAGGTCCTGTTCCCCGAGCAGCACGCGGCCGTCGTTCGCCTGGTAGAGGCCGCTGATCACGTTGAAGCAGCTGGACTTCCCGGCGCCGTTCGGCCCGATCAGCGCGTGCAGCGATCCCGGGGCGACGGTGAACGAGACGTCGTCGAGCGCGCGGATCCCGCCGAACCGCAGGGACAGGCGGTCGACGCGCAGTTCCGGCGGCGTCATCCGCCCCACCTCGACAGGGTCCGGCCCGCCAGGCGGGCGCGCGCGGTCTCCGCCGCGGCCTCGGCGGCCTCCTGCGACTCGGCGTGCCCGCCGAGGTAGAGCCGCTGGACGTCCTGGCTGGCGGCGAGTTCGGCGGCCGTCCCGGCCAGCGCGACCCGTCCCGTCTCCAGCACGAGGGCGTGGTCGGCGACGTTGAGCGCCATCACGGCGTTCTGCTCCACCAGCACCACGGCGGTGCCCTGCTCGTGGATCTCGCGGATGGTCCGGCTGATCTGCTCGACGATCTTCGGCGCCAGTCCCAGCGACGGTTCGTCGAGGAGCAGCAGCCGCGGCGCGGACATCAGCGCCCGGCCGATGGCCAGCATCTGCTGCTCCCCGCCGGACAGCAGCCCGGCGCGTTGCCTCGCGCGTTCGGTGAGGACGGGGAACAGCTCGTCGACCCGCTGTCGCGCGGCGGTGCGCTCGGCGGCGGTCCGTGCCCCGATGCCGCCGGCCCGCAGGTTCTCCTCGACGGTCATCCGGGCGAACACCTGCCGGCCCTCGGGCACGCCGACGACGCCGAGCCGGACGATCCGGGCGGGGTCGAGCTTGCCGAGCGCGTGGCCGTCGTAGTGGATCTGGCCGCCCGAAACCGCGCCGCGGTGCATGCGGAGCGTGCCCGAGAGGGCTCTGAGCAAAGTGGACTTCCCGGCACCGTTGCTGCCGAGCACGGCCAGCACGCCGTCGGCGGAAACGTCGAGGTCGACGCCGTGCAGGGCGGCCGTCGACCGGCCGTACCGCACCCGTAGACCACGCACGGTCAGCACGGACTTACTCCAGGACGCAAGATGCCTCCTCCACTTGTGTGACGTGAGTCACCGTCAGTGGCGGTCATCCTGCGTTCGGCGGGAGTGATCCGTTACCCCCACCTGGAGACCCCCCGGGCTACAAAACGGACACGGGCCTGCTCAGATCCGTGAATGTCGCATTGAGGGACTTGAATTGACGCTGTGGCGCGTCAGCGCCTCCGTTGAGGGTGGTGGCGGGGGCATGGATGGACCCTCAATGCGACATTCACGGCTTTTGGACGGCCTCCCGGAGGGCCGCGAGCACGTCGGGGGACGTCGTGAACTCGCCGAGGCGGACCGGCTTGCGGTCGCCGTGGAAGTCGCTCGATCCGGTCGCAAGCAAGCCCAGGTCGGCGGCTACCGCGCGTAGCCGCTCCCGGACTTCAGGTGGCTGTTCCGGGTGGTCGGCTTCGACACCCGCCAGCCCGGCTGAGGCGAGCGTGGCCAGCTGCGTGTCGGAGACCGAAGCGCGGCGCTTCACCGAGCGCGGATGAGCCAGCACCGTGACGCCGCCCGCCGCGCGGACCAGCGCGATCGCGTCCACCGTGGACAGCACGTGCTTCGGCACGTCGGCGCGGCCGCCGTCGGCGAGCCAGTCCGTGGTGAACGCGCCCGCGGTGTCGGCGACCACGCCCGCGGCCACCAGCGCGGCCGCGACGTGCGGGCGGCCGAGCGAAGCCCCGCCGGCGATCGCCCGGACCTCCTCCAGGGTGATCGGCGCGCCCAGCTCCCGGCAACGCTCGACCATCCGCACCCCGCGGCGCTCCCGGTCGGTCCGGATCAGCTCCAGCTCCGTGGCCAGCGGCGCGTTCCCCGGATCGGCGAAGTAGCCGAGCAGGTGCACCTCGGCGTCATCGAGCCGGCACGAGATCTCCACGCCGGGAACGAGTTCGATGTCCGAAGCGGCGGAAGCCGCGGCCAGGCCCGCGAAGGTGTCGTGGTCGGTGAGGGCGAGCACGGTCAGCCCGGCTTCGGCGGCCAGCCGGGGAAGGTCCGAAGGCGGCGTCGTCCCGTCGGAGGCCGTGCTGTGCGCGTGCAGGTCGATCGTCACGCAGCGGAGGATCTCACAGCAGCCCGGCCTCACTGGCCTTGCCGATCGCCTCGACGCGGTTGCGCGCACCCAGCTTGTGCAGCGCCGACTGCAGGTACGTCTTCACCGTGTTGCGCGCCAGCCCGGTCGACTCCGCGATCTCCGGGTTCGTCTGCCCCTGCGCGGCCAGCCGCAGGACCTCGTACTCGCGGCGGGTCAGGCCGCTGCGGGCCAGCGCGTCCGACCGCTGCCCGGCGTCGGGCAGGATCCGCGGGTCGACGACGCGCTCGCCGCGCAGCACCCGCCGCAGCTCGGTCACCAGCTGCGCGCCGGCGGCGTCCTTGAGCAGGCAACCGTGCGCCCCCGACTCCAGCGCGGCCAGCACGCCCTGGTGGTCGCCGTGCGCGGTGAACACCACGATCTTCCCGTCGGGGTGCACCCGCCGCAGCTCGGTGACGACCTCCGGCGCGAGCATGTCCGGCAGCCGCAGGTCGAGCAGGATCAGGTCCGGCGCCAGCGACGCCACCCGCTCGATCGCCAGCCGCCCGGACTCCGCGGAGCCGACCACGCTCAGGCACGGGTCCGAGCGCAGCAGCAGGGTCACGCCGTCGCGGACCACCGGGTGGTCGTCGACGACGAACACGGTCGCGGGCGTCACGGCCGCACCAGCGGCACCCACGCGCGCAGGGTGCAGCCGTCGTCGTCGTCGCGGACCAGGCTGACCCGGCCGCCGAGGCGCGCGGCACGCCCGGTCAGCGTCCGCAGGCCCATGCCCGTGCCGGGGACGGGCGCCGCACCGGCGCCGTCGTCCGCGACGACCACCTGGACCCCGTCGTCGCTGGGCAGCAGGCTGACGATCACGGACGTCGCCCCGGCGTGCTTCTCGACGTTGAGCAGCCCTTCGCGGACCGCGGACACGAGCAGCGCGGTCCGTTCGGCGTCCAGCGGCGGCACCGCCGCGAGCTGCACGAACCGCGCCGGGACGCCGCAGCGCGCCTGGAACGAGCGGCAGTGCTCGGCCAGCTCGACCGGGAGCGCGCGTTCCGGGCTGGACTCCGACATCGCCAGCAGCGATTCCCGCAGCGCCCCGGCCGCCGCCGAGACGTCCCCTTCCAACTGGCGCAGCCGTGCTTCCAGGCCGGGGTTGCCGTGGGCGTCCGCGTGCAGGTCACGCACCTGGACGCCGATCGAGAACAGCAGCGCGCCGACGGAGTCGTGGAGCGCGCTCTGCATCCGCAGGCGCTCGCCGGCCACCGCGGCCGAGCGGTCCGTCTCGGCGACCTTCGCCAGGTGCAGCGCCGCGCCGGCCTGGCACGCGACCGCTTCCATCCGCCGGACGGCGTCGTCGCCGAAGTCGGCGGGTTCGCGCATGGCCGCGTACGCGATGGCGACGGTCTCGCCGCGCGCGATGATCGGGACGGCGAGCATCGCGGCCAGGCCCTCGCCGCGCACCTGGGCGTCGAAGTGGTGGGTGATCGTCGGCGAGCTGACGTAGTCGGTGACCCGCACCGGCCGGCCCAGCGCCAGCACCCGCCCGCCGATGCCCTGGCCGACGGGGACTTCGAGGTCCTGCAGCGCGTCGGTGCGGTTGCCGGACATCCAGCGGATCACGGCCCGCCCCGGCTCGGTGAGCTCGCCGACGAACCCGGCCTTCGCGCCGACCGTCTCGCGGATCAGGCGCGCGGTTCCGTGCAGCGCGGCGACCCGGTCGAGCGTGCCGAGCAGCTCCTCGCGCTCGCGCAGCAGCTCGCCCAGCACAGCGCTGTACTCGGCGACGTGCTCCTTTGCCGTCACGCGCTCACGATCGCACATCGGAGGTGGTTTCGGACATAGCCGACTGGAGAGGTGCGGACGCCGCCGGTCGACTTGAATGGGGGACGTGGAGATCCTCACCGACGCCGCCACGCTCGCGCTGTACACCACCGACGCGTCCAACTACCGCCACGTGCCCCGCGGCGTGGTGCTGCCGGAGACCGTCGACGACGTCGTCGCCGCGGTCGCCGAGGCCCGCGCGCGTGACCTGCCGGTGATCGCGCGCGGCGGCGGCACGAGCGTCGCCGGGAACGCGTGCGGGCCGGGCCTGGTCATCGACACCTCGCGCCACGTCCGCGGCGTGCTCGCGCTGGACCCGGAGACCCGGCTCGCGCGGGTGCTGCCGGGCACGGTGCTGGACGACCTGCAGGCGGCCGCGGCGCCGCACGGGCTGCGGTTCGGGCCGGACCCGTCGACGCACAGCCGGTGCACGCTCGGCGGGATGATCGGCAACAACGCGTGCGGCTCGCACTCGGTGGCGTGGGGGCGCACGGTCGACGTCGTCCGCTCGCTGGACGTGCTGCTCTACGACGGCACGCGGCTGCGGGTGGGGCGCGGCGAGCCCACCGAAGGCCGGATCTTCGACGAGCTGCGCGCGCTGGTGCGGGACAACCTGGCGTTGCTGCGCAAGGAACTCTCGACGTGGCCGCGGCGCGTCTCCGGCTACGGGCTGGAACACCTGTTGCCGGAGAACGGTTTCGACGTCGCGAAGGCGCTCGTCGGGAGCGAGGGCACCTGCGTGACCATCCTCGAAGCGACCGTCTCGCTCGCCGCGCTCCCGGACCGCAAGGTCCTCGCCGTGCTGGGGTTTTCCTCCGACATCGCCGCGGCGGACGCCGTGCCGCGGATCCTCCCGTGGTCCCCGCTGACCGTCGAAGGCGTGGACGCCGAACTGGTCGCGATGCTGCCGGGCCGGGCGGGCGACCTGCCGCCGGGCGGCGCGTGGCTCTTCGTCGAACTGGCCGGTGACGACCCGGGCGAGCAGGCCCGCGCGCTCGCCTCGTCGCTCGATCTCACCGGGTTCGCGATCCTGGACGACCCGGCCGCACAACGCCGTCTGTGGCGCATCCGCGAGGAAGGCGCCGGGCTGGCGACGCGGCTCGCGGACGGCTCGGAGGCGTGGCCCGGCTGGGAGGACGCCGCCGTCCCGCCCGAGCGGCTCGGCGCGTACCTGCGCGAGTTCAAGGCGTTGATGCGCGCGCACGGACGTCGCAGCGTGGTCTACGGCCACTACGGCGAAGGCTGCCTGCACATGCGGCTGGACTTCGACCTGTTGTCTTCCGAAGGCGTCGCCGGGTTCCGGCGGTTCCTGGAGGAGGCCGCGGACCTCGTCGCCGCGCACGGCGGCTCGCTGTCCGGCGAGCACGGCGACGGCCAGGCGCGCTCCGAGCTGCTGTCGCGCATGTACAGCCCGGAGATGATGGACCTCTTCGCGCGGTTCAAGGGGGTCTTCGACCCGGCCGGCCGGATGAACCCCGGCATCCTGGTGGCGCCGCGGCCGGTCGACGCGAACCTGCGCGTGCGCCCGGCGCCACTGTCCATAGAGGACGTCACGGTGCTGGGTTATCCCGAGGACCGGGGGAGCTTCGGGCAGGCGATGCGGCGCTGCGTCGGCGTGGGGAAGTGCCGCAACACCAGCGGCGGCGGCGTGATGTGCCCGAGCTACCGGGCCACCCGCGAGGAACAGCACTCGACGCGCGGGCGCGCGCACCTGCTCGCGGAGATGATCAACGGCGAAGTCATCACGGACGGCTGGCGATCGAGCGAAGTCCGCGAGGCCCTCGACCTGTGCCTGTCCTGCAAGGGGTGTCTCTCCGACTGCCCGGTCGACGTCGACATGGCGACGTACAAGGCGGAGTTCCTGCACCAGCACTACCGGCGGCGGCCGCGTCCGGCGTCGCACTACTCGATGGGCTGGCTGCCGCTGTGGCTGCGGCTCAGCGCACGCGTCCCGCGGCTGGCCAACGCCGTCGGACGTTCTTCGTTGGCGCGCTGGGTGAAACGGTTCGGCGGGATCGCACCGGAACGCGACCTGCCGTCGTTCGCGCCTTCCCCGTTCACCCGTGCGCGGGCCGACCTGCGCCGCCAGGCGACGGGGGAGCGCCGCGTGGTGCTGTGGCCGGACTCGTTCAACAACTACCTGACGCCTTCGGTGCTCGACGCCGCGTGGGAAGTCCTGACCGCGGCGGGCTACGACGTCGTGCTGCCGGACCGCGGAGTCTGCTGTGGACTGACGTGGGTGTCGACGGGCCAGCTCGGCGTCGCGCGTCGCGTCCTCGACCGGACGCTCGACGTGCTCATGCCGTACCTGGCGGACGGCTACGAGGTGGCGGGCCTGGAACCGAGCTGCACGGCGCTGTTCCGCGGCGACCTGCCCGCGCTCATGCCGGGCGACGCGCGTGCGTCACTGCTGGCATCCCGGACGTTCACGTTCGCCGAACTGCTGGAGCGGGCGCCGATCCCGTTCGCGGCGCTCGATGTCGACGCGATCACGCAGGTGCACTGCCACCAGCACGCGGTGCTGGGCTTCGGCGCCGACGAGGCCGCGCTGGCGGCCGCGGGGGTGCGCAACACGACGCTCGACTCCGGATGTTGTGGCCTGGCCGGCAACTTCGGTTTCGAGCGCGGCCACTACGACGTCTCGAAGGCGGTGGCCGAGGATCGCCTGCTGCCCGCGATTCGCGCGGCTTCCCCGGACACCGTGGTCGTGTCCGACGGCTTCAGCTGCCGGACACAGATCGCCCAGGAGTCGGGGCGGACGCCGGTGCACCTGGCGGAGCTGCTGCGCCGCGCGCTCCCGTGATCATTCGCGCGCGGCGGCTTACGCGCCCGAGAGGCGGATCGCGGCGGCCGGGCAGGTCAGCTCCGCCTGCCGGACGGCGTCCTCCTCGCCGGCGGACGGCTCGGACGCGAGGAGGACGACCGTGCCGTCGTCCTCGCTCTGGTCGAACGTCCCCGGCGCGAGCAGGACGCACTGTCCGGACGAGACGCAGCTTTCCGGGTCGACGGTGATCTTCACGTTCACCACTCCACGGGGACGCGGTCGACGCCGCCGGCGACGCGGTTCACCCGGACGGGGATCTCGTCGAGCCCGACCGAGAGCCGTAGGCCCGGGAAGCGGCGGAACAGCTTGGGGAACACCGTCCGCAGCTCGGTGCGGGCGAGGTTGGCGCCGATGCAGACGTGGGCGCCGGTGCCGAAGGCGAGGTGGACGTTCGGCGTGCGGCCGGGGTCGAACTCGTCGGGGTCGGCGAACACCGACGCGTCGCGGTTGGCCGCGTCGCTCGAGATCAGCACCGCGTCGCCGCGGGCGATCCGGACCCCGGCGATCTCGACGTCCTCGCGCGCGTACCGCAGCAAGCCGGTGCCGCTGGTGGCCGTCAGCCGCAGGATCTCCTCCACGGTCTGGTCCACCTGGCCTTCGGGGTCGGCGGCGAAGCGGTCGCGGCGGTCCGGATCGGTGAGCAGGAACAGGGTGCCCATCGCGATGCGCGTCGACGTCGTCTCGTGGCCGGCGAACAGCAGGCCGGCGCCCATCCGGGCGAGGTCTTCGTCGGTGAAGGCCGGATCGTCGGCCTGGACCGCGACCATGTCGGAGATGACGTCGGCCCGCGGGTCCGTGCGCCTGGCGTCGGCCAGCTTCGTCATGTAGGCCATGAACTCCGCCATCGCCGCCTGGGCGTCTTCGCCGCCGTCCATCAGCGCGATCCGCTCGGACAGCCCGCGGAAGTGCTCGCGGTCGGCGTACGGCACGCCGAGCAGCTCGCAGATCACCAGGACCGGCAGGGGGAACGCGAGGAAGTCGGTCAGGTCGACCGGCTCGCCGGGGTTGGCGTCGCGCGCGGCCTGCAGGTCGTCGAGGCAGCGGTCGGTCAGCTCGGCGATGCGGTCGCCGAGGGCGCGCATGCGGGGCGCGGAGAACGCGGGCGCCAGCATCCGGCGCATCCGCTTGTGCTCCCGCTCTTCGGTTTCGAAGTCGCCGCTCGGGCCGTCCTGCACCGCGGCGTAGGAAATCCGCGACGCCTGTTCCGGCGCCGGGTGCGAGCGGCCGAAGCGGCGGTCCCGGAAGACCTCCTTGGCCTCTTCGTACGACGTCACCAGCCACGCCGGGTCGCCGGCGGGGGTGAGCACCCTGGTCACCGGCGCCTGCCGCCGGAGGACTTCGTAGTCCGGGGCGATCGAGAGCGCGTCGGCGCGGGCGAAGGGAAGTCGAGGCGTCTGTTCGGTGGTGGTCATGCGTCGCTCCTCGGATCGGTTCGGAGGTCGGAAAGCCAGCGGAGTTCGGCGTCGAACCTCCCGAGAACGTGGTGCAGCGCGGTGCGGCTCCACGGGTCGGCCTGCCCGGCGGCGAGCTCGGTCAGCCGCGCCTGCTCGGTGGTCAGCGCGCGGGTCCGGACTTCGAGCACCCGCGCCCGTTCCTCCGGGCGCAGCCACCCGAAGTTCCCGACGCGCGACAGGAACTCCTCCTGGCTGAGCGCCAGCTCCGGCGGGAAGTCCGCGAGCATGTCGTGCAGCAGCTCCCGGCCGACGTCGGTGATCGTGTAGACGTGCCGCGGCGGCTTGGCCTCCTGCTCCTCGGCACTGCGGCTCACCGCGCCGGCGTCGACGAAGCGCCGCAGCGTCGGGTACAGCGAGTTGTTCGACAAGGTGTGGCCCGTCGACGCCTCGACGGCCTTGCGCAGTTCGTAACCGTGCATCGGTTCGGCGGCCAGCTTGGACAGCAAGAGGATCTCGATCCACACCTAGGTCACCGTAACCTAGTCGGCCGTGACCCCGCAATGGCTCACCGTGACATCCGGACGGAAAATTTCCGTTACGCCGGTGTCGCACCTCGCCGGCGATATCGTGGGGAAGACGCAGATGATCGTCCGCGGACCGCGGTCGATGCCGATCGGAAGGTGACGATGAGCTGGCACGTGGAGATCGACGAACACACCTGCATCGGGTCGGGGATGTGCGCCGCCCTGATGCCCGGGGTGTTCGCGCTGGACGGCGCGGTCGCGCACACGGTGACCGACACCGTCGACGGCGACGAGACGGTGCTCGACGCCGCCGACTCCTGCCCGGCGATGGCGATCACGGTGACCGACGGCGGTCGCGAGATCGGCCCGCGTCCCTAGGGCGCGAAGCGGCCGCGCTCGGTGACCACGGCGGTGATCAGCGCGTGCGGGGTGACGTCGAACGCGGGGTTGAACACCTCCGCGTCCGGCGGTGTGATCGGCACCCCGGCGTATTCGGTGAGCTCGCGGGCGTCGCGTTCCTCGATGGCGATCCCCGCGCCGTCCGCGAGTCTGCTGTCCACTGTGGACGACGGGGCGACGACGACGAACGGCACGCCGTGGTGCTTGGCGGCGATCGCCAGGCCATAGGTGCCGATCTTGTTGGCGACGTCGCCGTTGGCCGCGATCCGGTCGGCGCCGACCAGCACGCAGTCGACCAGGCCGCGCGCCATCGCGGCGGCGGCCGCGGAGTCGGGCTGGACGCGGTAGGGCACGCCGGCCTGGGCCAGCTCCCACGCCGTCAGCCGGGCGCCCTGCAGCAGCGGCCGTGTCTCGTCGACGAGGACTTCCTCGACGAGGCCGCGTTCGTGCAGGTGCCAGACGACGCCGAGCGCGCTGCCCCAGCCGACGGTCGCGAGGTGCCCGGCGTTGCAGTGGCTGAGCAGCCGCAGCGGCCGGCGCGGGCACTCGGCCAGCACGATCTCGGCGGCGTGCGCCGACGCCGTCCTGTTCAGTTCTTCGTCCTCGGTGAGCAGCGCTTGTGCTTCCGCGAGGACCGCGTCCGGACCGTCGGGGAGCTTCGCGAGCGCGCGCTCGACGCCCCAGGCCAGGTTGACGGCGGTGGGGCGGGCGTTCGCGATCAGCTCGGCGCCGGCCAGGACGTCACCGCCGAGGCGGGCCGCCAGCGCGACGCCGAGCGCGCCCGCCGCGCCGAGCGCGGGCGCGCCCCGGACGGCGAGCCGCTTGATCGCGTCGACCAGCTCGCCGACGGTCCGCAGCTCCAGGAGCCGGTACTCGGCGGGCAGCGCGGTCTGGTCGATGATGACGATCGCGCCGTCCGCCCAGTCGATGGTCCTGCGCACGTGTCCTCCCGCGAAATCCGGTTGCCGCCCAGGTGATGATGCGACGGTGACCATTGAACGGCAGAACCCGCCCGGGCTGCACACGCCGCCCGGGTACCACCACGTGACGGTGACCGAGGCGCGCCGCACCGTGTACCTGGCCGGCCAGTGCCCCCTCGCCGCCGACGGCCAGGTCGTCGACGGCGGCGTCCTCGAGCAGACCGACCAGGTCGTCGCCAACACGGCGGCCGCGCTGGCGTTCGCGGGCGCCGGGCCGGCGGACGTGGTCCGCACGGTGATCTACGTCGTCACCGACGACCGGGAGACGCTCTCGGCCGTGTGGGACCGGCTCACGGCGTCCGAGATCGGCGCGGCGTTCAGCTCGGCGAGCACCCTGCTGGGTGTCGCCCGGCTCGGGTTCCCGGGGCAGCTGGTCGAGCTGGACGTGACCGCCGCCCTCGCGTGATCAGAGGCCGGCCATCAGGTCGGTCTCCGTGATCCCCGGGCCCTGCCCCGCGCGGATGAACCACTCGGTGCCGAAGGCGAACGCGAACGCGTCGTCCGGCATCGCCAGCATGAACATGTCCTCGCTGATCTGGCTCGGGTGGGCCCGCATCGCCGCCCGCTTCACCGGGGCGTACTTCGCCACGTCGACGGCCGCGGTGATCTCCGCCTCCGGCTTGCCGAACTCGACGTTCTCCGGGGGTTTCGGCGCGGCCTCGGGTGGCATCAGGCCCTGCTCGACGGCCGCTTCGAAGCCTCGTTGCATGAATTCGCGGTTGAAGGTGGCCTGGAAGACGCGGCCGGTGCCGGCCAGCTCGGCGGCGCGGAGGCCGACGCGGTGCACCTGGATGTGGTCCGGGTGGCCGTAGTCGCCGTTGTCGTCGTAGACCGTGAGCACGGCGGCCGACTCCTCGCGCAGGATCGCGGCGAGCTGCTCGGCCGCCTTTTCGACGTCGGCCCGCCAGAAGCACGCCGGGTCGTCGTTCGTCGGCTCGCCCATCATCCCGGAGTCGCGGTAGCCGAGGAACTCGACGCGTTCGACGCCGATGATCTCCGCGGCCGCGTGCGCCTCCTGGACGCGCCGGTCCTCCAGTTTTTCGCCTTCGGCGAGGAAGCCCTCGGGTACTTCGCCGACCTCGCCCTTGGTGGCGACGACGAGCACGACCCGGTGCCCGTCTTCGACGGCTTTGCGCATGACGCCCGCGGTGCGGAGGCATTCGTCGTCCGGGTGGGCGTGGAAGGTGACCAGTGTTGCCATGCTCGCGACGCTACCGGGTGGCGCCGACAAAAACCGCTCGCCGTCGTGCGGTCCTGTCGGACCCCGCCGCTAGGGACCACGATCGTGGACGACGGTGAGAAGAGCACGTTGCTGATGTTCCTGCGGGCGCAACGCGAAAGCGTCCTGGCGATCCTCGACGGGCTCGGCGAGGAAGTGCTGAAGAGCGCGGTCCTGCCGTCCGGCTGGACGCCGCTGGGGATGGTGGAGCACCTCGGGTACGCCGAGCGGCACTGGTTCCAGGAGCGATCGTCACCGGGAACGTTGGCCCGGTAGCCTGGCCGGACGACCACGAGCCGCTGACCACGCCCCGCTCGCCCGACGCGGTCTTCGCGTTCTACCGCGAACAGTGCCGCCGGTCCGACGAGATCTTCGCGGCGACGTCGTTGTCCGCGCCGCCGCGCGAGCGTCACCCCGGCCCGCTCGGTGCCGAGATCACCGATCTGCGCGGGGTGGTGCTGCACATGATCGAGGAGACGGCGCGCCACGCCGGCCACCTGGACGTGGCGCGCGAGCTCATCGACGGACGGACCGGTCTCGGGCCGCGCTAGCCGACCGGTCGCTTCCCGCCGCATCCGGGGAATCACCACCCGGCTTGGTGTCTCGAACGACCAAGGCCGGGTAGTTAAAGATTCCTCTGCCGCGCAAGCGGTCAACGGCACGGCCGTGAATGGCACATTGAGGGACTCTATGTCCCTCAATGCGACATTCACGGACTTCAGAACTTGGTGGCCGGCCAGGTCGTCGCAACCGGGCTGCCGCTGCCGGATGCGGCCGGAAAAAAAATCTTGGCGATCCCGGGCAACCTCGGCGGGCCCGCGGACGTGGAAGAGTCGAGCCGGGAGGGGGCGCAGGGGGGAGCCCGGCGAACGTGAAGGCCTGCTCACCGGCGGCGGACGCCGGTGAGCAGGTCTTCGCGGACTTTACGCCTCGCGCATCGTCGGCAGGCCCAGCGAAACCGGGCCGGTCGTCTGGCACACGTCGTGGCAGGTGTTGTCGAGCGTGCAGCACAGCGAGCAGATCGGGCCGTCCTGCTTCGCGCAGTCCGCGACGTCCGGCAGTTCGTACGGGTCGCCGCAGACCGAGCAGGTGTACGTCGCCCGCAGATCGAGGTCGGTGTCCGGACCGGCGACCGTGTTCGGCCGGGCCAGGTAGTACTTGCCGCGCGTCGCCACGGCCAGCACCGGCACCAGCACCACTGCGATCACGAGTGCGAGCAGCGGGCTGAACGCGGCCAGGAACTGCCCGAAGGCGCCGAAGTACGCCGCGATCGAGACCACCGAAGCGACCAGCATCGAGCCGAACCCGACCGGGTTGATCTTGTGCAGGTAGGCCCGCTTGAACTCGATGTAGCGCGGCGAGAGCCCGAGCGGCTTCGCGATCACCAGGTCGGCGCACACCGCGCCGATCCACGCGATGGCGACGTTCGAGTAGAAGCCCAGGATCTTGTTGAGGAAGCCGAACGCGCCGAACTCCATGAGCGCGAGGGCGATCCCGCAGTTCACCAGCACGTACCAGACCCGGCCGGGGTGCTTGTGCAGCACGCGGGAGAAGAAGTTCGCGAACGACAGCGACCCGGAGTACGCGTTCGTCGTGTTGATCTTGATCTGTGAGACGACGACGAACAGCGCCGCGAACGTCAGCGCCACCGGGCCGAGGGCCGGTTTCACCGCTTCGAGGTACGGCGCGATCGGCTCCAGCGCGGCCGTCTTGCCCACGACGCCGAGCGCGAGGAACGCCAGCAGCGCGCCGCCGATCTGCTTCGCGGCCCCGAGGATCACCCAACCGGGTCCGGCGGCGAGCACCGCGGCCCACCACGACCGCTTGTTCTCCGCCGTCTTCTCCGGCATGAACCGCAGGTAGTCGGCCTGCTCGCCGATCTGCCCGATCAGCGACAGCGCGACGCCCATGCCGAAGCCGAACCCGATCGCGGAGAACCCGGCGCCCGCGCCTTCCGTCCCGCCGAAAGCGGCGAAGTCGGCGAAGCGGCCCGGCTCGCGGACCAGCACGACGACGAACGGCAGCACCAGGCCGGCGATCCACAGCGGCTGCGTCCACGTCTGCATCTTCGCCACCGCGCCCATGCCGTAGAGCGCGAAGGGCAGCACGATCAGCGTGGCGAGGAGGTAGCCGATCGGCAGCGGGATGCCGAGGGCCAGCTCGAACGCCTGACCCATGATCGAGCCTTCGAGCGAGAAGAAGATGACGGTGAAGCTCGCGTACACGAGCGACGTCAGCGTCGACCCGAAGTAGCCGAAGCCGGCTCCGCGGGTCAGCAGGTCCATGTCCACTCCGGACTTCGCGCAGGCGGCCGCGATGGGCACGCCGGTCGTGAAGATGACGACGGCCGCGGCGAGGATCGCCAGCACTCCCGAGGTGAAGCCGTAGGAGAGGACGATGCTGGCGCCGATCGCGAAGTCGGCGAGGTAGGCGATGCCGCCCAGCGCCGTCGTCGCGACCACGAACGGGGACCACTTGCGGAACGAGTGAGCGGCGAAGCGCAGCGAATAGTCCTCGCGGTTTTCGTTCGCCGCGAGCGGGGCGTACCGGCGCTTCGGTGGAGCGCCTTCTTCGGCGCTGGACAGGGTCTCGGTCATGCCTGCCTCCGGGGGTGGTGGGAACGGGCCGAAGGTAGGGGCGTCCTGTATCGATCCTGGTCCGGCAGGTAACGCGAGCGTTACAGCTTGCTGTCCTGCGGTTACGGGCTGGTGGCCGCGAAGCGGGTGGCGGGTGTCACCGTTCAGTGGGTTCCGCCGCAGCTCGGAAGGCCTTAACGTGCCTAGAGCCGAAGTCGACGGATGCCCCGACCGGGCGTGGAGGTTTGGCGATGATGCCGGAGATCGAGGACCAGGTGGAAGACGCCATCGTGCGCCTGCCCGGAATGCGCGTCGCCTACGACGGCGCGGCGTTCGACGAATCCGCGCTGGCGGCCACCTGGACCGACCAGCTGCAGGGCTGGCTGAACCAGGCCGTCGCCGCCGGGATCGCCGAACCGAACGCGATGGTGCTGGCCACGGCGGACGCCGAAGGCCGGCCGTCGTCCCGCACCGTGCTGTGCAAGGGCCTCGACGACCGCGGTGTCGTGTTCTACACGAACTACACGTCGGCGAAGAGCCACGACCTGACCGCGACGCGCTACGCGTCGGTGACGTTCCCCTGGTACGCGCTCCACCGCCAGGTCCACGTCCGCGGCGAGGTCGAGAAGGTCGGTGTCAAGGAGACGGCGGAGTACTGGGCCCAGCGGCCGCGCGGCTCGCAGCTCGGGGCGTGGGCGTCGCCGCAGTCCCGGGTGGTCGACGGGCGCCGCGCGCTGGACAACGCGCTGCACGGCATCGAGCGCCGCTTCGCGGACGTCGAGCACATCCCGGCCCCGCCCCACTGGGGCGGCTGGCGGATCCGGCCGGACCTGGTCGAGTTCTGGCAGGGCCGCGAGGACCGCATGCACGACCGGCTGCGCTACATGCGCACCGACGACGGCTGGCACATCGAACGCGTCGCCCCCTGAGTCCCAAGCGCCCCAATGTGGCGTTCGGTGCGTCCAACGCACCGAACGCCACATTGGGTGCGCTGGACGCAACCAACGCCACATTGGGGCGCTCGGCCGCGCGACGAAAATCACGCGACCCGAGATAGTTAGCCGAGCTAAGCTCGCGTGTTGTGACTGGTGGTGAACCGGGGACCGTGGCGCCCCGCTCGGGCGTTCGTGGGCTTCTCGGCCGCATCATCGTCGACACGCGGCCGCTGAAGATCCCGGCCTTCCGGCGGCTCTGGCTGTCCACTGTGGTCACCGCCGTCGGCACGCAGCTGACCGCCGTCGCCGTGCCCAAGCAGGTCTTCGACCTCACCGGGTCCTCCGCGTACGTCGGCCTCACCGGGCTTGTCGCCCTCGTCCCGCTGCTGGTCTTCGGGCTCTGGGGCGGCGCCGTCGCCGATGCCGTCGACCGGCGGAAGCTCCTCTTCGTCACCAACGTCGGTGTCACGATCACCTCCGCGCTGCTCTGGCTGCAGGCGTTCGCGCACTTCGGCTCGGTGTGGCTCGTCCTCGGCCTGCTGGCCGTCAACCAGGCGTTCTTCGCGATCAACATGCCCACCCGCGGCGCCGTCGTCGCCCGGCTCGTGCCCGCCGAGCTGCTGCCGTCCGCGAACGCCCTCAACACCACGATGTCGACGTTCGGCGCCGTCTTCGGCCCGCTGATGGCCGGCGCGCTGATCCCCGTCCTCGGCCTCTCGACGCTCTACCTGATCGACGTCATCGCCTTGACGATCACGCTCGCGGCGGTCTGGCGGCTGCCGTCGATCCCGCCGCTCAACGGCCCGTCGCGCCGGGCGGGCTTCAGCGACGTCCTCGACGGCTTCAAGTACCTCGCGGGGCAGAAGATCCTGCTGGCCTCGTTCGTCGCCGACATCATCGCGATGGTCTTCGGGATGCCGCGGGCGCTGATCCCCGAGATGGCCGAGCGCACGTTCGGCGACCCGCCCGGCGGCGGCCCCGCCCTCGGCTGGCTCTACGCCGCGCTGCCCGCCGGCGCGATGCTGATCGGGCTGTTCTCCGGCTGGCTGACGCGCATCCACCGCCAGGGTGTCGCGGTGGTCGTGGCGGTCTGCGCGTGGGGCGCGGCGGTGGCCGCGTTCGGGCTCGCGCACTCGCTGTGGCTCGCCGTCGTCTTCATGGCGCTGGCCGGGGCCGCGGACATGGTCAGCGCGGTCTACCGGATGGCGATTCTGCAGGTCGCGACCACCGACGAGATGCGCGGACGGCTCCAGGGCGTGTTCACGGTGGTGGTCGCCGGCGGCCCGCGGATCGCCGACCTCACCCACGGCTGGGGTGCCGCCGCGTTCGGCACGACGGCCGCCGCGACCACCGGTGGCCTGCTGGTGATCGTGCTGGTCCTGGCTTCGATGCTGGTGCTCCCGGCGTTCTGGCGGTACCGGGCGCCGAGCGGGTAGGCCGTTCGGACTATGGTGCGGGACATGCGTACTTTCGCTGTCGCCTTAGTCGCTTTTGTCGCTTTGACCGCCTGCTCCTCGGGGGACAAGCCGTCGACGACGACATCGTCGTCCGCCGCCCCGAAGCCGGCGCCGACGAGTTCGAAGGCCGCGGCGGCGTCACTCGACCCGTGCGCGCTCCTGCCCGCCGACGCCGTGGCGAAGGCGATCTCGGTCCCCGACCTCAAGGCCGTGCCGGGCCCGGTCCAGGACAACACCGCCAACGGCGGCAAGGCGCGCAGCTGCGAGTACCAGCTGAACGGCAAGGCCGCGGGCGCGCTCGCGGTGACCCGGTACGAGGGCCGCCAGGCGAAGCCCGCCGAAATGGTGGCGTCGATCAAGAAGGCGAAGGCGGGCTCGCAGGACGTCGCCGGCTTCCCGGACGGCGCCGTCTACTACATCGACGAGCAGAAGACGGCGACCCTCGCCTCGGCCGAGCTGGTGGCCGGGACGCCGGTGCTGGTCAACTACACCGGCCCGGCGAAGATGACGCCGGAGATGATGGCCCCGCTGGTCAAGCAGGCCCTCGCGGCGAGCTGATCAGGCCCAGCCGACGAGCTGCCGTTCCGACACCGTTCCGGTGGCCGGCAGCTGCGGGAGCGCGGGCCGCGCGACCGCGCCCGGAGTGACCGGCGAGGCGAACCACTCGCCCTGGTAGGTCTGATAGAGCACGGTGGCCGTGTCCGGCGCGGCGGCAGCCTTGCCGATCATCGGCTCGGACTTCTCGACGAGCTTGGTCAGCTGCGGTGTCCCGCCGTCGAGGTGCAGCCGCATCAGCACGCCGTGCTCGTCCGAGCCGGTGACGGCGGACATCAGCGCCGTAGTGGCGTCGAGCGCGGTGACGAACTGGTAGGTGGCGCCGGGCTCTTCGTAGTAGGCGTACGCGATCGCGCCCGCCGAGTCGGCCAGATAAGCCAGCCGGTCGCCGGCGTGCCGGACGTCCCGCCAGGTCAGCACCTTGCCCTGCGGATCGACCCACCAGTCCTCGACGTGCTGGTCGGAACTGCCGCTCGGCACGATGTCGGCTTCCTTCACCGGCTGACCGAGCTGCCGGTAGTCGACGGAGTAGACCGCCTTGTCGTCGTCGAAGTACAGCTTCGACCCGACGGGGCTGAACTGCGGGTTCTGGAACCGCGAGGCCCGCTCGCTCATCGACCGTTCCGGGGCCGGCACGCTACCCGTGCGTTCGTACCGCCGGTCGGCGGCGTTGAGCATGAAGACGTCGACGCCTTCGTCGGTCTCGAGGGTCGCGTACTGGCCGTCGGGGGAGACGAGGTCCAGTTTGGTGGCCGGCCCGTCGAAGCGGTTCAGGGAACTGTCGTACCCGGGCAGGGACAGGGTCGTCCTCGCCGCGCCGGAGACCGGATCGGCGAAGACGACGTCGTCGAGACCGGTCTTCTCGGAGTGCTGCAGCAGGACGATTCCCGAGAGATCGAGCGGCGCCGCTTCCGGCGCCGCGGCGGCGGCCGGTGCGGGCGTGCCGCCGTTCCCGCAGGCCGTGACCAGCACCGCGACCGCCGCGATCAAGGCCGCACTCCACCACTTCTTCGTCACCGCTGAACCTCCTTCGTCGCGGCTCAGATGCGACGGGAGATCATCCGGTTCCCCCGATCAGCGGCCGATTCCCTCAGCGGCGCAGTGCCGCGAGTTCGACCGGGCTGTGTGCCGAGAACACCGTGACCTCGTCCTGGTGGTTCCTGACCAGCTCGTGCAGCCGCGCCAGGTTCTCCAGCCGGGCCGCGCGGATCGTCTGGACGATGTTCTGGAACGCGGTCAGGCCCGGCGGGCAGTGCGGCGTGACCGGGTCCAGCTGGCCGTGGAAGAAGTACGCGTCGCCGGCGTGCAGGAGCCAGCCGTCGCCGGTGTCGACCGCCACGCCCGTGTGGCCGCGCGTGTGGCCGGTGAGCGGGACCAGCAGGATCTCCTCCGGCAGGCCCTTCAGCGAGCGGACCGCTTCGAAGCCGAACCACGGCTCGCCCAGCTCGTCGTACGTGCTCCACAACGGACGGTGCGCGAACTGCGCCGCGCGGTAGCGGTACTTTTCCCCCGCGTTCGCGGGCGCCGTCGCGGACTGG
Organism: Amycolatopsis sp. NPDC051128; assembly: GCF_040682715.1. Classification (NCBI taxonomy): domain Bacteria; kingdom Bacillati; phylum Actinomycetota; class Actinomycetes; order Pseudonocardiales; family Pseudonocardiaceae; genus Amycolatopsis; species Amycolatopsis sp. NPDC051128. The sequence continues at coordinate 11,484 of NZ_JBFBBN010000046.1, read as the reverse complement.
TGCTCCTCCGCCCGGACGTGCACGATGGCGTTCGGGAAGTCGGCCAGCCCGCCCGCGTGGTCGACGTCGAGGTGGGTCGCCACGATGTGCCGGACGTCGGCGGGGTCGAGATCCAGCGCCTCGATCTGCGCGACGGCCGTCTCGGCGGCCTCGGGCTTGGCGCCGACCATCGCCAGGAACGGCTGGCCCAGCCAGGCGGCGGGGCGGGCCACGCCCTGGCTGCCGAACCCGGTGTCGACCAGCACCAGGCTGTCGCCGGTCTCGATCAGCAGGCAGTGGGCGACCAGTTCCGCCCGCCGCAGCAGGCCGGGCTCGCCGTCGAGCACCTTCCCGCCCACCGGGCGCATCGTTCCGCAGTTCAGGTGGTGCACCTTCATACCCTGCTCCTGGTGCTCAGCCGGAGGAACTCGGTCTCGTCGTGCGCGGCGAAGACGGTGACCTCCTCGCCGTGCTCCTGAACAAGCTGGCGCAGGCGGCCGTGATTGTCCAGCCGGGCACGCTTCACCGTCTCCGTTCGGCCCTCGAACCACTTCAGGCCCGGCGGGCAGTGCGGCGCGACGGGATCGACCTGGCCGTGGAAGAAGTACGAGTCACCGGCGTTGAGCAGCCAGCCGTCACCGGTGTCGACGGCGACCCCGGCGTGTCCGCGTGTGTGCCCGGACAGCGGGATCAGCAGGATCTCGGGCGGCAGGCCGTCGAGCTGCCGCACGGCGTCGAAGCCGAACCACGGCTCGCCGGTGTCCGCATAGGAGGTCCACTGTGGACCATGGGAGAACTGGATGGTGCGGTAGCGGCCGCGCTCGGCGGCGTCACGTGGTTCCTGGAACGCCCGCAGCTCTTCGGCGTAGACGTGCACGCGCGCCCACGGGAAGTCGATGAGCCCGCCGGCGTGGTCGAGGTCGAGGTGGGTCAGCACGATGTCGCGGACGTCCGCCGGGTCGAAGCCGAGCGCGCGGATCTGGGCGATCGCGGTCTGCGACGGGTCTTCGACGGGGTTCGACTGGCGGACGAAGCCGGCGCCGAGCCAGGCGTTCCGGTCGACGGCGGCGGGGGTGCCCATGCCGGTCTCGACGAGCACCAGTCCGGTGCCGGTTTCGAGCAGCAGGCAGTGGCAGACCATGGTGGCGCGCCGGAACAGGCCCGGCTTGCCGTCGATCAGCTTGCCGCCGAGTGGTCGCAGGGTGCCGCAGTTGAGGTGGTGGACGCGCATCAGGAGAACTCCCGGTCGAGGGTGGCGTGTAGGTGGGTGGCGACGGCGCGCAGTGGCGCGAGGTCGCGGCGGGTGCGGGCCAGCAGCAGCCCGCCTTCGATGGCGGCGAGCACGACGGTGGCCAGCTCGTCCGCGCGTTCGGGGGAAAGTCCTTGTCCGGCAAGGTATCCGGCGAAGACGTCGTGCCAGGACGAGTAGCCGTCCACGCAGGCCTCCCGGATGGGTTCGCTCGCCGCGGCGGCGTCGAGCGCGACCGTCGCGAGTGGACAGCCACGCTGGAAGTCCGACGCGGTCAGGAAACTCGCCAGCGCGTCGACGGCGCGGTCGATCGCGGTCGCCGCGTCGGGAGCGTCGTGCAGGATCGCTTCGAGCAGCGCGCCGGTGCGTTGGCTCGAAAGCTGGACGGCTTCGGCGGCGAGCTGCTCCTTGCCGCCGGGGAAGTGGAAGTAGAGCGATCCCTTCGGTGCGCCACCGGCCGTCGTCAGCTGGGTGAGGCCGGTGGCGTGGTAGCCCTGGGTCTGGAAGAGGTCGGCGGCGGTGTCGAGCATCCGCTGCCGCGTGTCGGTGCGGCGAACCATGACGCCGACTGTAGCGCAAACTATGACGACCGGTCTAGTGAGTTCGTGTCTCGGTAAGGTCGTGGGCATGGGCAACCCGACCGGTCAGCAGTTCGAGATCACCCGCGGCAACGCGCGCGCCGTCGTCACCGAGATCGGCGCGGGGCTGCGCGCCTTCGAGGTCGGCGGAGTGCCGTACGTCGAAGAATTCCCCGAAGACGCGAAGCCGCCGATGGGCGCCGGGCAGGTGCTGCTGCCGTGGCCGAACCGGACCAAGGGCGGCCAGTGGACGTTCCAGGGTGCGCAGCAGCAGCTCGAGATCACCGAGGAGGCGCGTGGCAACGCGATCCACGGCCTGACCCGCCACCTCGAGTGGGAGCTGCTGGAGCACGCCGAGTCGTCGATCACCCTCGCCGTCGACGTCGAGGTGCGGCCCGGCTGGCCGGTGCCGCTGCGCGCGACCGTCACCTACGAGCTCGCGCCGCGCGAACTGACCGTCACCCACGAGATTCGCAACGAGGGTGAGCAGCCGATCGGCGTCGGCGTCGGCACGCACCCGTACTTCCGGATCGGCGACGTCCCGACCGACGAGCTGACCCTCACCCTGCCGGCGAGCCGCGTCCGGCCGTCCCTCCCCGACGAGCAGATGCCGTACGCGCCGGAGCAGGACGTCGACGGCACCGAGTACGACTTCCGCTCCGGACGGGTGTTGGCGGGCGTCAACCTGGACACGGCGTTCGGCGGGCTCGCGGCGGCCGAGGACGGCCTGCACCACATCGTCCTGAGCCACGGGGAGCAGGAGGTGCTCGTCTGGACCGGCCCGGACTTCCGCTGGGCGCAGGTGTTCACCCCGGACGACCTCGTCGGCCGCGGCCGGGCCGTCGCGATCGAGCCGATGACCTGCCCCGCCGACGCGCTCAACACCGGCACCGACCTGATCGAGCTCGAGCCGGCGACGTCGTGGTCGGGCGGCTGGGGTATCCGGGTCCGGTGAAGCGGGGCGGTGGAGGAGCCTGCGCCGGTGACGGTGTTTCGGCTGCTCACCGGCTCTTGGCGATGCTCTCTGGCCGGCACCACGGGGTGCCGGCCAGAGAGCGCAAACACGTAGGCGTGAGCCCTACGTCGAGGTTCCGCCCGATGGAAACGTCCCGCGACCTGCCCAAAACAGGGCATCCAACCCGGATATCCAGGCGGCCGGATCATCATCACTCGGCACAAGACCGGCACGCTACAGGGTAAGCATCACGAAGTGCGGCTGGAGTATTAACCCGGAAGGCTTGAATTTTTTCCCCTTTTACCTCGGGATTTCCGGCCTGCGCCACCCTATCGGATGATTCCCATTGTTCGTCCTGTTCAACCCTGATCATACCGTGCGATCATCTGATCTGATTTCGTGCCAAAAGAGCAGTAAGCGGTTCGAGAAAGGACAGTCAATGCGCGGGAAGATTCTGAGATCCTTGGCGAATGCCGTCGTGCTGGGGAGCCTGCTGATCACCACGTCCGCCGTCGCCAACGCCGCACCGGAGGCTCCCGCGACCGAGGCCAGCTGGTCCGGCTGGGAGGACCTGGGCGGCGTCATCGTCGCAGGGCCCGCCGTGTCCTCCTGGTCGGGAAACCGCCTCGATGTATTCGCCACGGGCACCGACAACCACATGTGGCACAAGTGGTGGAACGGTTCCGGTTGGTCCGGCTGGGAAGACCTCGGCGGCGTCATCATCGACAACCCCGCGGCCGTGTCCTGGGGGCCGAACCGAATCGACACCTTCGCCCGCGGCACAAACAACAACCTGTATCACAAGTGGTGGAACGGTTCCAGTTGGTCCGGCTGGGAGAACCTGGGCGGCACCATCATCGCAGGCCCCACCGTGTCCTCCTGGTCGGGAAACCGCCTCGATGTATTCGCCACGGGCACCAACAACCACATGTGGCACAAGTGGTGGAACGGTTCCAGCTGGTCCGGCTGGCAGGACCTCGGCGGCGTCATCATCGACAACCCCGCGGCCGTGTCCTGGGGGCCGAACCGAATCGACACCTTCGCCCGCGGCACAAACAACAACCTGTAT
>NZ_JBFBBN010000046.1:0-7559 GCF_040682715.1 Amycolatopsis sp. NPDC051128 | reverse complement strand
TGTATCACAAGTGGTGGAACGGTTCCAGTTGGTCCGGCTGGGAGAACCTGGGCGGCGTCCTGGTCGCAGGCCCCACTGTGTCCTCCTGGTCGGGAAACCGACTCGATGTATTCGGCACGGGCACCGACAACCACATGTGGCACAAGTGGTGGAACGGTTCCAGCTGGTCCGGCTGGCAGGACCTCAGCGGTGTCATCATCGACAACCCCGCGGCCGTGTCCTGGGGACGAAACCGAATCGACACCTTCGTCCGCGGCACCAACAACCACCTCTATCACAAATGGTGGGCCTGATCACGAGGAGTACCCGCGCGGGTAGTCAGGCCGGTATCAGAATTCTCTTCACGTGGATCGACAGCGGGACCAAATCGATATCGCGGACGCTGTCGATTCATCAGTAGGCTTCACTGGCAGGAGTGACCAGCCTTCCCTAGGGCCCGGGCAGCATGGCTGCCCGGGCCCGGGTCTCGTCAAGGGGGTTGGCCACCTCTCGCCGCGGCACCGGACGCCGGAGAACGACCGGGAGCTGGTGCACTGGGAGAAGGCCCGTGTTCACCCGTCCGGGAGCAGTTCGTTAGCGTGACGAACTATGGCGAAGGCAATTGTCGGGGGCTATGTCGTCCCCATCGACGGTGATCCCATCGACGGCGGCACGGTCCTGATCGACGGCGGCAGGATCGTCGCGGTCGGCACCGAGGCCGACGTGGACATCCCGGAGGACGCCGAACTGGTCGACGCGGCCGGCACCTGGGTGCTGCCGGGCTTCATCGACGCCCACGCGCACCTCGGCGTGCACGAGGACGGCGAAGGCTGGGCCGGCAACGACACCAACGAGATGACCGACCCGAACGGCGCCCGCTTCCGCGCCGTCGACGGCATCGACCCGTACGAGCCCGGCTTCGACGACGCGCTGGCCGGCGGCGTGACGAGCGTCGTCATCAAGCCCGGGTCGGGCAACCCGATCGGCGGCCAGACGATCGGCGTCAAGACGTGGGGCCGCAGCGTCCTCGACATGATCTTCGCGGAGCACGTCAGCGTGAAGAGCGCGCTCGGCGAGAACCCGAAGCGCGTGTACGGGGAGAAGAAGCAGACGCCGTCGACGCGGCTGGGGGTCGCGGCGATCCTGCGCGAGGCGTTCACGAAGGCCCGCAACTACCAGGCGAAGCGCGCGCACGCGGAGTCCGAGGGCAAGCCGCACGAGGTGGACCTGACGCTGGAGACGCTGTCGAAGGTCCTCGACGGCGAGCTGTACTGGGACCAGCACGTGCACCGCGCGGACGACATCGTGACGGCGCTGCGCCTGGCCGACGAGTTCGGCTACAAGCTGGTGATCAACCACGGCACCGAGGGTCACCTGATCGCGGACCTGCTGGCCGCCCGTGACGTGCCGGTCATCCTCGGCCCGCTGTTCACCACGAAGTCCAAGGTCGAGCTGCGCAACCGCACGCTGCGTTCGGCGGGCATCCTGGCCCGCGCCGGCGTGAAGATCGCGATCACCACGGACCACCCGGTGATCCCGATCAACTTCCTGGTGTACCAGGCGGCCCTGGCGGTCAAGGACGGCCTCGACCCGGCGACGGCGCTGCGTTCGTTGACCGTCAACCCGGCGTCGATGCTGGGCCTGGACGGGCAGATCGGCTCGTTGAAGCCGGGCCTGGACGCGGACGTGGTGCTGTGGTCCGGCGACCCGCTGGACGTGATGAATCGCGCTTTGCGCGTCTTCGTCCGGGGTGACGAGGTGTACCACTTCGACGAGACGCTGGGCGAAGGCGTGTCCAAGGACCGCCGGTACCGCGAGACCCGTTGAGTTTCGGACGACACGCCGGTTACCGGGCGGTTCCGGCGTGTCGTCCGTCTGTTCAGTCGAGCAGCGCGTCGAGGTCGATCTTGACCGGGAACGGGACGTCGGTGGTGAAGGTGCCGGTGACCGCCGAGGCGTCCATGTAGCCGAATTCGCCGGCTTGATGGCAGGCGACCAGGGATACCGGCTCGGTGATGTCGACGATCCAGTAGTGCGGGATTCCCGCATCGGCGTACTCGTCGTGCTTCACGTGGTAGTCGGTGCGTTTCGAGCCCGGCGACACGATTTCCACGACGACGGCCACCTCTTCGGCCCGAATCATGTCGTTGTCTTCGTTGACGCGGGCAAGTCCGGTCTTGTCGACGATCAGCAGGTCTGGTCGACGGGAGAAGCCGGGCTTGCCCGAGGGCGCCAGACCGAGATCCACATCGGTGTCGGGAACGAAGTCGAGGTGGTCCGGCAGCTGTGCTTCGAGTTGTGCCACCAGTCGGTAGATCGCGCGATTGTGCCTGGGCAGGGGACTGGGTGACATCAAGACGCGGCCTTCCACGAGTTCGGTGAAACCTGTGTCGGTTTCACCGAGCGCCGCGTACTCCTCGATCGTCAGCAGGTGATCAGGGATCTCCCACCGTCGAGTAGCGCCCGGCTTGGGAAGTGCAATCACAGCGTCTCCTCACGTCGCCCGGCATTGTCTCACGGCTCAGGTGCAACCACGAGTAACCGTATCTGTACCGAGCGTGTGACACCGTTCCCTCGACCGGCTACGCGTTCTTCAGCTCGCGGGCGATGACCAGCCGCTGGATCTGATTGGTCCCTTCGAAGATCTGCGGCACCTTCGCCTCCCGCATGTACCGCTCCACCGGGAAGTCCCGCGTGTACCCGGCCCCGCCGAGAACCTGGACCGCGTCCGTCGTCACCTTCATCGCGCCGTCCGTGGCGACCAGCTTGGCGATCGACGCCTGGCGCTGGAACGGCATGCCGCGGTCACGGCGCCGGGCCGCGTCCAGGTACGTCGCCCGGGACGACTCCACCGTGGCCGCCATGTCGGCCAGCAGGAACTCCAGGCCCTGGAAGTCGATGATCGGGCGGCCGAACTGCGTCCGGCTCTTCGCGTACGCGACAGCCTCGTCCAAAGCCGCCTGCGCCAGGCCGACAGCGCACGCCGCGATGCCCAAGCGGCCCGAGCTCAGCGACGACAACGCGATCCGCAACCCGTCGCCCGGAGCGCCCAGCAGCCGCGAAGAGGGAACCCGGGCGTTGTCGAAGATCATCTGGGCCGTCGGTGACCCGGTCAGCCCCATCTTCCGTTCGCGCGGTGCCGCCGAGAGGCCGGGTGTGGCGCCGTCGACCAGCAGGCAGGAAATCTCCTTCTCGCCCGTGCGGACCATCGTCGTGTAGAAGTCCGCGACGCCGGCGTGCGTGATCCACGCCTTCGTGCCGTTCACGACGTAGTCCGAACCGTCGAGACGCGCGCGCGTCGAAAGCGCCGCCGCGTCCGAGCCCGCCTGCGTCTCCGAAAGCGCGTACGCGCCGAGCAGCCCGCCTTCGAGCATGGCCGGCAGCCACTGGTCGCGCTGCTCGTCCGTGCCCCAGGTGGCCAGGCCGTAGCAGGACATCGTGTGCACCGACAGCCCGACGCCGACCGTCATCCACGCGGCCGCGATCTCCTCCAGGACCTGCAGGTAGACCTCGTACGACACGTCGCCGCCGCCCCACCGCTCCGCGTACGGGAGGCCCAGCAGCCCGGACTTGCCGAGCAGGCGGAACTGCTCGCGGGGGAACTGCTCGGCCTCCTCGGCCGCCGCCGCGCGGGGCGCGAGTTCGTCGCGGGCGATCTCCGTGGCCAGCGCGACCAGGTCCTCGGCGTCCGAATCCGGGAGCAGGCGTTCGGCGGGCATCGTCGTCCTCCAAAACCGTACTGAAAACAGTACTGTGGGCTCGACTAGAGTACAGTACGACAGGCCTGGGGCGGCCGGAAGACTTAGGAGACAGTGAGCCGATGCCCTCTGAACCCCGCCGACGGCTGACGGCACGCCAGCGCGCCCTGCTCGCCGACCTGGAGGCACTCTTCCTCGCCGAGGGCTTCGCCACCTTCACGCTGGACGACCTCGCCGGCCGCCTGCGCTGCTCGAAGTCGACGCTCTACACGCTCGCGCCCAGCAAGGAGCAGCTCGCCGTCAAGGTCGTCACCCACTTCTTCCGGGGCGCCGCGGAGCGGATCGAGGAGCGCGTCGACGGGATCGACGACGCCCCCAAGCTCATCGGGGAGTACCTGGCCGGGGTCGCCGAGCACCTGAACCGGGCGTCCGCGACGTTCATGCGCGACCTCGCCGAGTTCGGCCCGGCCCGCGACGCCTACCAGCTCAACAGCCGGTTCGCCGCGAAACGGCTCCGGCAGTTCATCGACAAGGGCGTCACCGACGGGGTGTTTCGCGACGTCCACGCCCGGCTCGTGGCCGAGATGACCGGGCTGATCATCGAAGGCATCCAGACCGGCGTGCTCGCCCAGCGGACCGAAGTGTCCGACGCGGAGGCGTTCGCCGCGTTGGGCGAACTGCTGCTCGGCGGGCTGAACAAATGAGGACAGGAATTGTCATTCCTGTCTCCTCTAAACTGCCCCTGTGATCGTCGTAGGCGGAGAAGCTCTGGTCGACCTGGTTCCCGGCGACCCTCTTGATTCCACTGTGGACGGTGGGCTGCGCGCGCTGCTGCCGCGGCTGGGCGGTGGGCCGTACAACGTCGCGCTGGCCGCCGGCCGCCTCGGCGTGCCGACGGCGTTCCTGTCGCGGGTGTCGACCGATCGCTTCGGTGAGGCGATGATCGAGCGCCTGCACGCCTCCGCCGTCGACACCTCGCTGCTGCAGCGCGGCGCCGAACCGACCACGCTGGCCGTCGTGGCGCTCGACGCGAAGGGCGCCGCGCGCTACTCGTTCTACGTCGAGGGCACCGCCGACCGGCTCGTCGCGGACCCGGGCCCGCTGCCGGCGAAGGTGACCGCGCTCTCACTGGGCACCCTCGGCATGGTCCTCGAGCCCGGCGCGTCGGCGTACGAGGCGATGCTGCGGCGCGAGTCCGCCCGCGGCGTGCTGACGGTCCTCGACCCCAACATCCGCGAGGCGCTCATCACCGATCCGGCCGCCTACCGGGCCCGCTTCGCGTCCTGGCTGCCGGACGTCCGGCTGTTGAAGATCTCCGACGACGACGCCGCGTGGCTCACCGAAGGCGCCGACCCGGTCGCCGCGGCGAAGACGTGGATCGAGTCCGGTGTGGACGCCGTGGTGCTCACCCGGGGCGCCGACGGGGTCGCGGTGATCACCGCCGCAGGTGAGCTGGCCCACGTGCCGTCGCGAAGCGTCACCGTCGTCGACACCATCGGCGCGGGCGACACCGTCCAGGGCGCGCTGCTGGCCTGGTTGCACACCCGCGAGGTCGCCGACCTGGCTTCTCTCGACGCGGACGCGTGGCGCGAGGCGCTCACCTTCGCGGCGAAAGCGGCCTCGATCACGGTGTCGCGCAGCGGCGCCGAGCCGCCGACGTCGGCCGACATGGCGTCGACCGTGTGAACCTGGTCCCAAAGGGGGCCTCAGGAGCAACGTCACCGCTGCGCGAAGGCACGTTTCTCGACTAGCGTAGAGGGGCATTCTTCATACCCCAGCGGGGCGGTGTGCAGCGAGGCGCCAGTGTTTCCTCGCGTGAACACGTGGCTACCTGTGAAACGTACAGGCGCCGCCGGCCCGTGCCCAACGTGAGAGGGACTTGCATGTCCGACGCGACGACTGCGGGGCAGTCCGGCGGCGCTACCGCGAAGCTGACCCTGCCGAGTGGCGAGCACGAGTTCAAGATCGTCCACCCGGTCGAAGGCGCGCCCGGGATCGAGCTGGGGAAGCTGCTGGCGCAGACGGGGTACATCACCTACGACCCGGGTTTCGTCAACACCGGCGCCGCGTCGTCGGCCATCGCCTACATCGACGGCGACGCCGGGATCCTCCGGTACCGCGGTTATCCGATCGAGCAGCTGGCGGAGAAGTCGACCTTCATCGAGGTCTCGTACCTGCTCATCTACGGTGAGCTGCCGACCGAGGCCCAGCTGGCGGACTTCACCGGGAAGATCCAGCGGCACACGCTGCTCCACGAGGACCTGAAAGCGTTCTTCAGCGGCTTCCCGCGCGACGCCCACCCGATGCCGGTCCTGTCCAGCGCGGTGTCCGCGCTGTCGACCTTCTACCAGGACTCGCTCAACCCGTTCGACGAACCGAACGTCGAGCTGTCCACCATCCGGCTGCTCGCCAAGGTGCCGACCCTGGCCGCGTACGCGTACAAGAAGTCCGTCGGCCAGCCGCTGCTGTACCCGGACAACTCGCTGGGCCTGGTCGAGAACTTCCTGCGGATGACGTTCGGCTTCCCGGCCGAGCCGTACGAGGTCGACCCGGACGTCGCGAAGGCGCTCGACCTGCTGTTCATCCTGCACGCCGACCACGAGCAGAACTGCTCGACGTCGACCGTGCGCCTGGTCGGCTCGTCCGAGGCGAACCTGTTCGCCAGCATTTCGGCCGGCATCAACGCACTGTTCGGCCCGCTGCACGGCGGTGCGAACGCCGCGGTGCTCGACATGCTCGAGGGCATCAAGAACGACGGCGGCGACGTCGCCAAGTTCGTCGAGCGGGTGAAGAACAAGGAAAAGGGCGTGAAGCTGATGGGCTTCGGGCACCGGGTCTACAAGAACTACGACCCGCGCGCGAAGATCATCAAGGCCACCGCCGACGAGATCCTCGGCAAGCTGAAGGGCGGCGACGAGCTGCTCGACATCGCCAAGAAGCTCGAAGAAGTCGCGCTTTCCGACGACTACTTCGTCTCGCGGAAGCTGTACCCGAACGTGGACTTCTACACCGGCCTGATCTACCGGGCGCTGGGCTTCCCGACGAAGTTCTTCACGGTGCTGTTCGCGCTGGGCCGGCTCCCGGGCTGGATCGCGCACTGGCGCGAGATGATCAACGACCCGGCCACCAAGATCGGCCGCCCGCGGCAGATCTACACCGGCCACGCTTCGCGGGACTACACCCCGATGTCCGAGCGCTGAGCCTGATCGGCTGACCCGGGGGGTTCCGGGTGGCGGAGCCTCCGGCCCGGGGCGGAGCCCCCGCTGAAACAAAGTAAACGCCCCGTCGTGCACCTGCACGGCGGGGCGCTTATCGTTGGGTGGCGTGACCAGAGAAGCGCCGGTTGTCCTGTGGTTCCGCCGGGACCTGCGGCTCGGTGACCACGCCGCGCTGCTGGAGGCCTCTCGGCACAGCAAGCACGTCCTCGCGCTGTACGTCCTCGACGAGAAGCCGTCGGCGGTCCTGTGCGACTGCCTCGAGAAGCTGAACGAGCAGCTCGGTGGTCGGCTGATGCTCGTGCGTGGTGACCCGGCGAACGAGGTGGTCCAAGCGGCGCGGGCGATCGGCGCGGCAGCGGTGCATGTCAGCGCCGACGCCGATCCGGACGGCCGTCGCCGGGATGCCGAGGTCGCGAAAGTGTTGTCGGAAAACGGCATTGGGTGGGTCGTGACCCACGACCCGTCACAGCCCGCCGACCCGGGATCGTCCCTTGTGGACTGGGTCGTGCCACCGCGGTAGCCAGAAGCCGTGAATGTCGCATTGAGGGACTTGAAGTCCCTCAATGCGACTCGGAGTCATGGGGTCGTTGCAACACCGCCTGGTTGAGAGGGTGGGTTGTGGTGAGGGTGCGGAAGTTTCGGTGGTTGCCGCGGTCGGTGGTGC
>NZ_JBFBBN010000045.1:0-80505 GCF_040682715.1 Amycolatopsis sp. NPDC051128 | reverse complement strand
TTGAGGGACATAGAGTCCCTCAATGGGCCATTCACGGCCGTTCCGTTGACCGCTTGCGCGGCAGAGGAATCCTTGACTACCCGGCCTTGGGCGTTGGGTGCACCTGACGCACCCAATGTGGCGTTGGGTGCGTCCAGCGCACCGAACGCCACATTGGGGCGCATGGGCCGGGCCGCGAAACTCCGGCGCCGGATGCGCTGAAGGCCACCATCAGGGCATCCACTGCCCTGGTGGTGGCCTTCAGAAGCGTTGGCTACGGCGTGGTGGGGCCGGTTTCCGTCGTGCTCGCCGAGGGGGCGCCTGCCGAGCTGGAGCCGCCGCCCGGCGTCGTCGGCTCCGTGGGCGAGGTCGTCGGGGTTGTCGGCGTCGTGGTCACGGGCGGCTTGGTCGAGGTCGGCGTCGTCGGCTTCGGGGGAGACGTCGTCGCCGGGGGCGGGTTGCCGCCCGTGTCGCCACGCGGCGGCGGCGTCGAGGAACGGGGGACGACCGTGGTCGTGGTCTTGCCGTCCGGGCTCACCGACACGACCGTCGTCGGGGTGCTCGGTGACGTCGGGGCCGAGGTGGTCGGCTCGCCGCCGACCGTCGAGGGGCCGGTGGAGGACGGGGTGTTCGACAGCGTCCGGACGCCGGCCGGCACGGTGCCCTGGCCGCCGGGGCCCCCGGTGCCGCCCGCGGTGCCGGCGGGGACGGGTCCGGCGAGCCCCGCGACCGCGGCGAACGCGGTCGAGACCACCAGTCCGGCGACCCCGAGCACGACGTACCCGGTGCGGTTCGGTTTGCTGCTCCGTGGCGGCGCGGTGTCGATCCTGGTGACGCGTGAGCTCGAATCTGACCCGTCGGGGCGGGGCATACAGGCTCCTTGGGAAATGGGGGAGTCGCGGTTCGAGGTCGTGAATCTGGGGCACTGCGTCGTCATCGGACACCGCGCCCGCGGCGGGGGAGCGACCTCGGCGGGGAGATTATCACCGCCGCGGGAGCATTCGCCCAGGTAGTGGCCTTGATCAGTTACTGTGCGCGGTTGGTTGACCCGGGAGGGAGAACAGCGTGAGTGGGGAAGAAACGCACACCCGGCTGACGGCGTGGGTCCGCGGCCGGGTGCAGGGCGTGGGTTTCCGCTGGTGGATCCGCAGTCGTGCGCTCGAGCTCGGCCTGGTCGGGAGCGCGAGCAACCTCGCCGACGGCCGTGTCGAGGTCATAGCGGAGGGTAGCCGGGACAACTGTGCGCGGCTGTTGGCGGCGCTACGGTCGGGAGAATCACCCGGAAGTGTGGAGCACGTCGCCGAGCGCTGGTCCGACCCGAAGGGGGGACTCCGGGGCTTCGTCGAGCGGTAAGTGCTCCCCGGCCGATGCGGCTCGAGAGGTTGCTGGTACCGCTTCCGCTGTGCTAAGGCACGCCGACGAGGGGCGCGTCCGGCGGTCCCCGGGCACCCCCAGGTAGCCTGGGCCGATTGAACCGCCAGTACCCGCGGCCAGAGGGGTCAGCACCACGTGCACCTGAAAAGCCTGACGCTCAAGGGCTTCAAGTCCTTCGCCTCGGCCACCACGCTGCGCTTCGAACCGGGAATCACCTGCGTGGTCGGGCCGAACGGCTCGGGCAAGTCCAATGTGCTGGACGCGCTGCGCTGGGTCATGGGCACCCAGGGCGCCAAGGATCTGCGCGGCGGCAAGATGGAGGACGTCATCTTCGCCGGCACCGCGGGCCGCGCCCCGCTCGGCCGCGCCGAGGTCACCCTCACCATCGACAACGCCGACGGCGCGCTCCCCATCGAGTACTCCGAGGTGTCGATCACCCGCCGGATGTTCCGCGACGGCGCGAGCGAGTACGAGATCAACGGCGACCGCTGCCGCCTGATGGACGTCCAGGAGCTGCTCTCGGACTCCGGCATCGGCCGCGAGATGCACGTCATCGTCGGGCAGGGCCAGCTGTCGGCGATCCTCGAATCCAAGCCCGAAGAGCGCCGCGCCTTCATCGAAGAGGCCGCCGGCGTGCTCAAGCACCGCAAGCGCAAGGAACAGACCCTGCGCAAGCTGGCCAACATGCAGGGCAACCTCGACCGGCTCGGCGACCTCACCACCGAGCTGCGCCGTCAGCTCAAGCCGCTGGGCAAGCAGGCCGAGATCGCCCGCAAGGCCCAGTCGGTGCAGTCCGAGCTGCGTGACTCCCGGCTGCGGCTGCTCGCCGACGACCTGGTCACCCAGCGGGACGCGATCGCCCGCGAAGAGGCCGACGAGCGCACCGCCCGACAGCGCCGCGCCGAGGTCGAGCAGACCCTCGAGGTCGTCTCCGCCGAGGAGGCCGAGCTGGAGGCTTCCCTCGCCGAGGACGCGCCGCTGCTGCAGACCGCCCAGGAGACCTGGTACAAGCTGTCCGCGCTGGCCGAGCGCCTCCGCGGCACCGTCCGCCTGGCGATCGAGCGGCAGCGGCACCTGTCCGCCGACGTCGCCGCGCACACCGGCGGCCGCGACCCGGAAGAGCTGCTCGAAGAGGCCGAACAGGTCGCCGAGCAGGAGGCAGAGCTCAACGAGGCCGTCATGGAGGCCCGGGAGCTGCTCGCCCAGACCGTGCTGCGGCGCGAAGACCTCGAACAGCGCGTCCAGGCCGCGGAGCGCGCGCACTGGGCCGCCGTCCGCGCCATCGCCGACCGGCGCGAGGGCATGGCCAAGCTGACCGGCCAGGTCGAGGCGCTGCGCAGCAAGAACGGCGCCACCTCCGACGAGATCGACCGGCTCAGCGTCTCCCTCGAAGAGGCCGCCGAACGCGCCGAGCTCGCCGTCGAGGAGCTGGAAGAGGCCAAGGCCGAGGGCGGGGTCGAGGAGTCCGACGACGCCGGCCTGATGGACCGCCACGACCGCGCGGTCGAGGCCAACAACGCGGCCAAGGCGCGCGTCGAAGAACTGGTGAAGGCCGAGCGCGCCGCCGAGCGCGAGATCGCGTCGGAACGGGCGCGCGTCGAGGCGCTGTCGATGGGGCTGCGGCGCAAGGACGGCGCGGGCGCGCTGCTCGGCGCGTCCCACGAGCTGCCGGGCCTGCTCGGCTCGGTCGCCGCGCTGCTGACCGTCGAGCCGGGGTACGAGGTGGCGCTGGCCGCGGCGCTCGGCCCGGTGGCCGACGCGGTCGCCGTCTCGGGCGGCGAAGACGCCCTGCGCGCGCTGAAGTACTTGAAGGACACGGACTCCGGCCGCGCGGGCATCCTGCTCGGCGGTCCGGAGTCCTCTGTGGACACCTACTCGTGGCCCGCGCTGCCCGAGGGCGCGCGCTGGGCCCGTGACGTCGTCACCGCGCCGCCGCAGCTGCGGCCCGCCGTCGAGCGGGCTCTCGACCGGCTCGCCCTGGTCCGCGACCTCGAGTCGGCCCGGCAGCTGGTCGAGCGGCACCCGGACGTCCGGGCGGTCACCGCCGAGGGCGACGTCTTCGGCGCCGGCTGGGCCGCCGGCGGTTCCACGACGCGTGAGAGCAGCGTGATCGAGGTCCAGGCCGCGGTCGACGAGGCGGCGGAGCGGCTCCGCCTGGCCGAGCGCTCGCTGGAGCGGTACGCGGCCGAGCTGGAAGGCGCCCGCGCCGAGCAGCAGGCGCGCCGCGAAGAGGTCTCCCAGGCCAAGGACGCCCTCGGGGAAGCCAAGGTCCGCAAGGCGCGGTCGTCGGAGCGGCTCAACCGGATGCAGCAGGCGGCCCGCCAGGCGCAAGCCGAGGTCGAGCGGCTCACCGGGCAACGCGCGAAGGTCGAGCAGAGCCGCGTGCAGGCGCTGGCGCAGCTCGCCGAGCTGGAGGAACGGCTCGCCGCCGTCGCCGAGCAGCCCGTCGAGGCCGACCCGGACACCGCCGAGCGCGACCAGGCCGTCGAAGAGCTGGCCGTCGTGCGGCAGGAGGAGATGGAAGCGCGGCTCGCGCAGCGCACCGCCGAGGAGCGGGCGCGCGGCATCGCGGGCAAGGCCGAAGGCCTCCGCCGCGCCGCGCACGCTGAGCAGCAGGCCCGTGAACGCGCCGAGCGCGCGGCCGTGGCCCGCAAGCGCGGCGCCGAGATCGCCAACGCGGTCGTCAACGGCGGCGAGATCGCGCTGGAGCGCATCGCGCACTCCGTCCAGCGCGCGGCCACCGAACGCGACGAGGTCCAGGCTCGCCGCCAGAGCCGCGAGGCCGCGCTGACCGGCGTCCGCGCCCGGGTCCGCGAGCTCACCGGCGAGCTGGAGAAGCTGACCGACGCCGTGCACCGCGACGAGGTGCTGCGCGCGGAGCAGCGGCTGCGGCTGGAGACCCTCGAAACCAAGATCGCCGAGGACTTCGGCATCGGCCTCGCCGATCTGGTGCAGGAGTACGGCCCGGACGTCCCGGTCCCGCCGAGCGCGGGCGAGATGGCCGAGTACGAGGCGGCCAAGGACCGCGGCGAGGACGTCACCCCGCCGCCGCCGATGCCCTACGACCGCAACACCCAGGCCCGCCGCGCCAAGCGCGCCGAGAAGGACCTTTCCCTGCTGGGCAAGGTGAACCCGCTCGCCCTGGAGGAGTTCGCGGCGCTGGAGGAGCGGTACAAGTTCCTCTCCACGCAGCTGGAGGACCTCAAGGACACCCGCAAGGACCTCGAAGCGGTCATCAAGCAGGTCGACGAGAAGATCCTCGAGGTCTTCGCCGGCGCCTACGCGGACGTGGCCCGCGAGTTCGAGACGGTGTTCAGCGTGCTCTTCCCGGGCGGCGAGGGCCGGATGGTCCTCACCGAGCCGGACAACCTGCTGAACACCGGCGTCGACGTCGAAGCGCGCCCGCCGGGCAAGAAGGTGAAGCGGCTTTCGCTGCTGTCCGGTGGCGAGAAGTCGCTGGTCGCGGTGGGCATGCTGGTCGCGATCTTCCGCGCCCGGCCCTCACCGTTCTACGTCATGGACGAGGTCGAGGCCGCGCTCGACGACACCAACATGCGCCGGCTGATCGGGCTGCTGGAGCAGCTGCGGGACTCCTCGCAGCTGATCATCATCACCCACCAGAAGCCGACCATGGAGATCGCCGACGCGCTCTACGGCGTGAGCATGCAGGGCGACGGCATCACGAAGGTGATCTCGCAGCGCCTGCGCACAGCCGACGACGAACCGGTCGCGGTCGGCTGACCCGGTTCACATCTCGTCTTCGCGCGGCGCACGACGCCCACCAGCCGGGCCTGCCGCGCTCATGCGCCCCAATGTGGCGTTCGGTGCGTTGGACGCACCGAATGCCACATTGGGTGCGTTGGACGCAACCAACGCCACATTGGGGCGCATGTCAGCCGGCCACCCAGAAGGCGTAGTCCGCCGAATACTTGACCGCGGTCTGCGCTCCCGCCGCGCACGTGCCGGCCGGGGCCACGCCACCGCGCGTGTTGAGCCGCTGGATGTAGGTCACCTTGCCGAAGACGCCGTCCCCGGTGTTGAGGTTCGCCTTGAGCAGCAGCTGCGGGATCGCGTCCTGCTTGGGCGAGTTCGCCACCGCCGCCGCGCCGACCGTGCTGCCGTCCACAGTGGACGTCCACACCGGGCCCTTGCCGTGGATGGCCACCGGCTTCCCGTGCCTGGACAGCACGGCCGCGGGCTGGATCAGCGTCCACGCGCCGTTCGCGCAGCCGTAGATCTGCACGCCGTCGCCGAAGTAGGTGGCCAGTGGCCGGTTGCCGTCGGGCACCTTGATCTGGGCAGGCACCTTCGATCCCGCCGGGGTGGCCGAAGCCGTCGCCGCGCCGCCGACCAGCAGGGCGCCGACCGCGAGCGCCACCGTCATCCGTTTCATGGTTCCACCTTCGTTTCCTCCCGCCGCCTTCCGGCGGGCTCCCGCACAGGACACGGGCGCCCGCCGGAAGCGGTTCAGAAGGATCAGGCGGCGGTGACCTCTTCGGCCTCACCGGTCGCTTCGGCCGCCTTCGGGTCGGGCGTGCGGTGCCGCAGCGCCAGCAGACCACCCACGGCCAGCGTGATCACCACACCCAGCAGCGTGTACCAGGGGTAGGCCAACGCGACCTTGTCCCCGGCGGCCTTGCTGAAGTCGATCCCGATCAGCCCGCCGGTCTTCGCGCTGAACTTCACCCCGAGGATGACGAACGCCATCACCAGCACCGTGGTGACGAACGCGATGATCGCGTCCAGCTGCCGTGCCTTCTTGATCAGCAGGCCGAGCAGGAACGATCCCAGCAGCGCGCCGTAGGTGTACCCGGTGATCGCCAGGCCGAGCTCGATCACCGAGTTCTTCGTGGTGGAGAACAGCGACGCGAACACCGCGAACACCACGGCCCAGATCAGTGTCCACATGCGACCGTGCTGGAGCAGCTTCGAGTCCTCCGCGGAGCGCTTGGTGAATCGCTGGTAGAGGTCGGCCACAGTGGACGTCGAAAGCGCGTTGAGCGCCGAGGCGAGCGCGCCCATGGTCGAGGCGAGCACCCCGGCGATGAGCAGGCCCGACACGCCGACCGGGAGATCGTCGATGATGAACCGCGAGAACACGTCGTCCGGGCTCTGCAGACCCAGCTGCGCGACCGGCTTGCGGCCGTTGAACACCCACAGCATCGACCCGACGAGCAGGAACAGCCCGAACTGCACGGTGACGATGACGCCGCTGCCGATGAGCGCCTTCTGGCCGTCGCGCAGGCTGCGCGTGGCCATCAGCCGCTGCGCGATCAGCTGGTCGGCGCCGTGCGAGGCCATCGACAGCGCCGCGCCGCCGAGCACCGCCGTCACGAAGGCGTACGGGCTGGTCAGCAGGTGCTTCGTGAAGTCGACGAGCATGAACTTGCCGTCCGCCGACGCCTGCGAAGCCCAGTCGCCGGGCAGCTTGTTCAGCAGCACGATCGCGGCCACCGCCGCGCCGCCCAGGTACAGCGACAGCTGGATGACGTCGACCCAGACGACCGCCTTGATCCCGCCGATGTAGGCGTAGATCAGCGTCAGCGCGGTCAGGATCACGACGATCACCCAGTAGTCGAGGTGGATGTCGTAGTGCCCCAGGATCACCTTGATCGGGATCGCGCCGGCGAACAGGCGCACGCCCTCGGCCAGCAGCCGGGTGATCACGAACGTCACCGACGCGGTGCCCTGCAGCCCGGAGCCGAACCGCTTCCCCAGGAACGCGTACGCGCTGACGAGGTTGCCCCGGAAGTACCTCGGCAGCAGCACGAACGCGGCGACGGTCCGGCCGATGATGTAGCCGAAGGCCAGCTGCAGGAACAGGAACGCGTTGCCGAACACCAGCCCCGGCGTGCTGATCACGGTCAGCGTCGAGGTCTCCGTGGCGACCACCGACAGCATCACCGCGGGCCAGGGGAGGCTGCGCTCGCCGACGAAGTAGTCGGCCGCCGACCGCTGCTTGCGGCCGACGAGCACGCCTATCAGCGGCATCGCCGCCAGATAGATCACGATGATCGCGAGGTCAACACCGCGCATGGACTTCTCCTACCGTCATCCGGCCTTCTCCGCGACTCGCAACCGCGTCACGGCGCCCCCCAGCGGGGCGGGAAGGGTCAGTGGCCCGGCACCCGGGACGAGCGCGCCGAGCAGGCGCGGCCCCCTGGCACCGGTCGCCGACGGCACCGTACCGGGCACGCCGCACCAGGTGAGCCAGCCGAGCAGCGCGGTCAGGTACGCCTCCTTGCCGGCGCCGGGCAGGCCGAGGTCGTCGCTGGTCTTGAGCGCCGTCTTGGGCGCTGACGGCAGGTTCCGCGCGAGCGCCGTCATCAGCGCCGGGTTCGCGACGCCGCCGCCGGAGGCGATGACCGTCGCGACGTCGTGGCGGCGGCACTGGTCGGCGACCGTGACCGCGGTCAGCTCGGTCAGCGTCGCCAGCAGGTCGCCGGGCTCGACCGGCGGGAGCCCGGCCAGCGCGGCGTCGAGGTAGGGCGCGTTGAAGTGCTCCTTGCCGGTGGACTTCGGCGGCGCGGCGGCGAAGTACGGGTCGGCGAGCAACCGGAGGAGCAGGTCGGTGCGCACCGACCCGCTGCGCGCGAGCCGCCCGTCGACGTCGCTGCGCCGCCCGGTGACGCGGTGGGCCGCGAGGTCGAGCAGGGCGTTCGCCGGCCCGGTGTCGTAGGCGGTCGCCGGTTCGCCCGCGGCGACGACGGTGATGTTCGCGATGCCGCCGAGGTTGAGCGCGGCGACCGGACGGCCGGTGTCCTGGGCGAGGCCGCGCAGCCACAGCTGGTCGAGCGTGCTGGCCAGGGGCGCCCCGTGGCCGCCCGCGGCGACGTCGCGGGCCCGCAGGTCGGCGAGCACCGGCAGCCCGGTGCGCTCGGCGATCCACGCGGGCTGGCCGAGCTGGAGGGTGCCGCGGACGGCGCCGTCCTCGACCCAGTGGAACACCGTCTGGCCCAGCGACGCGACGAGGTCCGCGGTGCCCCCGGCGAGTTCCCCGGCCCCGCGCCGGGCCGCGTCCGCGAACGCCTGGCCGACGCCGGTGTCGAGCCGCGTCAGCTCACCGGCGGTGCACGGGTTCGGCGGCAGCGCGGCGAGCAGGCCCTCGCGCAGCGGCTCCGGGTAGGGGACGTCGAGCTCGCCGAGCGGCGTCAGCACCACCGTGCCGTCCTCGGCGTGCAGGTCGGCGGCGGCCACGTCGATGCCGTCGACCGACGTGCCCGAGATCAGCCCGAGCACCCGGAAGCCATGGCTGGCTTGCATCCCCATCCGGAGGGGTTTAGTGCAGCCCCCGGTGTGACGCAACCCACGTGGTGAAGTCTTGGCTCAATCGGGACCAACGTCGTTATGAATTGCCTGTGCGGGCGGGGTGTCCGGGACCGGCGGGCGCGGATGAAAGGATGGGGCCCGTGTCGAGCACCTGGTTTCTGTTCGTAGTCGTCGCCGTCGTCGTGCTGGTCGCCATTCTGGTGACCGGCCTGCTGATCGCGCGCAAGCGCCGCATCCGCCTGGACGCCGAACGCGAGGTCGAGAAGAAACCGAAGGGCGGCAGCTATGCGGCCAGTGGCGGCATCGCGCTCGCGCCCGGTGGTTCGGCCGGGACCGTCGAGCACCCGGTCGAGGAACGGCCGGAGGTCGACGGGCAGCCCGCGGTGGGCGACGACGCGGCGGTGCCGCGCGACTCGGCCCAGCGCACGGTGCGCGACGTCAAGCTGCCCGAGGCTCCCGAGGCCGAAGCCGCCGAGCCCGTCACCGAGGAGATCGACCCCGCCACCGGCCGCCTGGAGCGGCTGCGCGGCCGGCTGTCGAAGTCGCGGTCGGTGTTCGGCCAGAGCCTGCTCGGCCTGCTCGGCGCCGGTGACCTCGACGAGGACTCCTGGCAGGACGTCGAAGACACGCTGCTGATGGCCGACCTGGGCGCGGCCACCACGAACCAGATCGTCGAGCGGCTGCGCGACGAGCTTTCCCGGCGTGCGGTGCGGTCTTCGGCGGAGGCGCGCGAAGTGCTGCACGAGGTGCTCACGGCGCAGCTGTCGACCGACAGCGAGCGCGCGGTCCGGGCCCTGCCGCACATCGTCGACGGCAAGAAGCAGCCCGCGGTGGTCCTGGTGGCGGGGGTCAACGGCACCGGCAAGACGACGACCACGGGCAAGCTCGCCCGGGTGCTGGTCGCCCAGGGCAAGACGGTGGTGCTGGGCGCGGCGGACACGTTCCGCGCGGCGGCGGCCGACCAGCTGCAGACGTGGGCCGAGCGCGTCGGCGCGGAGGTCGTGCGCGGCAAGGAGAGCGCGGACCCGGCGGCGGTGGCGTTCGACGCGGTCAAGCGCGGCGTGGACACCGGCGTCGACGCGGTGCTGATCGACACCGCGGGCCGGCTGCACACGAAGACGGGCCTGATGGACGAGCTGGGCAAGGTCAAGCGCGTCGTCGAGAAGCAGGCGAAGGTCGACGAGGTGCTGCTGGTCCTCGACGCGACGACGGGCCAGAACGGGCTCATGCAGGCCCGGGTGTTCGCCGAGGTCATCGACGTCACGGGCATCGTCCTGACGAAGCTGGACGGCACCGCGAAGGGCGGCATCGTCTTCCAGGTCCAGCGCGAGCTGGGGGTGCCGGTGAAGCTGGTCGGGCTCGGCGAGGGCCCGGACGACCTGGCGCCGTTCGAGCCGGGCGCCTTCGTGGACGCCTTGCTGGGCTAGAGCCAAGGCCGAGCACCTGAAATCGGGCAAATCGGGCAGCTTGACAGCTCGCTGCCGCAGCTAACTGCCCGGCCTTGGGGCTAGAGCCGGAACAGCGGCGTTCCGTCGGCTTTGCGCAGGCCCAGCCCGAGCATCACCGACTCCGACGGCCGGTGGGCCGGGATGACGAGCGGCGACGTCCGGCGGGCGGCGACGGTCAGCCGTGACCAGCCGATGCCCTGCAGCGTCGGGCCGGCGCCGGTGCGCCGCAGCGGGTCGATGACCATCGCCGCGCCGAAGTAGGCGCCGTCCGGCAGGGCGACCCGGGTGGTGTAGCCCAGCACGACCGAGAACGCCGTGCCGCTGCGGCTGCCGTCCTCCTGCAGCGTGAGGATCACCGGCGTCCGTGCCCGGGTCGCCTGGTGGTGCCGCACGGAGATCTCGACCGTCCCCGCGGGGGCCCCGCCAGGACGCGGCCAGGCGGGCCGCTGCGGCGAGCCGGCGAGCGCGCGGTCGACGAGCCGGTCCACGAGGTTCGAAGCGGCGCCCTGCGCGAGCCAGGCAAGCGCGCCGCCGGTGTACGGATCCATCGGCCGTCCCTCCGGCGAAAATCGGCTGACGGGCGGTGCGCGCCGGTGCAGAATCCGGGTATGCCCGGTTGACGCACGTCCGCTCGTGCCCCTCCTCGTAACAGACGCCGCGATGCCGTCGTTCGCTACGAGAGAGGAACCATCATGACTGTCATCACCGGCGAACGGGTGCGGCTGCGCCCGATCGTCGCAACGGATCGCGTTCGCTTGCGCGAGATTCTCGCCACGCCGGAGGTCGCCCGCTGGTGGGCGGAACCCGAGATCGAAGACTTCTACGCCGTCGAGGAGGGCTTCACCGTCTATGTCATCGTGCTGGACGGCGAAGTCGTCGGGGTGATCCAGAGCGCCGAGGAGCCGGACCCGCAGTACCGCCACGCGGGCATCGACATCGCGCTGCACCCGGACTTCCACGGCCGCGGCCTCGGCACGGACGCCGTCCGCGCGCTGGCCCGGCACCTGGTGGCGCAGGGCCACCACCGCCTGACGATCGACCCGGCCGCGGCGAACGAAGCCGCGATCCGGGCGTACACGAAGGTGGGATTCCGGCCGGTGGGCGTCCTGCGCGACTACGAGCGGGGCCCGGACGGCACCTGGCACGACGGGCTGTTGATGGACCTGCTGGCCGGGGAGCTGACCTGAGCGATCAGCCCTTGTCGATGACCTGCTGGAGGAGCTGAGCCATCCGCTCCATGCCGATGTTCACCGTCGTGAACCCGCTCTGCATCTCGGCTCTGAGGCTGCTGACCTCCGTCTTGAGGCCGGCGATGTCTCGGCCGTGCTCGACCTGGGTCTCTCGCACGGCGTTCAGCACCTTGGTGTGGCCGTTCAGGGTCTGCTTGAACTCGGAGACATCGCGGTCCGCGGTTCCGGCGAGCACGCGCGCGGCCGCGGCGTCCCGCCGCGTGTGCTGCATCTGCTCCTCCAGCGCGGTCACGCGGGCTTCGAGATCTTCGAGGCTTGCCATGCCGCGTACTTTACCGACGGCCGCAGAGCCCTCGACACGAGGGTCACTTTAAGTCATTTGATATCACTCAAAGTCACACTGATACCGCTGCCCGGGAAAGGCTTGCGCCCAGGGCGTCCGCCACCCGCTGCACGGCCGGGGCGATGTGCGCCACCGCCTCGGCGGTCAGCCGCCCCGACGGGCCGGACACCGACACCGCCGCCGGCACCGGGGCGCCCGGCACCGCCACGGCCACGCACCGGACCCCCAGCTCCTGCTCCGCCTCGTCGAGTGCATACCCCTGCGAAGCAATGCGGGCGAGTTCCACCGCCAGCGCGTCCGCGTCGGTGAACGTGTGCTCGGTGTACGCGGGCATCCCGGTGCGGCCGAGCAGCTCGCGCACCTCGGCGGCGGGCAGGTGCGCCAGCATCGCCTTGCCGACGCCGGTGCCGTGCGGCAGCAGCCGCCTGCCGACCTCGGTGAACATCCGCATCGAGTGCTTCGAGGGCACCTGGGCCACGTACACGACTTCGTCGCGCTCCAGGACCGCCAGGTTCGCCGTCTCGCCGACCTCCTCGACCAGCTCCGCCAGCAGCGGCCGCGCCCAGGCGCCGAACTGCATGCTGGCGTTCTCGCCGAGGCGGATCAGCCGTGCGCCGAGCGCGTAGCGGCGGTTGGTGTTCTGCCGGACGTACCCGAGGTCGACCAGGGTGCGGATGAGCCGGTGGATCGTCGGCATCGGCAGCCCGGACAGCGTCGCCAGTTCGGACAGGCTGGCTTCGCCGCCGGTGTCCGCGAGGTGTTCCAGCAGCTCGAAGGCGCGCTGCAGGGACTGGACGCCGCCGTCGCGCCCGTTCTTCTCCGCTGCCACCGGTGGTCCTCCTTACGTCGGCGTTGAGCTTCCGCTATGCAGAAACTATAGTCCGTCTGGTAGAAAACCGTAGGGCCGTTATCCGAAGATCCGAACCCTCGAGGTGTTTTCCCATGTCTTCTGAAGTCCAGGTGCTGGGCGACCCGGTCGAACGCGGCGAGGAGATCCTCACGCCGGAAGCGCTCGCCTTCCTCGCCGGCCTGCACGACGCCTTCGCCGGCCGCCGCGACGAGCTGCTCCAGGCGCGGAGCAAGCGCCGTGAAGAGGCTCGCACCACCGGCAGGCTCGACTTCCTGCCGGAGACGAAGGAGATCCGCGAGGGCGACTGGAAGGTCGCCGCCGCGCCGCCCGCCCTGCTCGACCGCCGCGTCGAGATCACCGGGCCGACCGACCGCAAGATGACCATCAACGCGCTCAACTCCGGCGCGAAGGTGTGGCTCGCCGACCTCGAGGACGCCAACACCCCGCACTGGGCGAACGTCGTGTCCGGCCAGGTCAACCTGTACGACGCCATCCGCGAGACGATCACGCTGGAGAGCGGCGGCAAGAGCTACGCGCTGAAGGACGACGTCGAGCACGCCACGATCGTGGTCCGGCCACGCGGCTGGCACCTGCCCGAGAGCCACCTGACGTTCGGCGGCCGCGAGGGCGTCGGCGCGCTCGTCGACTTCGGCCTGCACTTCTTCCACAACGCGGCCGAGCTGCTCAAGCGCGGCAAGGGCCCGTACTACTACCTGCCGAAGATGGAGAGCCACCTCGAAGCGCGGCTCTGGAACGACGTCTTCACCCACGCCGAGAAGACGCTGGGCATCGAGCACGGCAGCGTCCGCGCGACCGTGCTGATCGAGACCATCCCGGCCGCGTTCGAGATGGAGGAGATCCTCTACGAGCTGCGCGAGCACGCGTCGGGCCTCAACGCCGGCCGCTGGGACTACCTGTTCAGCGTGATCAAGTACTTCCGCGACGCCGGCGAGAAGTTCGTGCTGCCGGACCGCAACTCCGTGACCATGACCGCGCCGTTCATGCGGGCCTACACCGAACTGCTGGTGCGCACGTGCCACAAGCGCGGCGCCTTCGCGATCGGCGGCATGGCCGCGTTCATCCCGAGCAAGGATCCCGAGGTCAACGAGGGCGCGTTCAAGAAGGTCCACGACGACAAGGCGCGCGAGGCCGGCGACGGCTTCGACGGCTCGTGGGTCGCGCACCCGGGCATGGTTTCGCTGTGCGAGGAGCAGTTCGACAAGGTCCTCGGTGACCGGCCGAACCAGCTCGAGCGCAGGCGCGACGAGGACTGGGATCTCTCTGCCACCGCCGACCAGCTGCTGGACGTCGCTTCGACGCCGGGTGGCGCCACGGCGGCCGGCCTGCGCGCCGCGGTGGACGTCGGCGTCCGCTACATCGCGTCCTGGCTGGGCGGCAACGGCGCGGCGGCGATCCACAACCTGATGGAGGACGCGGCGACCGCGGAGATCTCGCGTTCGCAGGTCTGGCAGTGGGTCAAGAACGGGACCACGCTCGACACCGGCGACGTCGTGACGCCGGAGCTGGTGCGCGGGGTGCTGACCGACGTCCGCGGCGAACTCGCCCGCGAGCTCGCGGCGGACCGGCTGCTGCCGGCCGTGGAGCTGTTCGAGCAGGTCGCGCTGGCCGACGAGTTCCCGGACTTCCTCACGCTGCCCGCCTACGAGCGGATCAAGTAGTGCCCGGACGTCTTTCCGAGGACGTCTACGACGCCGCCGACGCGCGCTTGGCTTCGGCTGACGCGCGCGTCGCGGCGGCGTACCCGGGGGAGCGGCCGGGACGGCAGCCGGTGCACACCGTCTACGTGCCCGCGTCGCAGTACCGGACGCGTCTGGTCGCCGACTGGGGCAAGCAGGCGATGCGGGTCTTCATCGAGCACGAAGACCTGCTCGGCGTGGACGCCGACGTCTACGAACGCGTGCGGGCGAAGCTGCTCACCGAGCCGATCGAGGACCTGCGGATTGACTTCGAGGACGGCTATGGCCGGGTGCCGGACGACGTCGAGGACGCCGCCGCGCTGGCGGCCGGGCAGACTCTCGCCACCACCGGCGGGACGCCGTTCTCCGGCATCCGCTTCAAGAGCTTCGAAGCGGCGACCCGCCGGCGCGGCATCCGCACCCTGGACCTGTTCCTCACCGGACTGCTCGGCAACGGGCCGTTGCCGAGCGGGTTCGTCGTCACGCTGCCGAAGGTGACGGCGGTCGAGCAGGTCTCGGTGGCCGCGGAAGTCCTGGCCCGCTTGGAATCCGCGTACGGGCTCGCTGAAGGAACGCTGCGGTTCGAGGTCCAGATCGAGACCGCACAGTCTATTGTGGACGCCGACGGGACGCTCGCCGTCGCGCGGATCGTGCACGCCGCCGACGGCCGGTGTTCGGGCCTGCACTACGGCACGTACGACTACAGCGCCGGTCTCGGCATCGCGGCGGCGTACCAGAGCATGGAGCACCCGGCGGCCGACCTGGCCAAGCAGCTGATGCAGGTCTCGGCGGCCGGCACGGGCGTCCGCCTGTCCGACGGCTCGACCAACCGGCTGCCGGTCGGCGACGCGCTGCCCGCGGCGTGGGCGGAGCACCTGCGGCTGGTCCGCCGGTCCCTGGAACGCGGTTTCTACCAGGGCTGGGACCTGCACCCCCACCAGTTGCCGACGCGTTTCGCGGCGACGTACACGTTCTACCGCGAAGGCTTCGCGACGGCGGTGGACCGGTTGCGCGCGTACGCGGAGAAGACGGCCGGGGGAGTGCTGGACGAACCGGCGACGGCGCAGGCGCTGGCGGTGTACCTGCTGCGCGGCCTCGACTGCGGCGCCCTGGACGAGACCGAACTGCCGTTCGGCCGCCCGGTGCTGGAGAAGTACGCGCTCCGGCTCGCGTGAGTCTCACTCACGAAGCCGGGCGCGATCGGCGGCGGAGCGTCCCGCGTCCCAGCCGTCGAGGTCGCGCACGGTCACCGATTTGCCCACCACGTCGGGGAAGAGCGTCGTGAAGGCCGCTTTCACCTTCAGCTCGTGGGACGCCAGCGCCGGCAGCAACCGGTCGGCGTCGGGCGAGTCCGCGAGGGTGGCTTCCGCTGCTTTTTCGAGGCGCTCGCCGATCCGGGTGGCGTAGGAGACGAGGAACGACTGCCGGAACGCGCGGGACCGGCCTGCCGGGTCGGCGATCATCGCCCGCGTCGCCTGGACGAGCAGCGACGTCGTCAGCAGCGCGACGGCGTCCAGGTCGTTCTCGTCGCCGACGACCGTGACGAACCCCCAGCGCGAGTCGAAGACGGCGCGGCACCGGTTCGCCGTCGCCACCACGTGGACCAGCAGCGACTTGGCGTCGAGGTACGGCGTGTCGAGCCAGAGCCTGCTGGAAGCCGGCACGTCCGGGGCCGACGTCTCGCTCTCGACCAGCACGCGGTCGATGGCGTGGCGGGTCATCAGCTCCTGCGCCTTCGCGGAGAGGGCTTCGGCCTCTTCGGGGAACGAGCTCGACTCGGCCTTGGCCAGCAGCGCGCGGACCCGGCTCAGCTTCTTCTCGTCGACCGCGTGGTGCGCCGGACGGTCCGGCATCGCGGTCCCCGGCGGCGGCAGGACGACGCTCAGCTCCGGCAAGGTCACGAGAAGACCGAAGGCTTCGACAACGGAGACCAGCGCCTCGGCCGGGGTGAGGATGTGCTTCGCCGCCCACTGCGCCAGGTGCGGCTCGGACGCCGACCACCAGCGGACGGCGCCGGCCTCGTCGAGCTGGTCCCGCCAGCCCGGGTGGACGGTCGCGGGAGCGAACTGCGCGACGTAGGCGGCCAGCGTGTCGAGCACGTACGAGCCGGCGAACTCGTCGACGCGGCGCCGGGTCGCCTGGTGGATGTCCTCGGGCAGCCAGCCGCCCCGGCAGACGCGGGAAATCAGGCGCTGTCCGGCCAACCGGGCGCCTTCGGCCAGCTCGCCGGGCAGTTCGAGGCCCGGCACCAAAGCGGCCGCGCATTCCTTGGCCGCGCGGGGGATGCCCCGGGCCGTGTCGTAGGCGGCGGCCACGAGAGCGTCGCCGAACTCTCCGGCCGACGACGGCGGCGGGCCGACGTGGGGTGCCTGCCGCTGTGCGCGTTGCTTCGCCGCGCGCTTCTGCTTGCCCACAAGGCGAGTGTGCCGCAGCCACGTTTCCGAGCGTCGGACAGGTCACGAAAACCATTAACACGCCTGGAACATCGGACGTCTAGGGTCCGGCCATGGCGGAGAACAAGAAGCGCTGGTGGACCTCCCTGTTCCTGCAGCTGCTCGTCGCGGTCGTGGCCGGGGTGCTCGTCGGGCACTTCTGGCCGTCCTTCGGCGCGCAGCTGAAACCGGTCGGGGACGGGTTCATCCGGCTGATCAAGATGATCATCGCCCCGCTGATCTTCTGTGTCGTGGTGACCGGGATCGCCGCCGTCGGCGACATCAAAGCCGTCGGACGACTGGGGCTGAAGGCGATCCTCTACTTCGAGGTCGTCACGACGTTCGCGCTGCTGTTCGGCCTGCTCGTGGCGAACGTCTTCCGGCCCGGCGCCGGCCTCGACATCAACCCGGCGACCCTGGACCCGCACGCCGTCACGACCCAGACGAAGGGCGGGCAGCTGCCGTCGGCCGGTGACTTCCTGCTGCACACGATCCCGGACAGCGTGGTGAACGCGTTCGCGCAGAACCAGCTGCTGCAGGTGCTGGTGTTCGCGGTGTTCTTCGGGGTGGCGCTGGCCGCGATCGGACGCGAACGGGCGCCGCTGGTGCTGGACTTCGTCGACCAGGTGCAGAAGATCATCTTCAAGGTGATGGGCTGGATCATGCGGGTCGCGCCGCTCGGCGCGTTCGGGGCGATGGCCTTCATCATCGGCCAGTACGGTCTGTCCACTTTGGGCACCTACGCGAAGCTGATCGCCGCCTGCTACGGCGCGGCCGTGCTCTTCACCTTGGTCCTCGCCGCGATCGCCCGGTTCTACGCCGGTGTCTCGATCTGGAAGTTCCTCCGCTACGCGCGTGAGGAGTTCCTGCTGGCGCTGGGCACGGCGTCGACGGAGTCGGTGATGCCGCGGATCATGGGCAAGCTGACCGACGCGGGTTGCTCGCGCGCGGCGACCGGGCTGGTGGTGCCGACCGGGTACTCGTTCAACCTCGACGGCGCGACCATCTACCTCTCGATCTGCACGGTGTTCCTGGCGCAGGCCTTCGGCGTCGAGATGTCGCTCGGCCAGCAGCTGCTCGCCGTGGGAATCCTGATGCTGACGTCGAAGGGCATGGCGGGCGTACCGGGTTCGAGCTTCCTCGCCCTCTCGGCGACGGCCGCCGCGATCGGCGCGTTCCCGGTCGCCGGCGTGGCCCTGCTGCTGGGCGCGGACCGCCTGATGGACTCGATGCGCGTGTTCGTGAACCTGCTCGGCAACTGCGTCGCGACGTTCGTGGTGGCGAAGTCCGAAGGCCAGCTCGACCGGGACAAGCTGCGCGAGACCCTGGACGGGGTGACGCCGGTCGCGGCCTGACCCCGGTCACCTTCCCGCCGGCGAGGACGTCGGGAAGGCATGAACACCGCTGTCGTCATCACCACGATCGTTCTCAACGCCGTCATCGGCCTCGCCGACCTGGTCAAGGCCCGGTTCGTCCTCGCCACCTCCGGCGCGGTGGACGTGCCGCCGGGCTGGTTGCCGATGCTGGGCTCGCTCAAGCTCGCCGGGGCGGCCGGGCTGGTGCTCGGCCTGTCCGGGTTCCGGGCCGTCGGAGTGGCCGCGGCGATCGGGCTCGTGCTCTTCTTCGTGGGGGCGATCGCCGCGCACGTCCGGGCCCGCAAGTTCGCCACGGGCGTGGCGCCGCTGGCCTTCCTCGGGCTGGCGGTGGCGTCGCTGCTGGTGCTCTAGCAGGCTCAGCCGGCCTGGTCGCCGGCGCGCAACGCGAGATACACGTCGAGCTGGCCGGTGAACTCGGTCAGGTCCGTGCCGAGCAGTTCGCCCGCCCGGCCGATGCGGTAGCGCAGCGTGTTGACGTGGACGTGCAGGGCCTTCGCCGCCCGCGTCGGCGACCCCGAGCACTCGAGGAACACCCGGACCGTGTGCACCAGGTCCGTGTGCTGCTCGGCGTCGTAGTCCAGCAGCGGCCCGAGGACCCGGCGGCGGAGGGCCGCGCGCAGCCCGGCGGGGGCCCCGGCCAGCAGCAGTTCGTGCGCGTCCACTTCGCCGGCCGCGACGACCGAGACGCGCCCCGGTCGTCCGGCGGCCACCTCCAGGGTGTACCGCGCGGTCTCCCGCGCCGAGCCGCGTGGGGCGGGATCGCTTACTCCGCACAGGATCCGCTTCGCCCGGAGCAAGGGTTCCACAGTGGACAACTCGGCCGCCGCCCCGGCGGGCCACGTCGAGGTCGCCGCGTACGAGGTGTCCCCGGTGGACTCGAGCAGGATCCCTTCGGGCAGCAGGTCGCGCAGGACGTCCTGGCTCTCGTCGGTGCCTTCGGTGCGCAACGCGACAACGCGCACGTCGCCGGGCAACTCCACGCCCGGGCGCGGCGCGCGCGCCCGGGTGACGCCGACGAGCCCGGCGAGCTCCTCGGCCAGCTCGGCCTGCGCGGTGCTCAGCGGCCCGCCCACGGCGATCAGCCACGGCACGGCGTGCCGCCCCTCGACCGGGACCACCGTCAGCGACCCGGGCTCCTTGCCCGCGTACCGGCGGACGACGTCCGCCACGGGCACCGGCAGCGGCGCCGTCCCGGCGACCACCCGGCCCAGCGCCGACAGCACCCAGCACGGCAGCCCGAACTCCGCCGAAGCCCGTTCGAGCAGCGTCTCGACGGGGGCGTCCGCCGCGGCCAGCAAACGTTTGCGGGCTCTGTCGGACGCGGCCGCCAGCGCCAGCACCACCTGCTCGGTGATCACCGAGAACGACAGGTCGGGCGGCACTTCGAGGAGCGGGATCCGGTGCCGGACGCAGGCGTCGACGACGTCGTCCGGGATCCCGCCCGAATCGGCGCCGGACGCGGCCAGCGCCGCCGCGCCCGACCGGGCCAGCGCGGCCACGAACGGGTCGGCGTCCCCCGGTTCCCGCCACCACAGCAGGCCGGAAAGCACCAGCTCACCGGCCGACAGGTACCGTCCGGGGTCGGACAGCTCCGTGACGTAGATGCGCGTCACCGGCCGGTCGAGCAGTTCGACCCCGGCCCGCGGGCGCAGTCGCAGCCCCGGCAGGCCCAGGAGAGTTTTCACGGTCGTCATCAGGCTTGTAGGAAAGCACAACCGCCGCCGGTTTCGCTCCTCCACGTTTCATGCTCGCTGCCGTTGCCGCCCGTGCCCGGTTGGGCGTCTACTGGTCTATCGCCTCCGCGAAGGAGCACCGTCGTTAAGGAGCAACAGTTGGAGTTCCTGCGTCCCACGACGCTCGCCGAGGCACTGGCGCTCAAGGCCGGGCGGCCCGGCGCCGTGCCGATCGCCGGTGGCACCGACGTCATGGTCGAGCTGAACTTCGACCACCGGCGCCCCGAGGCCCTCCTGGACCTGACCCGGGTCCCGGAGCTGGCGGAGTGGTCCACATCGGACGGCACGGTCCGCCTCGGCGCCGGCGTCCCCTACAGCCGCGTCATCACGGAGCTGGGTGAATCCGTCCCGGCCCTGGCCATGGCGTCCCGCACCGTCGGGTCGCCGCAGATCCGCAACCGCGGCACGGTCGGCGGGAACCTCGGGGCCGCCTCGCCCGCCGGCGACACCCACCCGGTGCTGCTCGCCCTGGACGCGCGGGTCGAGGTGGCCTCCGTCCGGGGGGCCCGCGTCCTCCGCGCGGAGGAGTTCTACGTCGGCGTGAAACGGCACGCCCTCGAACCGGACGAGCTGATCACCGCCGTCCACCTGCCCGCGCACGCCGGTCCGCAGCAGTTCGCCAAGGTCGGGACGCGCAACGCGATGGTCATCGCGGTCTGCTCCTTCGCGCTGTCCCTCCGCCACGGCGACGTGGGCGCCGCCATCGGATCCGCCGCGCCGACCCCGCGCCGCGCCCGCGCGGCCGAAGACTTCCTCGCCGCGGAACTGCCCTGGACGTCCCCGGAGCCGTTGCCGGATTCCCTGAAGCGCCGCTTCGGCGACCTGGTGGCCGAAGCGGCGTCGCCGATCGACGACGTCCGCGGCAGCGCCGCGTACCGCAAGCACGCGCTGGCGGTACTCGCCCGGCGTACGTTGACGTGGGCCTGGGACGAACACCGGACGGGGGAACGCGCATGCGCCTGAATGTGACGATCAACGGCGAGCCGCGGCAGGCCGACGACGTCTGGGAAGGCGAAAGCCTGCTCTACGTGCTGCGCGAGCGGCTCGGCCTGCCGGGCTCGAAGAACGCCTGCGAGCAGGGCGAATGCGGGTCCTGCACGGTCTACCTCGACGACCTCCCGGTGTGCGCCTGCCTGGTCGCGGCCGGGCAGGCCGAGGGCCGCGTGGTGCGCACGGTCGAGGGCCTGGCCGACGGCGACACCCTCGACCCCGTCCAGCAGTCCTTTGTGGACGCGGGCGCGGTGCAGTGCGGCTTCTGCACCCCGGGCCTGGTGGTGGCCGCGCACGACCTGCTGAACCGGGTGCCCGACCCGACCGACGAGGAGATCCGCGAAGCACTGGCCGGCAACCTCTGCCGCTGCACCGGCTACGAGAAGATCCTCGACGCGGTGCGCGCGGCGGCGACGGGCTCCATAGGAAAGGACACTGTCGCGTGAAGACGCTCATCGCGAACGGCGCGATCGCCACCGTCACCGGCGAGGAGTACGCGAGCGGGCACGTCGTCGTCGAGAACGACCGGATCGCCGAAGTCGGCGAAGGTGTCTACACGGGTGAATTCGACGAGCGCGTCGACGCCTCGGGGTGCCTGGTCACGCCCGGCCTGGTCAACACCCACCACCACCTCTACCAGTGGGCGACCCGCGGCATGGCCGCCGACCACACGCTCTTCGAATGGCTGGTCGCGCTCTACCCGGTCTGGGGCCGCCTCGACGCGGAGATCACGCACGCCGCCGGCACGGCCGGAATGGCCCGGCTGGCCCTGACCGGCTGCACCACCGTCGCCGACCACCACTACGTCTTCCCACGTGACGGCGGCGACCAGGTGGAGGCCCTGGTCGCCGCCCGCCTGCGGATCGGAGTCCGGCTGCACGTCGTCCGCGGGTCGATGGACCGCGGCGAGTCCGACGGCGGCCTGCCCCCGGACAACCTCGTCGAGACGACCGAGGAGGCGCTGCTCGGCACCGAAGCCGCGATCGACCGCTTCCACGACGCCTCGGCCGGGGCGCACCTGCAGATCGCGGCGGGCCCCTGCTCGCCGTTCTCGGTCACCGAGCGGCTGATGTCCGGCGCGGCCGAGCTGGCCCGCCGCAAGGACGTCCGCCTGCACACCCACCTCGCGGAGACCCTGGACGAAGAACGGCAGTGCCTGGCCGAGGTCGGGTGCACCCCGGCGGAGTACGCCGACAAGCTCGGCTGGCTCGCCGACGACGTCTGGCTGGCCCACACCATCCACCTCGCGCCGGAGGCGATCCGCCGGTTCGGCGCCACCGGGACCGGGGCGGCGCACTGCCCGACGTCCAACGGCCGCATCGGCGCGGGCCTCGCCCCGGTCCGGGACCTGCTGGACGCCGGGGTGCCGGTCGGCCTCGGCGCCGACGGGGCCGCGTCCAACGAGTCCGGCGGGCTCGGCGAAGAGCTGCACCAGGCGCTGCTGCAGGCCCGCCAGCGCGGCGGCCCGCGTGGCCTGACCACCCGCGAAGCGCTGTGGATGGGCACGATGGGCGGCGCCCGCTGCCTCGGCCGGGACGCCGACCTCGGCTCGCTCGAACCCGGGAAGCTCGCCGACCTCGCCGTCTGGGACCTGACCGGGCTGAACTACGCCGGCATCACCGACCCGGTGGCGGCGCTGGTGCTCGGGACCACGCCGCCGTTGCGACGGCTGTTCGTCGGCGGCAAGGCCGTCGTCGAGGACGGCAGGCTGCGCGAAGCCGACGAGTCCGCGATCGCCCGCGAACTGGCCGCGGCCGCCGCGAGACTGCGGGAGGACCGATGACCAGCACCACCTCCGTCACCACGCACACCGCGAACGGCGTCGGCGCGTCGCCGCGTCGCCCTGACGGCACGGTGAAGGTGCGCGGCGAGTTCGCCTACTCCTCGGACCTGTGGCACGAGGACATGGTGTGGGGCGTGACCCTGCGCAGCCCGCACCCGTACGCGCGGATCACCGGCATCGACATCGCGGAAGCCCTCGCCGTGCCCGGCGTTTATGCCGTGCTGACCCACGAGGACGTGCCCGGCGTCAACCGCTACGGGCTCGAACACACCGACCAGCCCGTGCTCGCCGACGACGTCGTGCGGTACGAGGGGGAGCCGGTCGCGCTGGTCGCCGCCGATCACCCCGAGACCGCGCGCCGCGCGATGAAGCGGATCAAGGTCACCTACGAAGAGCTGGAGCCGGTGACGGACTCCGAAGCGGCCGTCGCGGGCGAAGGTGCTTCGCTGCACGACGGCGGCAACGTCGTCCGGCACGTGAAGATCCGCCGCGGCCCGCAGGACGTCTCGGCCGACGTCGTCGTGTCGGGCGTCTACGAGGTCGGCATGCAGGACCAGGCGTTCCTCGGCCCGGAGTCCGGGCTCGCGGTGCCCGACACCGAAGGCGGCGTCGACCTGTACGTCGCGACGCAGTGGCTGCACGTCGACCAGCAGCAGATCGTCGCCGCGCTCGGGCTGCCGGTCGAGAAGGTGCGGCTGACCCTCGGCGGCGTCGGCGGCGCGTTCGGCGGCCGCGAGGATCTGTCGATGCAGGTGCACGCGTGCCTCCTCGCGCTGCACACCGGCAAGCCGGTGAAGATGGTCTACAACCGCGAAGAGTCGTTCTACGGCCACGTGCACCGCCACCCGGCGAAGATGTACTACGAGCACGGCGCCACTCGTGACGGCCGGCTGGTGTACGTCAGGGCGCGGTTGTTCCTGGACGGCGGCGCGTATGCCTCCTCGACCGGGGCCGTGGTCGCGAACGCGGCGACGCTCGGCGTCGGTCCGTACACAGTGGACAGCGTGTCGGTCGACTGCTGGGGCACCTACACGAACAACCCGCCGTGCGGCGCGATGCGCGGGTTCGGCGCGGTGCAGGCGGCGTTCGGCTACGAGTCCCAGATGGACAAGCTCGCCGCCGCCTGCGGCCTCGACCCGGTGGAGATCCGCGTCCGCAACGCGATGAGCGAGGGCGCGCTGATGCCGACCGGCCAGGCCGTCGACTCGGCCGCCCCGGTCGCGGAGCTGCTGACCCGGGTGCGGGCGCTGCCGATGCCGCCGGAACGGCCGTTCGACCTGCGGCACATGCCGGGCGGGGTGTCGAACACGACGCACGGCGAAGGCGTCGTCCGCGGCGTCGGGTACGCCGTCGGGATCAAGAACGTCTGCTTCTCCGAAGGCTTCGACGACTACTCGACGGCGCGGGTGCGGCTGGAGCTGGTCGGCGGCGAGCCGGCGGCGACCGTGCACACCGCGGCCTGCGAGGTCGGCCAGGGCCTGGTCACCATCATGCAGCAGATCGTGCGGACCGAGCTGGGCGTCGAGCAGGTGACGATCCTGCCGATGGACACCTCGATCGGCAACGGCGGCTCGACGTCGGCGTCGCGCCAGACCTACGTCACCGGCGGTGCCGTCCAGGCCGCGTGCGCGGCGGTGCGGGCCCGGCTGGTTTCCCGGTTCGGCCCGAAGGTGCGCGTCGTCGGCGGCAAGCTCGTCGCGGCCGACGGCCAGGTGCTCGCCGACCTGGTGGACGTCCTCGCCGGCGACGTCTACGACGAAACCGTGGAGTGGCGGCACCGGCCGACGGCCCCGCTGGATCCGGAAACCGGGCAAGGCACCGCGCACGTGCAGTACGCGTTCGCCGCGCACCGGGCCGTCGTGGACGTCGACACCGAGCTGGGGCTGGTGAAGGTGGTCGCGCTCGACTGCGCCCAGGACGTCGGCAAGGCGCTCAACCCGCAGGCCGTGGTGGGTCAGATCCAGGGCGGCTCGGCGCAGGGGCTCGGGCTCGCGGTGATGGAGGAGATCCAGACCTCCGGCGGGAAGATCCGGAACCCCTCCTTCACCGACTACCTGATCCCGACGGTGCTGGACATGCCGCCGATGACCATCGACGTCCTGGAACGCCCGGACCCGCACGCGCCGTACGGGCTGCGTGGGGTCGGCGAGCCGCCGACGATCTCGTCGACCCCCGCCATCGTGGCCGCGATCCGGGCCGCGACCGGGCTCGCGCTCACCCGCGTCCCGGTGCGGCCGGAGCACCTCACGGGGACTTGAGCTGTTCGAGGGTCTGGTTCTGGTTGGCGTTCTCGTCGAGTAGCCGCCGGGCGACGTCGACGGTCGCCGCGCCGGCGACGGCCATGGCTTCGGTGTCCCGCAGCGAGCGGCAGAGGACGAACGCGCCTTCGAGGTTGTTCACGGCCGTGATCGTCAGCGTCCGGGCGGCTTCGCGGCCGATCCCGAACCGGGCGAACTTCTCGGTGCCGGCCTCGATCCAGGCGGTGAAGACGTCGGCGGTGGCCTTCCGGAGCGGCTCGTTCGTGGCGGCGACCTCGAGGGCGACGGTCGCGATCGGGCAGCCTTCGACGTAGTCCGTCGCTTCGAGGGTCGCGATCGCGGCGGCGAAGAAGGCCTCGATCCCGCTGATCAGGTCGGGCGCCGGCGCGACGAAGAGGTCGAAGAGCTGGATGTAGGCCAGCCCGGAGGTGCGGATGACCTCCTCGCCGAGCTGCTCCTTCCCGCCGGGGAAGAAGTGGTACAGCGACCCGAACGGCGCGTTCGCCTCGCTCACGATCTGCTTGAGCCCGGTGCCGGAGTAGCCGTTGCGCCGGAACAGCTCGGCGCCGGCGGCCATGATGCGATCCTTCGTCCCTGCCACAGGTACGAGGATAGAGCGTTCTATCAACTATCGAGGGCGCTCGCTAGTGGAGGTCCCAGGCCGGGCCCGGGTCCTCGGCGTCGTCGCGCAGGATCGTGCCCTCGATCAGCCCGTACGGCCGGTCGGCGGCGTAGAACACCTCGTTGTCGTTCTTCAGCCCGAACGGGCTCAGGTCCACCAGGAAGTGGTGCTTGTTCGGCAGCGACAGCCGCACCTCGGCCACCTCCGGCCGCGCCTCCAGCACCGCCGAGCCCATCGCGTACAGCGTCTGCTGCAGCGAAAGACTGTGCTTCGTCGCGAAGGTCTCGAGCAGCAGGCGCCGGATCTCGCGGTGGCTCTCCGCCCAGCCGATGCCCTCGCCCTGGTAGCGCCACCGCGCCGTGACGGCGGTGGCGAGGATCCGGTCGCCGGTCTCGGCGAGCGTCGTGTACTCGTCGCGCGGGAAGCCGTGGAACTCCGAACCGGTGGACTTGAGCAGGGTCAGGCCGTCGATGCCGGACACGACCCACGCGCGGCCGTCCCGGACCGTCACGGCGGTGGTGCGCCGCTCGTCGCCGCCGCGGCTGAACGCGTGGTCGTGCGGCTCGCCGCCGACCGCGATGCGCTCCCAGCCGTGCTCGTCGATCTTGATCCGCGCGCCGGTGATGTTGGCCTGGGTGCCGGTGAAGTGGCGCGCCAGGCGCAGGCCGAAGTCCTCGATCTCGCCGACCGGCGCTTCCTTAGCGAAGGCGTACACGGTGTTCTTCTGTGTGTCGGTCGCGAGCACCTCGGCGTTGTCGCCGGTCAGGTGCGTCGCGGCCAGCTCGCCGCGCAGCGCCGTCGACACAGTGAGGTCCTTCAGGTGGTGCACATGACCTTCGCGGCGCACCGTCACCAGACGGACCTCCGCCTTGCCGTACTGGTTGGGGCCCAGGGTGATGGCCACGGTCAGCTCCCTCGGTAGGTCGAATAGGCGAACGGGCTGAGCAGGAGCGGCACGTGGTGGTGCGCGGCGCCGTCGGCGATCCGGAAGGTGAGCGCCACCTCCGGGAAGAACGCGTCCGGGCCCAGGTAGGCGCCGGTGTCGAAGACCAGCCGGTAGCCGCCGGGTTCGAGGGTTTCGGGGCCGAGGTCGCGGACGCGGCCGTCGTCGTCGGTGCGGCCTTCGGCGATGGGCTCGCCGGTCGCGGTTTCGAACCGGACGGCGATCCCGGCCGCGGGCCGGCCCTTCGCCGTGTCGAGCACGTGGGTGGTCACCAGGCTCACGCGGTCACCGCCTTGGCCAGCCGCAGTTCGGCGATCTTGAGCAGTTCCCGCCCGGCGACGGCCAGTTCGGTCGCGGGGTCGTTGGCCAGCCGTTCGCGCAGGATCTTCAGCAGCTCGTCGCCGCCGCGGCCGGTGGCGCAGACCAGGTAGACGTGCCCGAACCTGGCTTCGTACTCGGCGTTCGCGGCGGCGAAGGCATCGGGGTTGTCCACACCGGACTGTTCGCTCCGCGACCACTCGCCCTCGGTGTCCCGGCGGGCCGGCTTTTCCCCGATCCGGGGGTGCGCGGCCATCGCCTGGCGGATCTCGTCGCTGCTCAGCGGCAGCTCGGCCGCGGCTCGCAGGGCGTCCAGGCTTTCGTACGGCCGGTGGCGCAGGATCGCGTCCACCCAGCGCGGGACGGCGAGACACGCCGTCAGCGCCGGGCGGAGATCGCCGGCCTCGGCGGCGTTGAAGTCGGTGAGCAGCACGGGGAACTCCTCGTGGGTGGCGTCCCGGTGACCGTACGTCGGCACCGGAGTTCCGTCAACATTCTGTTGAAAGACCTGGTCAGTCCGCTTCCCGGTTGAGGTAGTTGTAGACGGTGAACCGCGTGACGCCGAGCGCGTCGGCCACCGATGAGACGGATTTCCGCAGGCCGAAGGCGCCGCGTTCGCGCAGCAGCCGCACGGCGCGCTGCTTGCCGGGCCGGTCGAGTTCGCCCAGCCGGGCGCCCAGTTCGCGCTCGACGTCGGCGATGAGCCGGGCCAGCGCGTCGTTCAGTTCGACGGCCGGGGCGCTTTCGGCGTCGGCTCGGCGCAGTTGCAGCGTGACGCGCGTGGCGCCGCCCTCCAGTGCCGCCTTCGCGATCGCCGGAAGGGCTTCGAGCAGTTCCTTCGCCTCGCCGCGGGCGAGCGTGCCGAGCGGCCCGAAATCCGTGTCCAGCCCGGCTTCCACGGCGGCGTCGCGCGCGGCGACGGCGTGCTCGGGCGGCGAACCCTCGCCGCGGAACGGTTCGCTGGTGAACTCCGCTTCAAGCCGCACGAGGATGACGGTAACGCGCCACGTCCGTCGTTGACGAGCGGCGCGCGCCGTGGTTACTGTCGTTGTGCGAAACCGCCTTTCCGTAGTGTGAAATCGGCAGCGAAACCGGCGGTGGGCCAATTCTCCCGAAGAAGGGTTTGCGGATGGATCTTGTGGTGCGCGCGGCCCGGGCCGTGACGGCCGAGGGTGAGGTTCCGGCGACCCTCGGCGTCGACGGCGGGCGGATCGTCGCGGTCGAACCCGGCGGTGCCCGGCTGTCCGGGGACCGCGTGCTCGATCTCGGTGACGACGTCGTGCTGCTGCCGGGCCTGGTCGACACGCACGTCCACGTCAACGATCCCGGCCGCGCCGAGTGGGAGGGCTTCGAGACGGCGACCCGCGCGGCCGCGGCGGGCGGGGTGACGACGATCGTGGACATGCCGCTCAACAGCCTGCCGCCGACCGTCGACGTCGCGGCGCTGGAGGTGAAGCGCCGGGCGGCGGCCGGGCGGGTGCACGTCGACGTCGGCTTCTGGGGCGGCGCGATCCCGGGCAACGTCGCGGACCTGCGGGGCCTGCACGAGGCCGGCGTGTTCGGCTTCAAGTGCTTCCTGCTGCACTCGGGCGTCGACGAGTTCCCGCCGCTCGACCCGGCCGGGCTCGACCAAGCGTTGCGGGAGCTGAGTTCCTTCGACGCGCTGATGATCGTCCACGCCGAGGACGCGCACGAGATCGACGAAGCACCCGAGCCGCACGGAGGTCGCTATGTCGACTTTCTGCACTCACGGCCGCGTCAGGCGGAGAACCTCGCGATCTCGCACGTCATCGACGCGGCCCGGCGCAACGAAGCGCGGGCGCACATCCTGCACCTGTCCTCTTCGGACGCGCTGCCGCTGATCGCTTCGGCGCGTCGCGACGGCGTGGCCCTGACGGCCGAGACCTGCCCGCACTACCTCAGCTTCGTCGCCGAGGAAATCCGCGACGGCGCCACGCAGTTCAAGTGCTGCCCGCCGATCCGGGAGGCGGCCAACCGCGAGCTGCTCTGGCAAGGGCTCGCCGACGGGGTGATCGACTGCGTGGTCAGCGACCATTCGCCGTGCACGCCGGAGCTGAAACGCTTCGACAGCGGCGACTTCGGCCAGGCCTGGGGCGGGATTTCCAGCCTGCAGCTCGGCCTCCCGGCGATCTGGACGCAGGCGCGGCAGCGCGGGTTCGCGCTCACCGACGTCGTCCGCTGGATGGCCGAACGCCCGGCCGCGCAGGCCGGGATGCGCCGCAAGGGGCACCTGGCGGTGGGCCGCGACGCCGACTTCTGCGTCTTCGCGCCGGACGAGGCGTTCGTCGTCGACGTCGCGAAACTGAAGCACCGCAACCCGGTCAGCGCCTACGACCGGCGGCCGCTCGCCGGCGTCGTGCGCTCCACCTGGTTGCGGGGCACCGAAATCACCGGCGACGAGCCGCGCGGCGCGTTGCTGACCCGGGGGAACTGCTGAAATGGAGACTGCCGTGTCCGACCGTCCGGAGTGGACAGAACTGCCCGATCTCGCGTCCCGCCGCTTCGGGGGGACCGTGATGTGGGCGACCGACGAGCTGTTCGCCGAGAAGGAAAACCTGGTCAACCCGTGGACCCCGGCGCACCGCGCCGAGACGTTCGGTCCGAAGGGCCAGGTCTACGACGGCTGGGAGACCCGCCGCCGCCGCGAACCGGGCGACGACCAGGCGATCCTGCGGCTCGGCCTGGCGGGCACGGTCACCGGCGTCATCGTCGACACGGCGTTCTTCAAGGGCAACTATCCGCCGTTCGTCTCGGTCGAGGCGGCCTCGGTGCCGGGCTACCCGAGCGCGGCGGAAGTGTCCGAAGCGGACTGGGACGTCCTGGTCGACCGCGCCCCGGCGGCCGGTCACACGGAAAACTTCTACACGGTCATGGGTTCGCGGCGGTACACGCACGTCCGGCTCACCCAGCACCCGGACGGCGGCGTGGCCCGCCTGCGCGTGCACGGCGCCCCGATCCCGGACCCGGAGCTGCTCGACCTGGACGCGCTCGACCTGGCGGCCCTGGAGAACGGCGCCGTGGTCACCGGGTGCAGCAACAAGTTCTATTCGTCGCCCGGCAACCTGCTGTCGCCCGGCTTGGCCGCGCACCAGGCCGAAGGCTGGGAGACGGCCCGCCGCCGCGACGACGGCAACGACTGGGTGACGCTGCGCCTGGCCGGCGCGGGCGTCGTCCGGTTCGCCGAGCTGGACACGAGCAACCTCAAGGGCAACGCGCCCGGCTGGGCGTCGATCAGCGGCCGCGGCACCTACGGCGAATGGGTCGACCTGCTGCCGAAGACCCGCCTGCAGCCGGACACTCGTCACCGCTTCGCCCTGAAGGACGGCCCGGAGGTCACCGAGGCCCGCTTGGACATCTACCCGGACGGCGGGCTGGCCAGGCTGCGCCTGTTCGGCGGCCTCACCGACGCGGGCCGCGCCAACCTGAAGGCCCGCTTCGCGAAGACGCGTTAGTTCGCGTCGGGGCGGTTGAGGTAGGCCGAGGCCAGCGACAGGACGCACGCGCAGCCGACGATCGCGCTGACCCACCACGGCAGGCCGGCCACGATGCTCCAGACGAAGCCCGCCGCCGCCAGGACGGCGACGAGGATGTTCCGGAACTGCAGCGGGGTCGGCTTGGCCATGCCGCCAGCCTCTCACGAA
Source organism: Amycolatopsis sp. NPDC051128 (assembly GCF_040682715.1). Lineage (NCBI taxonomy): Bacteria > Bacillati > Actinomycetota > Actinomycetes > Pseudonocardiales > Pseudonocardiaceae > Amycolatopsis > Amycolatopsis sp. NPDC051128. The sequence continues at coordinate 50,238 of NZ_JBFBBN010000045.1, read as the reverse complement.
GCCGCGTCAGACCTCCGCGCGCTCCCCGGGTTCGAGCAGCACGAGCCGGTCGGCGAGGCCGGCCGCCTCGAACTCCTCGCGCAGGACGTCCGGGCCCTCGCTGAAGTGCTGCCAGCCGCGGAAGTGCAGCGGGACGACCTTCGCCGCGCCGAGCACCTTCGCCGCTTCGACGGCGTTCGCGCTGGTCAGCGTCAGGGGAGCGCCGTCGAAGAGCACTGTGCGGGCGGCACCGGCGAAGAGCACCGCGACGTCGATGCTGAACCGCGACGCGATCTCCCGCACCAGGTCGACCGACGCGTTGTCGCCGCTCACGTACACCGTCGGCAGGCCGTCGCCGCTCAGCACGAACCCGGTGACCTCTCCGGTGAGCTGCTCGGCGCCTTCCGGCCCGTGCAACGCCGGGACGGCGGTGACGGTGAGCGGGCCGACGCGCGTCTCCTCCCACGGCTTCAGGCCCCGCGCCGTCCCGCCGAGCCGCTCGGCTCCGCTGGGTGTGACCAGGGTCAGCGGCACCGACGCCAGGTAGCCGCGGCCGCCGTCGTCCAGATTGTCGGGGTGCTGGTCGTGGGACAGCAGCACGGCGTCGACCACGCCGACGGCGTCCTCGGTCAGCGCCGAGTCCTCGGTCTTGACCAGCACGCGGGAGCCGACGGGGTGGTCGCCGGGCGCGTCGAAGGTCGGGTCGGTGAGCAGCCGGACGCCGCCCAGTTCCAGCAGGGCGGTCGGGCCGCCGGAAAACGTGATGCCCAAGGTCATATCCGGGCCAACAGCGGGAACGGCCGGTCTCTTCCTCCGGGCGCCGATCCTCAGGGTGCCGACTGCCGCCGGGAACTGATCACGCCGGTGTTGAACCCGGCCAGGTGCAGCCCGCCGGCGAAGCGCGCGTGCTCGATCTTCACGCACCGGTTCATCACGACATCCAGCCCGGCCTCCCGCGCCCGGTCGGCCACCGGCTCGTGCCACAACCCGAGCTGCAGCCACAGCGTCCGCGCGCCGGCGTCGATCACCTCGTCGGCCACCTGCGGCAGGTCGTCGTGCTTCCGGAACACGCTGACCAGGTCCGGCTCGCCCGGCAGGTCCTTGAGCGAGGCGTACACCGGCTTCCCGAACAGCGTGTCCAGGCGCGGGTTGACGAAGTTGACCTCGTAGCGCGTCGACGACAGCAGGTACGTCGCGACGAAGTAGCTGGGCCGCGCCGGGTTGGCGGACGCGCCCACCAGCGTCACCGACTTCGTCCGGTTCAGGATCGCGCGCCGCTCGACGGCGCCGGCCGCGTACGTCATCCGGCCACCGCTTTGCCCAGTGCCTGGTCGAGATCCCAGAGGATGTCGTCGACGTCCTCCAGTCCGACCGACAGCCGGACCAGGTCGGGGCCGACCCCCGCGGCGGCGAGCTGGTCCTCCGACAGCTGCGCGTGCGTCGTCGACGCCGGGTGGATGACGAGGGTCCGCGCGTCCCCGACGTTCGCCAGGTGCGACAGCAGCTCCACCGATTCGACGAACCTCTCGCCCGCGGCCCGCCCGCCGTCGATGCCGAACGAGAACACCGCGCCCGGCCCCGCGGGCAGGTACTTCTCCGCCAGGTCGTGGTGCGGGTGCGATGGCAGCCCGGCGTACGACACCCAGGCCACGCGAGGATCCGCTTCGAGGTGCTCGGCGACCGCCCGCGCTCCTGCCACGTGCGCGTCCATCCGCTGGGGGAGCGTCTCGACGCCTTGCAACAGCAGGAAAGCCGAGTGGGGCGAAAGGGCCGCGCCGATGTCCCGCAGCTGCTCGGCGCGCAGCCGGGTGCAGAACGCGTACTCGCCGAAGTTCTCCCAGTACCGGAGGCCGCCGTAGCTGTCGACGGGCTCGGTCATCCGCGGAAACTTCCCGTTGCCCCAGTCGAACTTCCCGGATTCGACGACGATCCCGCCGAGCGTCGTCCCGTGGCCGCCGAGGAACTTCGTCGCCGAGTGCAGCACGATGTCGGCCCCGTGCTCGATCGGGCGGCACAGGTACGGCGTCGCCAGCGTCGCGTCGACCACCAGCGGGATGTCGTGGGCGTGCGCCAGGTCCGCCAACGCCGCGAGGTCGGCGATGCCGCCGGCCGGGTTGCCGATCACCTCGGTGTAGAGCAGCCGGGTCCGGTCGGTGATCGCCGCCGCGTAGTCGTCGAGGCCGCCGCTGACGAACGTCGTCTCCACGCCGAACCGCCGGAGCGTGCCGGTGAGCTGGGTGACCGTGCCGCCGTAGAGGCCGCTCGCGGACACGATGTGGTCGCCCGCCTCGGTGAGCGCGCTGAAGGTGAGGAACTCCGCGGCCTGCCCGCTGGCGGTGGCGACACCGCCGATGGCGCCTTCGAGGCTGGCGATCCGCTCCTCGAACGCGGCCACGGTCGGGTTCCCGATGCGGCTGTAGACGTTCCCGTACTTCTGCAGCGCGAACAGGTTCGCCGCGTCGGCCGTGTCCTCGAACACGAAGCTCGTCGTCTGGTAGATCGGCACGGCGCGGGCGCCGGTCGCCGGATCGGGGGTGCCGCCCGCGTGCAGGGCGCGGGTGCGGAATCCCCAGCTGCGTTCACTCATCGGTTCTCACCGTAACCGTCCTCCCCTTCGGTTGGCCACGCCTCTCAGGTCGTGGGCGAGGCCATTTCGTGCTGCCGAGCTTAGCACGAAATAGAATTCCGTGCGCTACACTCGAAAGCATGAATTGTGCTGTGTGCGGCAAGCCGCTGCCACCTCGGCGCGGAGCTGGCCGGAATCGCCAGTACTGCGACGCCACTTGCCGGAGTGCCGCCCGCCGTCAGCGAGCGCACGTAAAGAACGACTTGACAACCCGGCCGCGTCAATCCACTCTTGACGGCATGCCGGGCGAGCCGCTGGCAGCGGTCACCGAAGCGTTGCGAAGAGTCCGTGACGCCGAAGCGACACTGCGGGACTCCGTGGACGCGGCCAGGGCGGCCGGGCACACCTGGCAGGAACTCGGTGACTTGCTGGGGACCAGCCGGCAGGCCGCCTTCCAGCGGTTCGGCCGGCCGGTCGATCCGGCGACGGGCACGTCCATGGCGGAGCTGAAGCTGCCGGACGCGATCCATCGCGCCGAGGAGCTCGTGGCGGAGCTCGTCGGGTGCCAGTGGCACGAGGTGCGCCGTGACTTCGACGACCGCATGCGCGAGGCGGTCGGCGAGGACGAGCTGCGGCTCGCCTGGGCCCAGGTGGCCGGATCGGTCGGGCACTACGAGCGGATGGGCGAGCCGTACGCGCGGTCCACGGGCGACTACACCGTCGTCCACATGCCTTTGTCCTTCGAGGCGGGGGAGCGGACCGTGCTGGTGACCTACCGCGAGGACGGACAGGTGGCCGGGTTGTGGATCCGGCCGCCGGAGGAGTAGCCGGAGCAAGGGGGGAACGATGAAACAGCAAGGGGGAACGATGAAGGCAGCGATAGCAGGCGTGTTGGCGGTGTTGGCACCGCTGGTGGCCCCGGCCGCCGACGCCGCCGAAGTGCCCACGGCGAAGCAGCAGCTCGAGTGGGTGGTCGACGCGACCGGACGCGTCCCGGTGTCCGATGGGGAGGTACGGCAGCACATCGCGCAGGTCCTCGTGACCGCGGCCGGGGGCACGGCGGGCGTCAACGCCGCGCTCACCGGGCTCGGCCGGATCGAGGTGAAACGGCTCATCACGGCGGCGCCGGACCATGTCGAAGCCGCGGTGCACGGCACCGTCGACGACTACCTGCTGAACCTGCACGTTGACCAGGCCGGGCTGATCGACGCGTTACGGGCCACCCCGGACGACCCGGTGCCGGCGTCGTGGCCGGAGGTCGACGCCCAGCTCGCGGCGCTCGGCGCGCGGGTGTCGTTCGGCGCGTCGGAGATCCTCCCGGACGGGCGCTGCCGTGACGTGCACGGTGTGCGCGACGACGTGCAGCGGCCCTTGGGGTCGGCGTTCAAGCTCTACGTCCTGGGCGCGCTCGGCAAGGCGGTCGCCGAACACAAGGCGTCGTGGAGCGAGCAGCTGGCGATCCGCGACGACTGGAAGAGCCTGCCGTCCGGGGTGCTGCAGAACGAGCCGGCCGGGACACGGCTTCCGCTGTCGGCCTACGCCGACAAGATGATTTCGATCAGCGACAACACCGCCACCGACCACCTGATCCACCGGCTCGGCCGGGACGCCGTGCAGCGGCAGCTCGGCGCGTTCGGCAACCAGCGGCCGGCGGCGACCATCCCGTTCCTGACCACCAAGGCGTTCTTCGAGCTCAAAGCCACGCAGTACCCGGCCCGCACCGACGCCTACCTGGCGCTGCCCCGCTGGGCGCGGCCTGCCGCGGTCGCCGGGCTGGAACGGCTTCCGCTCACCGGGCTCACCGGCTGGCCGACGCCGGAAAAGATCGACGAAATCGAGTGGTTCGGTTCGCCGGACGACATCTGCCGGGCTTTTTCGGGACTGCGAAAGGAAAAGCAGCCGGAGATCGGACACGCGCTGTCCCTGAACGACGGCGGGCTGGGTCTGGACCGGGCGAAGTTCCCGGAGGTGTGGTTCAAGGGCGGCAGCGAACCTGGCGTGCTGACCCTGAACTACCTGGCGCGCACGGCGGACGGCCGCTCACTGGTCACGAGCGTCATGGTGTCGGATCCGGCGGCCGCGCTGAACGAAAACCACGTCGCGGCGCGGGGAATCGCCGTCGCGAAGGGCGCGGTGGCGCTTCTCGCGGCTACGCTTCGTCCGTGACGGTGCGGTGGAGCCTGACGATCGACTGCGCGGAGCCCCGCGTGCTGGCGAGGTTCTGGGCGGTGGCCCTCGGCTACATCGAGCGGCCGCCACCCCCGGGGTTCGCGAGCTGGGAAACCTGGTTCGCGGAGCACAGCGTGCCCGAGGAGGAGTGGGACGACGGCGCGTACCTGAGCGACCCGGAGGGCGTCCTGCCGAGCCTGAGCTTCCTCAAGGTGCCCGAGGCCAAGGTCGTGAAGAACCGCCTCCACCTGGACGTCCAGGCCGGCGGCGGCCGGGAGGTCGCGTGGGAGATGCGCTGGGAGCGGGTCGTCGAAGCGGTCGCCCGGCTCACCGCGGCGGGCGCGACGGCCCTGCGGGAGTACGAGCTGGACGGCCGCCCGGACCACGTCCTCATGGCGGACCCGGAGGGCAACGAATTCTGCGTGCTCTGAGCTGTCGATCGGGACACCGCGCGTTCGTGTAACCGGTGCATCCGGGTCACGAAGGAGTCGCCATGGCATTCACGGCCGAAGAGATCGGCTATCTGCGTTCACAACCGCTCGCGCGTGTCGCCACGCTCGGCGCGGGTGAGCAGCCGGACGTCGTTCCGCTCGCTTTCGAGTACGACGGCGAGTACTTCTGGGTCGGCGGCGTCGGCGCGGCGGTGGCGGCGACGCGCAAGTTCCGCAACGTCGCCGCCGGCCGCCACAAGGTCGCCCTGCTGGTCGACGACCTGGTGTCGATGCAGCCGTTCATCGCGCGGGCGATCCGGGTGTACGGCGTCGCGGACGAACCCGTGGAGCGCACCGGCATGGTCGGGCCGGGGCTGTACTCACGGATCACGCCGCGGATTTCGTGGAGCTGGAACATGGCGGCGGAGCCGGTCGGCGAGACGTGGTACGAGCCGAGGCGGGCGGTGCACGGCTAACCGATCAGGTCTTCGTGGCGGCTCGGGCTGCCACCGGTCCAGGGCAGCACGCGGCCGAAGCGGACCAGTTCGCCGTAGGTCGCCGGGTCGAGATCCGCGAACACCAGGGCCAGCACCGCGCGTGCGGCCTGGTCCGGGGTCTGGGCCTGGCTGAAGTCGGTGAACCACGGCCGTGACGCGCGGGTGTCGACCAAGCCGGGGCAGACCGCGGCGACCAGGGTGCCGTCGGCGAGGTCGCGCTCCCGGCGCTCGGCGGCCACCGCGCGCACGGCGGCGACCTGCGCGACCTTCGACGGCACGTTGATCCAGTCCGGCCAGCCCTCCGCCCGGGCCGTGCCGGCGTGGATCGCCGAGCGCCAGTCCTCGACGGCCTTCTCGACGTCGTCGAGAGGGACGCCGTCGAAGCGCGGCCGCAGCGCCTCGGGCAGGTGGCCGAGGGTGCCCAGGGAGCTGGCGACGACGATCAGCCGCCCGCCCGGCCGGAGGACGGGGCCGAACGACCGGAGCACCGCGTGGGTGCCGCCGTTGGCGATGTCGAGGAAGACGTCGGCCTGCTCGCTCTGCGGGCGGCCCGGGTCGAGCGGGCCGATGGCGTTGGAGAGCACGATGTCCACGGCGCCGAGACATTCAACAAAGTGGGCGACGGCGCCGGCGTCGGAGACGTCGAGGACGCGGTCTTCGACCCGGCTGCGCGTCGCCGGATCGGCGGCGAGGCGGTCGGCGGCGGCCGCCACCCGGCCGGCGTCGCGGCCGGTGAGCAGGACGAGGTCGTCGGAAGCCAGCCGGGTCGCGAGACCCCGGGCGAGGGCGAAGCCGAGGCCCTGGTTGGCCCCGGTCACCACGGCGGTGCGTGTCATACCTGCACGCTAGGTCCGCCGCGCTCATGCGAAAAGCGAGAATCCGGCAACCCTGGTATGCGTGAACGTCATGGACTTCGGTGACGTCTCCCTCGTGGCCCTGCGCGTGTTCCGCGAGGTTGCCGAGCGCGGCACGCTCACCGCGGCCGCGGCGGCGCTGGGCTACACGCAGTCCGCGGTGTCGCGCCAGATCGCGGCGCTCGAGCGGGTGGCCGGGACGCCGGTGCTGGAACGACGGCCCGACGGCGTGCGCCTCACCGCCGCCGGGAACGTCGTGCTGCGGCGCGCCATCGCGGTGCTCGACGAGATCGACGCGGCCGGGCGCGAACTGGCCGGGCTGCCCGCCGACGCCGGCACGGTGCGCCTGGGCTGGTTCCCCAGCGCGGGCGCGGTGCTCGTGCCGCGCGCCGTCGCCGAGCTGCGGCGCACGCACCCCGCGGTCACTGTCATCACCCGGGAGGGCACGACGCCGGTTCTCGTCCGGACGCTGCGCGCGGGCACGGTCGACCTGGCCGTGCTCGGCTCGGCCCCGCCGTTCCGGCCACCGGACACCGAGACGCCGGCGTTGCGCCTGGAGACGCTCGCCGAGCGCAGCCTCTGCCTCGCGGTACCGGCGGGCCACCCGCTGGCCGGCGCCGGGGCGATCGACGTCGCGGACCTGCGCGGGCAGCGCTGGATCGCCGGGCCGTCGGCGGGGGAGGCCACGCTGATGGGCGTGTGGCCCGGGCTCGACGAGCGGCCCGAGATCGCCCACACCGCCCGCGACTGGCTGGCCAAGCTGAACCTGGTCGCCGCGGGCTGCGGGGTGACGACGTTGCCTGCTTCGCTGGCCGAGGCGGTTCCGCCGGGCGTGCGGGTGCTGGCGGTGCGCGGCGGCCCGTCCGAGCGGCGGCGCGTGGTGCTGGCGCGGCTCCCGGGTCCGGTGGCCGAACCCGTGGCGCTGCTGGCCGGGGCGCTGCGCCGGGCGGCCGCGGCCGTGCCGGACCGCCGGGATGACTGAGATCACTCCCGTTCCGGTCACATCGCCTGCCGCCGCGGGGTCTACTGCTCCGAGCCCGGACGAGAGGAACAGGACACCGTGGACGCGCTGACCGAGCGGTTCGAACAGGAGCGGCCGCGGCTGCGCGCGGTCGCCTACCGGATGCTCGGTTCGGCGAGCGAGGCCGACGACGCCGTCCAGGAGGCCTGGCTGCGGTTCCACCGCACCGGCACGGGCGAGATCGAGAACGTCGGCGCCTGGCTGACGACCGTGGTCGCCCGGGTGTGCCTGTCCCTGCTGCGCACGCGACGCAACCACCGCGAGGAGCCGCTGGACGGGCAGCCCGAGCCGGGTGAGGACCGCCGGGACCCCGGGCAGGAGGCGGAGCTGGCCGACTCGGTCGGGCTGGCGCTGCTGGTGGTCCTCGACGCGCTGGGGCCGGCCGAGCGGGTCGCGTTCGTGTTGCACGACATGTTCGCGGTGCCCTTCGACGAGATCGCGCCGATGGTCGGCAAGACCCCGGCCGCCACGCGGCAGCTCGCGAGCCGCGCCCGTCGCCGGGTCAAGGGCGGCGCCGCGGCGGACGCGGACCTGTCTCGGCGGCGCAAGGTCGTCGAGGCCTTCCTGGCCGCGTCCCGGGGCGGGGACTTCGAAGCGCTGCTCACCCTGCTCGACCCGGACGTGGTGCTGCACGCCGACCGGTTTGTCGGGCCGGGCCCGGCGCCGGTCGTGCTGCGCGGCGTCGAAAGCGTGCGCCAGGGCGCGCTGCTGGCCTCCGAACGGGCCCGCGCCAGCGAACTGGCCCTCGTCGACGGCGCACCCGGCCTGCTCATGGTGCGGGAGGGACGGCTGGCGGTCGTCCTGGCGTTCCGCGTCGACGGCGACCGGATCACCGGCATCGAGGTCATCGCCGACCCGGAGCGGCTGCGCGGGCTGGAGCTCGCCGTCCTCGACTAACCCAAGGCGGCGCGCAGGCGGGCTTCACGCTCGGACGGCGTCTGGCGCGGGCAGCTCACACACTTCGGGTTGCCCACTTCGTAGATCAGGCAGCACGAGGCACGGCGTACGGCGGGTGTGCGGCCGACGCGCACGAACCGGGGTTTCGGCAGGCTCAGGCCGATCGCGGCCACCAGGGGTTCGGCCAGCGCCATCGCCCGCCCGGGGTCCGGCGTCCACAACAGCCGGTTGCCGATCGAGTCGGTCGCGATCGCGCCCAGCGCGCGTTCGCGGGCCCCGGTGACCGCGGCGATCGTCGTGATCGCCGTGCCGAGGGCGCCGGCGAACGCGGCGCCCAGCTCGGGCAGCCCGCCGTCGAGGAGCCGGGTCGACCGGGCGCCGAGGAACCGGCCGTCGGCCATGAGGTCGAGCTCCGTGGCGTCCAGCGACGGGTCGGCCGGCGTCCCGGCGACCAGGCCGTCGAGGGCGGGGGCCACCAGCACCGACGAGAGCGAGTACCACCAGATCGTGCCGAGCACCTCCGGCCGGGCGCAGCCGTAGAGCTTCGCCGCGCCGCCGATGCGGGCTCCCACCCACTCCGCGTCCGCGAGCAGGGTCGCGGGGGCGGTCCAGTCGGGCTTCACGCTCCCAGCCTTCCAGACGTGCCGCCAGGCCTTCGGAAACCGGTCACCGCCGCCGGTAGGTGGAGACGGTGAACGACACCGTGACGACCTGGGGTTCCGTCAGCGCGTCCAGGCGTTCCCGGCGACCGCCGCGGTCGAGGTGGAACGCGGCGGGGCCCATCTCCACCGCCTGGCGCACCTGCTGAGGCGAGAACTCCGCGGTGTGGCGGACCTCCGTGCGGCCGGTGCGGGCGAAGTACTCGCCGAGGGTGCTGTCGAGGCGTTCGTCCTTGCGCTCGTCGACGGCCAGCACGAGGTCGCCCAGCTCGTGGAGGTGGTCGGGGGCCGGGCCGGCGACCACCAGCAGGCCGCCGGGCCGCAGGACGCGGTGGAACTCCGGTCCGTTGCGCGGCGCGAAGACGTTCAGCAGGACCGATGCCACCTCGTCGCCCAGCGGCCACGGCTCCCACAGGTTCCACACCGCCGCGCCCAGGCGGGGGTGGGCCCGGGCCGCGCGCCGCAGCGCCATCGCCGAGACGTCCAGGGCGAGCCCGGTCGCGTCGGGCGCGGCGTCCAGCACGTGCGCCAGGTAGTAGCCCGTGCCGGCGCCGGCGTCGACCACGAGACCGCCGGCCTTCGCGCACACCCGCGCCAGCTCGTCGGCGAGCGGCCGGTAGGCGCCCGACGCCAGGAAGCCGGCGCGCGCCGCGACCATCGGTGCGGTGTCCGCCGTCCCGGAGGGGATTCGCGCGTGCAACAAGTTCACGTAACCCTGGCGCGCTAAATCGAAAGAGTGGCGGTTTCCGCAACGCAGCGTGCGCCCGGTTGCGCCGATCGGGTCACCGCACACCGAACATCGCAACGCGTCCACGACCCGGGGTGGCAGTGGGTCATTCCCGTGGTCGTCAGGGGCCATGGGGATATTCGACCACGACGTTTCGCAACCGGACACTCCACCACGGGTCTCCGGAAACCTGGCCGTAACAACCGGGCGCGGACAGTTCACGTGGGCGAAACCTGGCGAGCCGCCCCGTGAAACACCGCGAGCCAAAACTGCCATCGCACCAACCCAGGGCACGGGAGGACGATGTGCTGAACGCAGGAGACACCGCATGGGTACTGGCCAGCGCCGCGCTGGTCATGCTCATGACCCCAGGACTGGCGTTCTTCTATGGCGGCATGGTCCGCGCGAAGAGCGTCTTGAACATGCTGATGATGAACTTCATCGCGCTGGCCGTAGTGGGGGTGTTGTGGGCGCTTTACGGCTTCTCGATGTCCTTCTCCAACGACGCCTTCGGCGGCCTCGTCGGTAACTTCGACCTCGTCGGGCTGAAGGACACCGTCGGCAAGCTCGCGGGCTTCGTCACGGCCGCCACCAGCACGTCACCCGAAGTCGCCTGGCCGGGCGCCGACGGGCTGCCGGTGCTCGCGTTCGTGATGTTCCAGCTGATGTTCGCGATCATCACGCCGGCGCTGATCTCCGGCGCGATCGCCGACCGCGCGAAGTTCTGGGGCTGGACGCTGTTCGTCGGCATCTGGGTGACGGTCGTGTACTTCCCGGTCGCGCACTGGGTGTTCTCGTTCAACGGCTTCATCGGCGCCGACGCGGTCGGCGGCTGGATCGCCAACAACCTCAAGGCGCTCGACTTCGCCGGTGGTACCGCGGTCCACATCAACGCCGGTGCCGCGGGCCTGGCGCTGGCGATCGTGCTCGGCAAGCGCAAGGGCTGGCCGAAGGACACCGGCCGTCCGCACAACGTGCCGTTCGTGCTGCTCGGCGCCTCGCTGCTGTGGTTCGGCTGGTACGGCTTCAACGCGGGTTCGGCGCTGGCCGCCAACGACCTCGCCGCGGTCGCCTTCACCAACACGACCGTCGCCACCGCCGCCGCCGTGCTCGGCTGGCTGCTGGTCGAGCAGCTCAAGTTCGGCAAGCCGACCACCCTCGGCGCCGCCTCCGGCGCGGTCGCCGGCCTGGTCGCGGTCACCCCGGCGTGTGGTTACGTGAGCCCGCTCGGTGCCATCGCGATCGGTGTCATCGCCGGTGCGGTCTGCGCGCTGGCCGTCTCCCTCAAGTACCGGTTCGGCTTCGACGACTCGCTCGACGTCGTCGGCGTCCACCTGGTCGGCGGCATCGTCGGCACCCTGCTGATCGGCTTCTTCGGCACCACCAGCGTCAACTCCCTCGGCGCCGACGGCCTGTTCTACGGCGGTGGGTTCACCCAGCTGGGTCGTCAGGCCGCGGCGGCCGGTGCGGTGCTCGCGTACTCGTTCGTCCTGTCCTTCATCATCGGCTTCGTGATCAAGAAGGCCGGCGGCTTCCGCGTCAGCGCCGAGGACGAGATCAGCGGTATCGACGAGGCCCAGCACGCGGAAAGCGCGTACGACTTCACCGGGTCCAGCGGCGGCATCGGCCAGCCGACGACGATCCCGGTCAAGTCCGCCACCGGCCACGCGAAACTCGAGGAGAGCAAGGCATGAAGCTCATCACGGCGATTGTGAAGCCGTTCACGCTCGACGACGTCCGCTCCGCGCTGGAGCAGCTCGGCGTGCTCGGCATGACGGTCAGCGAGGTCCAGGGCTACGGCCGGCAGAAGGGCCACACCGAGGTCTACCGCGGTGCCGAGTACTCGGTCGACTTCGTGGCCAAGCTGAAGATCGAGGTCGTCACCGACGACACCAACGTGGAGAAGGTGCTCGACGCCATCACCACGGCCGCGCACACCGGCAAGATCGGCGACGGGAAGCTGTGGGTGACGCCCGTCGAGACGGTCATCCGGGTGAGGACCGGCGAGCGCGGCACGGACGCCTTGTAAGGCGACGGGATGGCCGACGGGGGCGAACTGGTCAAGGCCACCGAGCGATTGCTCGAGGGCAGGCACGGGAGGCTGGGGGCGTCCGCACTGCGGGCGGCCCTGGTCGACCTTTACGAATTCTGGCTGGGCAGGGGAGCCTCGGCGGCCGGCGTCGACACCGCGGAACCGGGTGTCGCGCTGGTCGCCGTGGGCGGGCTCGGCCGGCGGGAGCTGGTGCCGTTCTCCGATCTCGACCTGCTGCTGGTGCACAACGGCAACAGCGGCGTCGGGGAGATCGCGGACGCGCTCTGGTATCCCTTGTGGGACGCGAAAATCGGGCTCGACCACTCGGTCCGGACGCCCGGCGAAGCGCTGAAGGTCGCTTCGGAGGACCTTCGGACCGCCATGGGCCTGCTCGACGCCCGGCACCTCGCCGGCGACGCCGAGCTGACGGGCCGGCTGGTCACCGCGGCGCGGGACCAGTGGCGCCGCACCGCGCGCAAGCAGATCCCCGACATGACCGCGTCGGTCCGGCAACGCTGGGCCCGCAGCGGGGAGATCGCGCAGTCCGCCGAACCGGACCTCAAGCACGGCCGGGGCGGGCTGCGGGACTTCGGCGTCCTGGAAGCACTGGCCGCGGCGCAGCTCACCGCGCGCCCGGGCGAAGAACTCCTGGAAGCGAAGGAACTCCTGCTCGACGTCCGCACCGAGCTGCGGCGTGAGATCCGGCGTGAACGCGACGTCCTGTCCGCGCCGGAGGCCGAGCTGGTAGCCGCCGAGCTGGGGTTCGGCGACCGGTTCACCTTGGCCCGCAAGCTTTCCGGTGCGGGCCGCACGATCGCGTACGCGCTCGACGTCGCGCTCCGGTCCACTGTGGAGCCGCCGAAGCCACGCTTCGGACGGCGCCCGGCCCGGACGCCGCTCGCCGAAGGCGTGGTGCTGCACGGGAACGAGGTCGCGCTGGCCCGCGACGCCGTCCCGGCGAAGGACCCGGCGCTGCTGCTGCGGGTCGCCGCCGCGTCGGCGCGCACCGGCAAGCCGATCGCGCTCGGCACCCTCAAGGCGCTGGCCGAATCGGCGCCGGAGCTGCGCGCGCCGTGGCCGGCCGAGGCGCTGAACGCCTTGGTGGAGCTGCTGGGCGCGGGGGAGGGCATGGTCGACGCGGTCGAGTCGCTCGACCGGACCGGGCTCTGGGCACGGCTGTTCCCGGAGTGGGGCGCGGTCCGGGACCTGCCGCCGCGCTCGCCGGTGCACCAGTGGACGGTCGACCGGCACCTCGTGCGCACCTGCGTCGAGGCGGCCCAGCTGACCACCACGGTGCCGCGGCCGGACCTGCTGCTGATCGGCGCGCTGCTGCACGACATCGGCAAGGGCCGCGACGCCGACCACTCGGAACTGGGCGCCAAGATCTCCGCCCAGGTCGCGACCCGGCTCGGCCTGAGCCCGGCGGACGCCGCCACGGTGTCGGCGATGGTGCGCCATCACCTGCTGCTGCCGCACACGGCGACGCGGCGCGACATCGGCGAACCGGCCACCGTGGCGCGGGTGGTGAAGACCCTGGACAACGACATCGTCCTGGTCGAGCTGCTGCACGCGCTCACGCAGGCCGATTCGCTGGCCACCGGGCCCGGCGTCTGGACGGACTGGAAGGCGCGGCTGCTCGCCGAGCTCGTCTCGGGCTGCGAGGAGGTCCTGCGCGGGACGGGGTTCACCGCGCCCGAGCCGATGGACGACGAACAGCGCGAACTCGTCGCCCAGGCCGTGGCGTCGGGCAACGGCGAGATCCGGATCAGCTCGCACGGCAAGGTCGTCACGGTGCTGCTGGCCGTGCCGGCCCGCGCGGAGCTCCTGGCCCCCGCGGCGGGCGTGCTGGCGCTCAACTCGATGGAGGTGCACTCGGCGATCCTGCGCGGCCACGACGGCGGGCGTGCCGGGGTGTTCACGGCGTCGCCGAAGTTCGGTTCCCTGCCGGACGCGACGCTGCTGCGCGAGCAGTTCGCCCGTGCGGTCGCGGGCACCCTCCCGCTCACCCAGCGACTGGCGGCGAAGGAGCGCGACTACGGCTCACCCGACGCGGCCCCGGTCGCGCCGAAGGTCCTCTGGTTCGACGACGAGACGAGCGGCCCCGACACGGTGGTCCTCGAGCTGCGCGCCGCCGACCGGATCGGCCTGCTGTTCCGGGTGGCGGGGGCGCTGCGCCGCTGCGGCGCGGAGGTCCGCTGGGCCAAGGTGTCGACGCTCGGCGGCGCGGTGGTGGACTCGTTCGGGGTGACGCCCCGCAGCGGCCGCATCGAGCCGGGCTGGCGCCGGGACGTCGAGCAGGCGGTGCTGGCCGCGGCTTCCTGAGCGGTCCGGCAGCAGCATCCAAAGCCGTGAAGGCCACCTTGAGGACTCTGGGTGGCCTTCACGGCGGCCGCGCCCTCGGTGCCGCGGCGGAGGATCAGGCCGTCGCGGTGCCGTCGACGACCTGGTTGCGGCCCGCGTCCTTGGCCCGGTAGAGGGCCTTGTCCGCGGCCTGCAGCAGGCGCTCGACGGCCGTGCCGCCGTCGGGGTAGGTCGCCACGCCGATGGAGGCCGACAGGGCGCCGATGACGCGGACGTGGCTGCCGTCCTCGTACTCGACCTGCAGCGCCGCGATCGCCTCGCGGATGCGCTCGGCCACGGCCAGCACCGCCGCCGGGCCGATGTCGGGCAGCAGGACCACGAACTCCTCGCCGCCGAAGCGGCCGACCGAGTCGTAGTCCCGGACCGCGCTCTTGATCGTCGCCGCGACCGCGCGCAGGACCGTGTCGCCGGCCAGGTGGCCGTGCCGGTCGTTGATCAGCTTGAAGTGGTCCAGGTCGATCATCAGCACGCCGAACGTGCTCCGCGTGCTGCGCTGCGCCCTGGCCAGCTCGCGCGAGGCGAGCAGGTGCCAGCCGGTCGTGTTGAACAGGCCGGTCTTCTCGTCGGTCGTCGCGGCGATCTCCAGCTGCTTGATCAGCACCGCCCGGTGCAGCACCAGCAGCGGCGGGACGATCGCGACGGCGAGCGCGGGCAGCGTCGCCAGGGTCAGCGCCGTCAGCATGCCCAGGCAGAGCGTCGCGACTTCGAGGAGGTTGTCGCCGAGGCCGCCGAAGAACGCCTTCACCGAGCGGGTCGTGATCGTCAGCGCCGGGAGGATGGTGATCGCCGCGACCATGAAGTAGGTCACCGCGGCGAGCGTGATGGCCGTGACGCCGCGCCAGCCCGATGTCAGCGCGGCGTACATGTCGCCGACCCCGGACTGTGCCAGCACGAAGTCGGCCGCGTAGCAGGTGACGACGACCAGCGTCGCGTTCAGCGTGGTCCGGAACGGCGGAACGCGCTTCATCCGCGACAGGCTGCGCGTCGCCAGGTGCACGTACAGAACGGCGACCAGCGCCGCGCCGAGGGCGGGTGGCAGGAGCAGCACCCCGGCGAACGTCCAGACCGACGTCAGGTTGATGTGCGGGGTGTCCGACACCAGCCGCCGGACGCGCTCGATCTGCCGGCCCAGCTCCGCCTGGAGCACGCCGAGGCCCGCGAGGACGCCGAAAACGGCCAGGTCCCACGCCCGCACGGGCACCGACACGGCGGTCCGGACGGTGACCACGAGTGCCACCGACTCGACGAGGAAGCAGTAGCAGAGCAGCGACCGGCGCTGCTGCCAGAGGGCCCAGTGAGCAGGGCGGAGCGCCCCTCGGATCCAGCCTGCCCGGGGCTCGGCCGGGCAGGCGCCGTCCATACTCAAGGCGGTGCCACTCCCCTGGGTGATCCGACGATCCGCGTCCACCCCATCACACCGGGCGGCCGCGATCGATGATTACCACACGATCGGAGCAGTGAAGGGAGGCCGCCACCATGCGCAACCGCGAATCCTGACCCACGCCGTACATCCAGTCCGTCTCAGCCACGAGAGGGGATCGTCACCATGCGCAACCGTGAATCCTGAAACCCCGCCGGCCGGGGTGGGGCCGCTCAGGCGGTCGCGCCGCCGTCGACCACCAGGTCGTGACCGACGGTGAACGCGGCTTCGTCCGAAGCCAGCCACAGCACCGCGGCCGCCACCTCGGCGGTGGCGCCCACCCGGCCCAGCGGAAGCGCTTCCTTCAACCGCGCGGCCCGGTCCGCCGCGGTCTCGCCGGGACGCAGCGACATCTCCGTGTCGGTCGGGCCCGGGCTGACGGCGTTGATGCGGACCCCGTCGGCGATGTGGTCGCGCGCCGCCGTACGGGTCAGCGCGCTCACCGCGGCCTTCGACGCCCCGTAGGCCGCCAAGTACGGCAGCCGTCCGTGCGCACCGATGTTCGAGGCCATGTTGACGATCGCGCCGCCGCCGTGTGCCCGCATGTGCGCGACCTCGTGCTTCAGGCAGAGCCAGGTGCCGGTGAGGTTCGTGGCGATGACGGCGTTGAAGCCGTCCTCGCCGAGGTCCGCGGCCGGCGCCGGCTCGCCGAGGATGCCCGCGTTGTTGAACGCGACGTCCAGGCCACCGTGCCGCGCGACGACCGTCCCGACCATCCGCGCCACGTCGGCGGAGTCGGTGACGTCGACGGTGACCGCGCTCGCCGTTCCGCCGTCGGCCTCGATTTCCTTCACTGTCGACGCGAGCCGCTGCTCGTCGCGCCCCGCGACGACCACGGTCGCGCCTTCGGTGGCGAACGCCCGCGCCGTCGCCCGCCCGATGCCCGAGCCGCCGCCGGTGACGAGGACGACCTTGCCCGTGAATCGTGCCCCCATGGTGTGCCTTCTTTCTGGTCCGATCATTCTTGAATGAGTACGCGCATTGCTTGAGACACGGCGGCGTCCAGCCGCGGCGCCGCGTCGGCGCCCTTGCCCAGGACCCGCAGGCCCTGGAGCACGGTGAGCAGGAACCGGGCCAGCGTCGCCGGGTCGCTGCCGCCGGGGAGTTCGTCCTGGGCCTTGGCGCGTTCCAGCGCCATGGTGAGGGCCACCTCGAGGGTGTCCCAGCTCCGCTCCACGATCCGGGCGACCTCCGGATCGCGGGGGAGCAGCTCGATCGCCGCGTTGACGACGAAGCAGCCGATGGGCCCGGCTTCGCCCAGGATGTCCGCCACGTAGCCCGCCATCAGCCGGCGGACCGCGGGCACGCCCGGCCCCGGCTTCGAGAGCTCCGCCATGACCCGGGCGTCGGTGCGCTCGGCGTAGCGCTTCAACGTCGTCACATAGAGGTCGTGCTTCGTGCCGAAGGTGGCGTACAGGCTCGCCTTCGCGACGCCGAGGTGGGTGACGAGGTCGCTGACCGACGTCGCTTCGTAGCCCTGACGCCGGAAGAGTGCGAGGGCGGCGTCGCAGGCTTCGTCGACGTCGAACTCCTTGATCCGGGACATGACTCGAACCCTAGCGGTTTCGAGAACGATCGGTCAAATAAGCCGCGCTCGCGATGACCCGGTGTGTCGCGTCCGGCGACGGCCGGTGCCGGTGGCACTATTGCTCCCCGACATGGCTCCCCGACCGGAGGGTGGTGAGCGGTGCTGGGGCACGAGCAGGATCCGCCGCGGCTGACGCTGCCGCCGACGGTCGTCGCCACCCACCTGCGTTCCTGCGCCGAAGAACTCGCCGCAGGCCTGCGCTGTGGCGGCCCGGGCGCCACGACCACCGAGCTCACCGACGTCGTCGCCCACCTCGTCGCCGGCCAGGAAGCCATCTCGCACGCGCTCGCCGGCCTCGTCGCCCGCGTCGAAGGCGGTGCGAACGCGCTCGCCGCGGCGCCGCCCGTGGACGTCGAAGTGGTCACCGAAGTGCTCCGGGCGGCGGCCATCGCGGCCCGATGTTCGGCCGAGGCGCTCGACGAGGTCACGCCGTCGTTCGAATGTGTGAGCGAATCCGTCGCCCCTGACACCCGTTTGTAGCTGTCGTCGCGCACGGCCGCGTGGCTAGCCTGGGAGCTGCGGAGGTGGCACGCATGCGCGCGGTGTGGACGGGCACGATCGGGTTCGGCAGTTACGCCATCCCGGTGAAGGCGTACAGCGCGACCGGGGAGCGGGAGATCCCGCTGCACCAGGTCCACGAAGCCGACGGCGGCCGCGTCCGGGTGAAGCGGGTGTGCGAGGTGGACGGCGCCGAGGTGCCGCCCGAGGAGATGGTCCGCGGCTACCCCGTCCCCGGCGGGGACGTCGTGCTGCTGTCCGACCACGAGCTGGCGTCCCTCCCGATGCCCGGCCGCACGATCGCCATCCGCGGCTTCGCCCCGCTCGCCGACGTCGACCCGATCTGGTTCGCGAAGAGCTACTACCTCGAGCCCGAGCCGGCGGGCACGAAGCCGTACGTGCTGTTCAGCGAGGCGCTCCAGCAGTCCGGCCGGATCGCGCTGGTCACCGTCGCGCTGCGCCGCCGCGAGACGCTCGGCGCGCTGCGCGTGCGCGACCAGGTGATCGTGCTCGAGACGATGCTGTGGCCGGATGAGGTGCGGGCCCCCGACTTCCCGTTCCGGCACGCCGACCTCGACATCCGCCCCGGCGAGCTGCGCCGCGCGGTGAACCTGGTCGAGGAGCTGACGGGCGAGTTCGACCCCGGGCGCTACCCGGACCGCTACCGGGTGGCCCTGGAGTCGCTGATCCGGTCGAAGATCGACGGCGCCGAGGTCGTCCAGCCGACGGCCGCCGAACAGGGCGAGGGCGTCACGCGGCTGCTGGCGGCGCTGCAGGAGACCGCGTCGGAAGCCGAGGACGCGCGCAACGCGGCCGTCGCGAAGGCCAAGGCCGCCGCATCGAGAGCGGCGAAGGCGCGTACGACGGCGAAGCAGGCCGCGACGCGCAGCCGTGGGCGGACGAAGACGTCCGGCTGAGTATTACTACCCACGGGTAATTGAGGGTTCTCACACTGAACCGGCCGCCGTCCGCGCGGCAGACTTCGTCCTGCCAGCGAGTACCGGATCGCTGGTGAGGGGGAAAGTCCGGACGGCCCCTGGGGAGGTGAGCTGTCCGGGTAGCAGGGTTCCGGGGCGGGCCGAAGGAGGAGCGGTCCGTTCCCGGGACCCGTGCCGCACCGCGGGGAGGCGGGGCGGCGAGGGGGTGGCTCGAAGGCTGCCGCGGAGGGATCGAGGGGTCTCCGCGGCAGCCTTTCAGGCGTCCGCGACCCGCAGGAGCAGGTCCGAAGCCAGCTTCAGCAGCTGCCGCTCGGTCGGGGAGAGCGTCGATTCGAGCGCCGCCGCCAGCCAGCGTTCCCGCCGCACGCTGTACTCCCGCAGCACCGCCAGCCCGGCCGGGGTGATGCTCACCAGCGAGCGGCGCCCGTCCTCGGGGTCGGCCGTGCGGGTGACGAGTTCGCGTTCGGTCACCCAGGCGAGGATCCGGGTCAGCGACTGCGGCTGCAGCCGTTCCGCTTCGGCCAGCTCGGTCGGCGTGTGCGTGCCCGCCCGGTAGAGCCGGCTCAGCACCGCGAGCACCGCCGGGCCGGGGCCGTTCGGGTCGCGCTCGGCGCGCATCCGCCAGTTGAGCCGCCCGACGCTCTCGCGCACCCGCCAGGCCAGGTCGGCCAGCTCGGGGTCCGCGCTGACCGGCGAAGCGACGTCGGGTTCGGGGTGCATGGCCCCAGATTACTGATCCGTTCCCCGCACCAGCCGGGCATAACGCCCGTCGCGCGCCAGCAGCTCCTCGTGCGTCCCGCGTTCGGCGATCCGGCCTTCGTGCAGCACCACGATCTGGTCTGCGTGCTCCACAGTGGACAGCCGGTGCGCGATCGTCAGCGTCGTGCGGCCCGCGGCGAGCCGGTCGAGCTCGGCCTGCACCGAGCGTTCGGTGCGGGTGTCGAGCGCGCTGGTCGCCTCGTCGAGGATGAGCACCGGCGGGTTGCGCAGCAGGATCCGGGCGATCGCCATCCGCTGCTTCTCGCCGCCGGAGAACCGGTAGCCGCGCTGCCCGACGACGGTGTCGTAGCCCTCGGGCAGGCCCGCCAGGGTGTCGTGGATGTGCGCGGCCTTCGCGGCCTGTTCGATCTCTTCGTCGGTCGCGTCCGGCCTGGCGAAGCGCAGGTTCTCGCGGACGGTGTCGTGGAACAGGTACGTCTCCTGCGACACCAGCCCGACCCCGGCGGCCAGCGAGGCGAGCGTGACGTCGCGGACGTCGGCGCCGTCGATCTTCACCGAACCTTCGTTCACCTCGTAGAGCCGCGCCACCAGGTACGCCAGCGTCGTCTTGCCGGAGCCGGTCGAGCCGACCAGCGCCGTCGTGGTCCCGGCGGGGACGTCGAGGTCGATGTCTTCGAGCGTCACCGGACCGTCGTCGTCGTAGCGGAACGAAACCCCGCGCATCGAGACGTCGCCGCGACGCACGACCAGCTCGGCGGCGCCGGGTTTGTCGGCGATCTCCGCCGGCAGGTCGAGCACCTCGAAGATGCGGCCGAACAGCGCCTTCGACGTCGCCACGTTCTGCCCGATCGTCTGCATCGCGGTGGCCGGGGCGACCAGCCTGTTCAGCATGCTGGTGAAGGCGACGACGGTGCCGAGCGAAAACGGCGTCGCGCCGCCCGCCAGCGCGAGCCCGGCGATCCAGTAGACCAGCGCGGGGATCGCCGTCAGGCTCATGCTCCGCGACGCGACCTGCCAGCGCCCGGCCAGCGCGCCGGCCCGTTCCAGTGTGGCGATCTCCCGCGATTCGGCGCCGAACCGCTCGCGCATGGCCCGTTCGTTGCCCATCGTCTTGGCGAGCAGCACGCCGGTGACCGACAGGGACTCCTCGACCATCGTGGTCAGCCGGGCCATCCGCCGCGTCCGGCCGCGGGCCAGCGAGCGCCGCTTGCGGCCGAGCCGCAGCGTGAACAGCAGGAACAGCGGCACGACGACGAGGGAGAGCGCCGCCAGCTGCCAGTCGAGCGCGACCAGGGCGACCGCGATGGCGATCGTCGTGGTGGCGTTCTGCACCACCGACCCCGCGGTCGTGGTGATCACGTTGTCGACGCCGCCGATGTCGTTGAAGACCCGCGAGAGCACTTCGCCGCTCTTCGTCCGGGTGAAGAAGCCCAGCGACATGCGCTGCAGGTGGCCGTAGACGGTGACGCGCAGCTCGTTCATCACCCGCTGCCCGATGGTGTTGGACAGCCCGGTCGTGGCGACGCCGAGGGAGCCGCTGCCGACCGCGCAGGCGATCATCCCCCCGGCCAGCAGGCTGATCAGGACCGTGTCGCGGTGCGGCAGCGCTTCGTCGAGGATCTCGCGCAGGAGGAACGGCGAGACGACGCCGAGGCCCGCCTGCAGCACGATCAGCGCGAACAGTGCGCAGAGCGGCCCGCGGTGCGGGCGGAACAGGCCGGCGATCCGGCTCAGGGGGACCGGCTCGTCGGCGTCTGCGGCCGGTTCGGCGAGCGACGGACGCGGTCTGGTCGCGGAAGTCATACACGTATGTTTACTTATCGGCGGCGCCGACGCCAGCAAGTTTCGTTCAAGGGTCCATTTTGTGGCGTTACTGCCCGGAAGAGTAGTAAGTTAATGTTTACTAGTCATGTAAGGGACTTTCGCGTACCCGCGAGGTAGGGGAGCCGGAGCGACTACCCTCGGAGGGGCCGGCCCGGTCCGGCACGCCACTCTCGACCCAGCTGGAGCGTGCACACCCGTGTTCGACACCCTGTCCGATCGGCTCACCGCCGCCCTGCAGACGCTCACGCGCAAGGGCAGGCTGTCCGACGCCGACATCGACGCCACCGCGCGCGAAATCCGCATCGCGCTGCTGGAGGCCGACGTCGCCCTCGGCGTGGTCAAGACCTTCATCGCGAGGATCAAGGAACGAGCGAAGGGCGCCGAGGTCTCCGAGGCGCTCAACCCCGCGCAGCAGGTCGTCAAGATCGTCAACGAGGAGCTCGTCGGGATCCTTGGCGGCGAGACGCGCCGTCTCAACCTGGCCAAGACCCCGCCGACCGTGATCATGCTCGCCGGCCTGCAGGGCGCGGGCAAGACGACGCTCGCCGGCAAGCTCGCGATGTGGCTGAAGAAGCAGGGCCACGCGCCGATGCTGGTCGCCTGCGACCTCCAGCGGCCCAACGCCGTCACGCAGCTGCAGGTGGTCGGCGAACGCGCCGGGGTCGTCACCTTCGCGCCCGAGCCCGGCAACGGTGTCGGCGACCCGGTCGACGTCGCGCGCCGCGCCATCACCGAGGCGAAGCACGCGCAGCACGACGTCGTCGTGGTCGACACCGCGGGCCGCCTGGGTGTCGACGAAGAGCTGATGAAGCAGGCCGCCGACATCCGCGACGCGGTCGAGCCGGACGAGGTCCTGTTCGTCGTCGACGCGATGATCGGCCAGGACGCCGTGACCACGGCCCAGGCGTTCCAGGACGGCGTCGGCTTCAGCGGCGTCGTGCTCACCAAGCTCGACGGCGACGCCCGCGGTGGTGCCGCGCTGAGCGTCCGCGAGATCACCGGCCAGCCGATCCTGTTCGCCTCCAACGGCGAGAAGCTCGAGGACTTCGACACCTTCCACCCGGACCGGATGGCGTCGCGGATCCTCGGCATGGGTGACGTGCTCACCCTGATCGAGCAGGCCGAGCAGGCCTTCGACCAGAAGCAGGCCGAGAAGACCGCCGAGAAGCTCTCCAGCGGCCAGCTCACCCTCGAGGACTTCCTCGAGCAGATGCTCGCGGTCCGCAAGATGGGCCCGATCGGCAACCTGCTGGGCATGCTGCCCGGTGCCGGCCAGATGAAGGACCAGCTGGCCCAGGTCGACGACAAGCACCTGGACAAGCTGCAGGCGATCATCCGCGGCATGACGCCGGCCGAGCGCGAGGACCCGAAGATCATCAACGGCTCGCGGCGGCTGCGCATCGCCAACGGTTCCGGCGTCACCGTCCGCGAGGTCAACGACCTGGTCAACCGGTTCTTCGAGGCCCGCAAGATGATGGCCCAGATGGCCGGCCGGTTCGGCTTCGGCGGCGGAGGCGGCGGCTCGAAGTCCCGGAAGGGCAAGAAAGGCAAGAAGGGGCGCGGGCCGACGCAGCCCAAGGTCCGCGGCGGCTTCCCCGGCATGCCGATGCTGCCCCCGGGTGGCGGGATGCCCGGCGGCGGGGGGATGCCCGACCTGTCGAAGCTCGGCGGCATGAACGACGTCCCGGGCTTCGACCCGACGAAGTTCAAGCTGCCGAAGAACCCCAAGGACAATTGAGCGGGGCGTCGGGGGAAACGACACTGCACGTCGCCGGGGTGCTCCTGCCCGGCGGCGAACCGGCGGAGCTGTGGATCACCGGCGGCCGGATCTCGTTCGAGCCGGTGCCCGGCGCCGGATCGCTCGGCCGGGACGTCTTTCTCGTGCCCGGCCTGGTCGACGCGCACTGCCACCCCGGCATCGGCGTCGGCGGGCCGGTCTCGCTCGAAGAGGCGGCGGCCCAGGCGGTCGCGGACCGGGATGCGGGCACGCTGCTCATCCGGGACTGCGGCCTGCCGATCGACGTCCGGCCGCTGCAGCGGCGGGCCGACCTGCCCACGATCATCCGCGCCGGCCGGCACCTCGCACTGGCCAGGCGCTACATCCCGGGCCTCGGGATCGAACTGGACGATCCGTCGCAGCTGCCGGAGGCCGTCGCCGAGCAGGCGCGCGACGGCGACGGCTGGGTCAAGCTGGTCGGCGACTGGATCGACCGCGGCGCCGGCGACCTCGCGCCGCTGTGGCCGGACGACGTCCTGGCCGAGGCGGTGAAGGTGGCGCACGAACACGGCGCCCGCGTCACCGCGCACGTGTTCGGCGAAGCCGCGCTGCCGGGGCTCATCGCGTCCGGCATCGACTGCCTCGAGCACGGCACCGGCCTGAGCGCGGACCAGCTGGCGGAACTGGCGCGCCACGACGTCGCGCTGGTGCCGACGTTGATCAACATCGAGAACTTCCCGGGCATCGCGGACCGGGCGGGCAAGTACCCCACGTACGCGGCGCACATGCGCGCGCTGCACGCCGGCGTCGGGGAGATGGTCGCCTCGGCCGTCGAAGCGGGCGTGCGCGTCTTCGCGGGCAGCGACGCCGGCGGCATGGTCGAGCACGGCAGGCTCGTCGACGAGATCGAGGCGCTGCACCGCGCGGGGATGACCCGCGAGCAGGCCCTCGCGAGCGCGTCCTGGGCGGCCCGCGACTGGCTCGGCCACCCCGGCATCGCCGACGGCGCGCCCGCCGACCTGCTCGTCTACGCGAGCGACCCGCGCGAGGACCTGGGCGTCCTCCGGCATCCGTCGCGGATCGTGCTGGGCGGCGTCGTCTACGCGTAGACCCCCGCCGTTTTCCTTGCGGGGTCGGCACTTTAGCGTTGGGCCCGTGACGGAAGACGACGGCGCACGGCGCGTGCTGGGGGCGCACTGGTGTTTCGTGGCGTTCTTCGCGGGCATCGCCGGCTACTACCTGACCAACCTCGTCATCGCCGCGGCGGTCAACCGCGACGTCGGCGAGTTCGACCCGCTGGAACTGCGCGACGTCGGCCCGCTTCTGCTCCTGGCGTTCGTGCCCAACCTCCTGCTCGGCCTCGGCCCGGCGGCGGGCTCGTGGCTCTGGGGCGACGGGCTGCGCGCGGACTTCGGCCTCAAGCCGACCTGGCGCGACGTCCGGATCGGCCTCGCGTGCGGCGTGCTCGCGCTGGTCGTCGGCTACCTGCTCAACCTGGTGCTGATCGCGGTCTACGGCGCGGACGACGGCTCGGACGGCCCGTTGACCGACCTCGCCGACACCTTCGACGGCGACACGGTGTGGCTGGTCCTCGCGGCGGTGATCGTCATCGCGGGCGCGCCGATCACGGAGGAACTTCTGGTCCGCGGCACGCTGTGGAAGGCGCTGTCGGTCCACCGGATCCCGTCCTGGGTGGTGCTTCTCCTCACGGCATTGGTGTTCGCCCAGCTGCACGGCGAGCCGACCCGCACGATCGCCCTGTTCGGCCAGGGCATCGCGATCGGGCTGGCCCGCCACCTGTCCGGCCGCGTCAGCGCCGGGGTGATCGCCCACGCGGCCAACAACCTCCCGCCCGCGGTGCTGCTCTTCGTCACCCACTGACGTTGCGAAGATCGATGGACAGTAGCCGGACAGATACTGTGAGATCACATTCCGGCGGCTAATCTCGGAAGCCAGGAGCCGAGCGAGCGCGGAGGGGCAAGGCGTGACCACTTCCCAGCCTCGGGACCCGGCTCCCGACGCGACGCCGTTCCCCGAGGAGCCGCCGCCGCCCGAGGAGCCCGCCTTCCTGCCGCCCCCGCCACGGCACCGGTGGGGGTTCGGCGCCTTCCTGCTCGTCGAGGTCGTCCTGCTGGCGTCCGCGGCGTTCATCTCCGCGCTGGTCGGCGACACCGGTCCCGGCCCGCTGCCGATGCGGGTCGTGCTGCTCGGCACCATGCTGCCGACGATGATCGCGGCCGGCGTCGCGGTGCTGATCACCTTCGTGCGCGGCAACGGTCCCGTGCTCGACCTCCGGCTCGAATGGCGCTGGGCCGACGTGAAGACCGGCTTCCGGTTCGGCTGCGTCGGGCTCGTCTTCACCACCTTCGGCGCCTACCTCTGGACGCAGCTGGTCGGCAACGCCAACGCGACGTCGGCGATCAGCGCGCTGGTCGAGGACCGCAAGATGTCGGTGTCGGCGGCCGTGGTGATGTTCGTCTACCTCTGGCTGCTCGGGCCGATCTGCGAGGAGATCATCTACCGCGGCCTGCTCTGGGGCGCCGCGGAACAGCTGCAGTGGCGCAGTGAGCGCTGGGGCCGCGTCGCGGCGTTCCTGCTGACGACGGCGGTGTTCGCGGCCAGTCACCTCGAGCCGCTCCGGACGACGTTGCTGCTGGTCATCGCGGTGCCG
Source organism: Amycolatopsis sp. NPDC051128 (assembly GCF_040682715.1). Lineage (NCBI taxonomy): Bacteria > Bacillati > Actinomycetota > Actinomycetes > Pseudonocardiales > Pseudonocardiaceae > Amycolatopsis > Amycolatopsis sp. NPDC051128. Next base: position 24,669 of record NZ_JBFBBN010000045.1, on the reverse strand, counting down.
ATCGGCCTGGCGCGGCTGGTCACCGGGCGGCTGCCGGGCAGCATCGTCGCGCACCAGGTCAACAACTTCCTGCCGGCGCTCACCATCCTGCTCGGCGCGCTCGGCGTGGCCTCTTTCTGAGCCTCTTTCCCGGCCCGCCGACACCGTCTGGCAGAATGGTGCACTGCCTGCTTCCGCCGGACCCTCTCACCGTGCGAAAGCTCCTGACCTTCGGGTGCCCGCGTCCGTGTCCCCACTCGGCCCGCGTGTGCCCAGCCCAGCACCAGAGAGATTCGAGGAGAACCCACACCCGTGGCCGTCAAGATCAAGCTGCAGCGCCTCGGCAAGATCCGTGCGCCGTACTACCGCATCATCGTCGCCGACGCGCGCACCCGCCGGGACGGCAAGGCCATCGAGACGATTGGCAAGTACCACCCGAAGGAAGAGCCGAGCCTGATCCAGGTCTCTTCCGAGCGCGCCCAGTACTGGCTGGGAGTCGGCGCGCAGCCGACCGAGCCGGTCCAGCGCCTGCTCGAGATCACCGGTGACTGGCAGAAGTTCAAGGGTCTGCCGGGCGCCGAGGGCACCCTGAAGGTGGCCGAGCCGAAGCCGTCCAAGCAGGACCTGTTCAACGCGGCGCTGGCCGCGGCCGGCGAGGAGCCCACCACCGAGGCCACCACGCCGAAGAAGAAGTCCGCCCCGAAGAAGGCCGAGGCCGAGAAGGCGGAGGCCGCTGAGGGCGAGAAGTCCGAGTGAGTTTCCTCGCGGACTCCCTCGAACACCTGGTGCGCGGGATCGTCGACAACCCGGACGAGGTTCGGGTCGAGCTGCTGACCACGCGCCGTGGCCGCACGCTCGAGGTGCACGTGCACCCCGACGACCTCGGCAAGGTGATCGGCCGGGGCGGTCGCACGGCGACCGCCCTGCGCACCGTCATGGGCGGCATCGGTGGCCGCGGCGTCCGGGTGGACGTCGTCGACACCGATCGCTGAGCCGGGTCGGACTGGTCAGGATGGACGTCGTAGTCGGCCGCATCGCGAAAGCGCACGGCATCCGCGGGGAACTAGCGGTGGACGTGCGCACGGACTCGCCGGAAGAGCGGTTCAAGATCGGTGCGGCTCTCACGACGAAGCTGCGTGACGGCAGCAAAAGGGAACTCACCATCGCAGCCGCCCGCGAACACAGCGGGCGGCTGCTGGTGCGTTTCGAGGAGGTCCTGACCCGCGACGTCGCCGAGACGCTGCGGGGGGCCCTCCTGCTCGTCGACACCGAGTCGCTCCCGCCCACCGGGGACCCCGAAGAGTTCTACGACCACGAGCTGGCCGGCCTCCGGGCCGAACTGCTCGACGGGACGGTGGTGGGCAAGGTCGTCGAGGTCGCCCACTCGCCGGCGGGTGAGCTACTCGAGCTGGACGTCGACGGCCGCGAGGTCCTGGTGCCGTTCGTCCGCGCGATCGTCCCGACGGTGGACATCGCCGGCGGCCGGGTCGTCCTCGACCCGCCGGAAGGGCTCCTGGACGCCTGAGATGCGCATCGACGTCGTCACGATCTTCCCCGAATACCTCGACCCGCTGCGCGCCGCGCTGCTGGGCCGGGCGATCGACCGCGGCCTGATCGAGGTCGGCGTGCACGACCTGCGCGAGTGGACGCACGACGTGCACCGCGCGGTCGACGACGCGCCGTACGGCGGCGGTCCCGGCATGGTGATGAAGCCGCAGGTCTGGGGTCCGGCGCTGGACGACGTCTGCCGTCCCGGGACGCGGCTGGTCGTGCCGACGCCGGCGGGGCGGCCCTTCACGCAGGAGCTCGCGCACGCCTATGCCGCGGAGGAGCACCTGGTCTTCGCGTGCGGCCGGTACGAGGGCATCGACCAGCGGGTCGTCGACGACGCGGCCCGCCGGATGCCGGTCGACGAGGTGTCGATCGGCGACTACGTCCTGGTCGGCGGCGAGGCGGCGGTGCTGGTCATCGTCGAGGCCGTCGTCCGGCTGCTGCCCGGCGTGCTCGGCAACGCGCGCTCGGCCGCCGAGGACTCGTTCTCCGACGGCCTGCTCGAAGGGCCCAGCTACACGCGCCCCGAGGTGTGGCGGGACCTGGCCGTCCCGGAGGTGCTGCGGTCGGGCAACCACGCGCTGATCGACCGCTGGCGGCGTGACCAGGCCCTCGAACGCACCGCCCGGCGCCGCCCCGATCTCCTGGCGCGGCTGCCGGAAGACAGTCTCGACAAGCACGATCGCGGGGTCCTGGAGGGCTTGGACCCCGAGCAGGCCGAGGGCCGGTTCTCCGCGCCCAATACCGGTCTGTAATACTTGACAGGTTGGCGTGAGTGGACTTCCTCGTTCACCAGCCCGCCATCAGCCCCCTGGGTCGCCCGCAGCGGGATCGCTGCGCGCCCGGGATGTGTACGCAAGCCATACGAAGACGAGGACGGACCACCGATGAACACCCTGGACGCGCTGGACAAGCAGTCGCTGCGTTCCGACATCCCGGACTTCCGCCCGGGCGACACGCTCAAGGTGAGTGTCCGCGTCATCGAGGGCAACCGCGAGCGCAACCAGGTCTTCCAGGGCGTGGTCATCCGCCGCCAGGGCGGGGGCATCCGGGAGACCTTCACTGTGCGCAAGGTTTCGTTCGGTGTCGGCGTCGAGCGCACCTTCCCGGTGCACTCGCCGAACATCGCCTCGATCGAGGTCCACAAGCGCGGTGACGTGCGGCGCGCGAAGCTGTACTACCTGCGCGAGCTGCGCGGCAAGAAGGCCAAGATCAAGGAGCGCCGCGAGAACCGCGAGACGGCGTCGGCTAACTGAGTCGAAACCCGGTTACCGGTAGCCTGACGACGTGGCCGAACCTGTGTCCCAGAACGCTCCTGAGGATGACCCCGATCGCTTCGAGGAGGACAAGCCTCGGCTGTCCCGTTCCGAGGAGCGCGGGGGATCCCGCCGGCGGCGAGCCAAGCCCGCCAAGAAACGGTCGTTCTGGAAGGAACTGCCGATCCTGCTCGTGATCGCCCTGGTGCTCACGATTCTGATCCAGACATTCCTTGCGAAGGTCTTCATGATCCCCTCGGGGTCCATGGAGGCCACGCTGCACGGGTGTCCCGGCTGCACGGGTGACCGGATCCTGGTGGACCGGGTCACCTACGACTTCACCGAACCCTCGCCGGGCGACGTGATCGTGTTCAAGGGCCCGCCGGCGTGGATCAACAACGAGATCGCGCCCCAGGAGTCGGACAACATCATCGTCCGAGGCCTGCGCGGCCTCGGCTCGCTGGTCGGGTTCGCTCCGCCGGACGAGCGCGACTTCGTCAAGCGGGTGATCGCGGTCGGCGGGCAGACCGTCCAGTGCTGCGACCCCCGTGGCCGCATGATCGTGGACGGCAAGGCGCTCGACGAGCCGTACATCTACTGGGACGACCCGTCGAACCAGGAGCAGAAGGCCTTCGAGCCGGTCAAGGTCCCGGCCGGGATGCTCTGGGTGCAGGGCGACAACCGGAACAACTCCGACGACTCCCGCTTCCAGGGCGGCGGCCGGGAGAACGGCGCGGTCCCCGTGGACAACGTCATCGGCAAGGCGCGGATCATCGTCCTGCCGCCGGGCCGCTGGGGCGGGATCACCGACCACAACCCGCAGGCGTCGGCCCAGCCGGTGGCGCTCGGCGCGCCGGCCTGGCAGAGCGGGCTTCCGCTCGGTGCCGGGATCGCGGCGGCGTGGCCGACGTTGTTCCTCGGGCGCAAGCTCAAGTCCGGACTGCGCCGGGCGGCCGGGCGGAAACCCTAGCCACTCGATCCTTGTCGGCAGACGGGTGATCCAGCCTTGACACTTCCCGTTCCCCTCACCGCGGCCGAGCCGATCCGGCCACCGCGGGCCGTGGTGCGCGGCGACCTCTTCTGGGGTCTGCAGGGCGCGCTCGACCGCCGTGGCCTCGGCCCGGTCGCCGGTGTGGACGAAGCCGGCGCCGGGGCGTGCGCGGGGCCGCTGGTGGTCGCGGCCTGCGTGCTCAAACAGGGCGACGCGGCGAAGCTCACCGAGCTGACGGACTCCAAGCTGATGACGGCCAAGGCGCGCGACCGGGTCTACGACCTGGTCCTCGCCCGGGCCGTCGACTACTCGGTGATCGTCATCCCCACCGCCGAGGTCGATCTCTACGGCATCCGGGTGATGAACCTGGAGGGCATGCGCCGGGCCGCGGCGGCGCTCCGCGTGTCCCCGGGCTACATCCTCACCGACGGGTTCCGGGTCCCCGGCCTCACCGCCCCGAACACGGCGGTGATCAAGGGTGACCGTTCGGTGGCCTGCATCGCGGCCGCGTCGGTGCTGGCCAAGGTCACGCGGGACCGCATCATGGCGGGTTACCACGACGACCTCCCGCACTACGGCTTCGACGTGCACAAGGGCTACAGCACGTCCGACCACCTGGCGGCGCTTCGCGAACACGGGCCGAGCGACGTCCACCGATGGTCGTACACGAACGTGGCGACGGTGGCGATCAAGCACGGCATGCGCCCCGCGCGGCCGGTCCTGCTGACCTACGCGGCGCTGGAAAAGGCCGTGGAGGCCGGCGCCGCGGCGGGCCTGGCCGCGGTCCTCGACGAAGCACTCGAGCCACAACTCAGCCTGCCGCTGCATGCCCCGGCCGCGGGTGTGGGTCACAATGAACGTTCCGCCGGCGGAGCAGCGGCACGATCCCGAGGAGGGGCGCGGATTTCATGAGCGCAGAGGATCTCGAGAAGTACGAGACCGAGATGGAGCTGTCGCTGTACCGCGAGTACCGCGACATCGTCAGCCAGTTCTCGTATGTGGTGGAGACCGAGCGGCGGTTCTACCTGGCGAACGCGGTCGACGTCCAGGTCCGCGACGGCGGCGGTGAGGTGTACTTCGAGGTCCGCATGTCCGACGCCTGGGTCTGGGACATGTACCGTCCCGCCCGCTTCGTCAAGCACGTCCGCGTGATCACGTTCAAGGACGTCAACGTCGAGGAGCTCGACAAACCCGACCTTCGCCTGCCCGAGGACGGTCCGTTCTCGGGCTGAGTCCCGTCTTCGACCGCCGCGCCGGCTCATCCGACCTGGATGAGCCGGCGCGGCGCTTTTCGGCCCTGTGCGATCTCGTTGCCCTAGCACAAGGGGCTGACAGTTCGTGCCCTTCGCCGCGGATTCGTGGACCAGTTGTCCACATCCCCCCGGTTGTCCACAGCGCGGAGATTCGGGTCTGGCTCCGCCGTCCCGCGCCCTGGCATCGTCGAACGCACACGCACCGTGATCACCGGGACCGTCCCGGTGACCGGCGCACGACGAGGGGCGAACACGATGACGGGCACCGACCAGCTCGCAAGACACCGCCGCGACCTGGGCGCCTGGGGCGAAGACCTCGCCCTCCGGTACCTGCGGGACCACGGCCTGATCCTGCTCGGCCGCAACTGGCGCTGCCGCGAGGGCGAGATCGACCTCATCCTCACCGACCGCGTCCGGGTGATCTTCTGCGAGGTCAAGACCCGCACCGGAACCGAGTTCGGCCTGCCGTCGGAGACCGTCAGCGAGGAGAAGGCCGGCCGCGTGCGCCAGGCCGCCCAACGCTGGCTGCGCGAGCTCCGCATCGGCTGGTGCCCCGTCCGCTACGACGTCGTCACGATCCTCGCCGAGCCCGGCACCCGCCCCCGCCTGCAGCACATCGAGGCGGCGTTCTGATGCCCATCGCCAAAGCGTGGTCGGTGGCGCTGCTCGGCATCGACGGCCGGGTCATCGAGATCGAGGCCGACCTCGGCGGCGGTCTGAGCCGCGTGACGCTCGTCGGCCTTCCCGACGCCGGGCTGCGCGAGGCCAAGGACCGCGTCCGGTCCGCCGTCCGCAACTCCGGGCAGCCCTGGCCGGACGGCAAGGTGACGCTCGGCCTGTCCCCGGCGAACCTGCCGAAGGTCGGCTCGGCCTACGACCTGGGCATCGCCGCCGCGGTGCTCGCCGCGACCGGCGCCGTGCCGGCGACCCGGCTGCTCGGCACGGTGTTGCTGGGCGAACTCGCCCTCGACGGCCGCGTCCGCCCGGTCCGCGGCATCCTCCCCGGCCTCCTGGCGGCTCGCGCGGCCGGCTACGAGCGGGCCGTCGTCCCGGCCGAGTCCCTGGCCGAAGGGGCGCTGGTGGACGGCATCGACGTCGCAGGCGCGGTGAGCCTGCGCGATGTGGTGGTGTGGCTGAAGGGCGAGGCCGGCCTCGTGCCGCCGGAACCGCCCGGACCCGTCGCGCCACCGTCCGTGCCGGACCTCGCCGACGTCGTCGGTCAGCCGGAAGCGCGTTGGGCGCTCGAGGTCGCCGCCGCGGGCGGGCACCACCTGCTGTTCACCGGATCACCCGGCGTCGGCAAGACGATGCTGGCCAGGCGGCTGCCCGGCCTGCTGCCGCGGCTGTCGCCCGAGGAGTCCCTGGAGGTGACGGCGGTGCACTCGGTCGACGGCTCGCTGTCGAAGTCTTCGCCGCTGGTCACGGTGCCCCCGTTCGTGGCACCGCACCACTCGATCACGGTCGCCGCCTTGATCGGCGGCGGCAGCGGGCTCGCGTCGCCCGGCGCGATCAGCCGCGCTCACCGCGGTGTCCTGTTCCTCGACGAGGTCTGCGAGTTCGGCGGGCAGCGGCTCGAATCGCTCCGCACGGTGCTGGAGGAGGGTGAGGTGCGCATCGCCCGGGTCAAGGGCTCGATCACGTACCCGGCGCGGTTCCAGCTCGTCTTGGCGACCAACCCGTGCGCGTGCGCGCCCCCGAAGGAAGCCGACTGCGTGTGCTCGCCGACGGCCCGCCGTCGCTACCTCGGCCGGCTCTCCGGACCGCTGCTCGACCGGGTCGACCTGCGCGTCCGCCTTCGTCCGCTGAGTGCGCTCAACGCGCACGAAACCGGGACGGCGGAGCCGTCGGAAACCGTCCGCGGACGCGTGCTGCAGGCCCGCGAACGTGCCACGCGGCGGTGGCGGGAGCACGGCTGGCGATCGAATTCGGAGGTGCCCGGCCCGGCGCTGCGGCGCCAGTTCGCCCTGCCCGCCGAGGCGACGACCCTGCTCGACCGGGCCATGGACCGCGGCGTGCTGAGCGGCCGAGGCGCCGACCGTTGCTTGCGCATCGCCTGGACCCTGGCCGACCTGGACGGCGAGCCCCGCCCAGGAGCCGACCAGATCGGCTCGGCACTGGCCTTCCGCGAACGGGTAGCCGCATGACCACCGAGAGGCCGGGGGAGCGCTCGCGCGTCCCGGCCCGGCCGAGCCACTGGCGGTCCGCGCGTGCCGGCCGCACCCAAACCGGTGGCGCAGCCGACCGATGCCCGACAGGGGAGGACGTATGACTGCCGATGAACTGCGGCAGGCCCGCGCCTACCTGCTCCGGGTGGCCGAGCCACCGGCCCCGGCGCTCGTCGCCTTCGTGGCCGAACACGGCCCGGTGGACGCCGCCGGGCGGGTTCGGCGGGGCGACTGCCCCGGCGAGGTGCTGAAGGCGACCGAGGCGCGCCGGGAGTACGACCTCGTCACCCAGGACTTCGCGCGCGCCGCCGCGGCAGGCGCTCGCCTGGTCGTGCCCGAGGACGACGAGTGGCCCGCCTGGCCGCTGCTCGCTCTCGACCTCGCCGCCCGGCGCGGGGTGGCCGAAGCGGTGCCTCCGCTGGCGTTGTGGGTCGCCGGCGAAGCGGCGCTCGGCACCGCCGCCGACCGCGCCGTGGCCGTGGTCGGCGCCCGGGCGGCGACCGAGTACGGCGAACACCACGCGGCCGAGCTCTCCTACGGGCTGGCCACCCGCCGCGTGCCGGTGTTCTCCGGCGCCGCCTACGGCATCGACGGCGCCGCGCACCGCGGTGCGCTCGCCGCCGAGGGGGTCACCGTCGCGGTGCTGGGCTGTGCCGTCGACGCGGGCTACCCGGCTGGCCACGTCGGGCTGCTGAACCGGATCGTCCGGTCGGGTGGCGCGGTGGTCAGCGAGTACCCGCCCGGCACGCCACCGGCCCGGCACCGCTTCCTCGTCCGCAACCGGCTCATCGCCGCCCTCACCGAGGGCACCCTGGTGGTCGAGGCGGGGCGCCGCAGCGGCGCCCGCAACACCGCGAGCACCGCCGGCGCGCTCGGCAAGGTGGTGATGGCGCTGCCGGGGCCGGTCTCGTCCGGGATGTCCGTCGGCTGTCACGAACTGATCCGCGAAGCCCGGGCGACGCTGGTCTCGACGGTCGACGAAATCCTCGAGACCGTAGGCCGTTTCGGCATCGCCGAGGACACCGCCTCGGCCCGCCCGAAACGGCCCACGGACCGGCTGGGACCCGAGGCATTGCGGGCCTACGAGGCACTGGCCGTCCGCGCCGGCCGGTCCGACACCGAGATCGCGGCCGAATCCGGCCTCCCGCTGGGGCGGGTGCGAGCCCTGCTGCCGGAACTGGAGATCGACGGATTCGCCGTCCGCGGGGAAGGAGGCTGGCGACGACGGAAGCAAAGCGCGTGAACGTCACGAAATCCGGAGAAATCGTCGAAGGTGTTCAGCCGGTCCGGTGGGCCCGCGTGGCGATCCTTGACCGGCGGCGGTTGTTCGCGCAGCGTGACATCCATGCCGCCACCACGTTCCGGCCGGGCCCGTCGTCCGGACCTGCGCGCGCTCCGGGCCGCGCTGCCCGAGCCGGTCCGGGCCGTCGTCGCCGGGTACGAACGGCACCTCGGACTCGAACGAGGCCTGTCCGCGCACACCGTTCGCGCGTACGTCGGCGATGCGGTATCGCTGCTCGGGTTCGTCGTCGCGGGCGGGGGCGGGCCGGCGGACCTGGACCTCGCCCGGCTGCGGGCGTGGCTGGCCGTCCAGCAGTCGGGCGGGGCGAGCCGGACGACGCTCGCCCGGCGGGCCGCGTCGGCCCGGACGTTCACCGCCTGGGCGCACCGCACGGGCGTCCTGGCCACCGACCCGGGTGGCCGGCTCGCCGCCCCGCGGGCGCACCGCACCCTGCCCGGGGTGCTGCGCGCCGGGCAGGCGGGGGAGGTCATGCGGGCGTCGGCGACCGGCGCGGCGGAACGCGATCCGGTCGCCCTGCGTGATCACGCGATCGTCGAGCTGCTCTACGCCACCGGCATCCGCGTGTCCGAGTTGTGCGGGCTGGACGTCGGCGGGGCCGATTTCTCCCGTCGTGTCGTGACGGTCCTCGGCAAGGGCGGCAAGGAACGGGTGGTCCCGTTCGGCGTCCCCGCGGCGCGGGCGCTCACCGACTGGATCGAGGAGGGCCGGCCGAAGATCGTCGCCGAAACCGGTGGTGACAGCGTCGAGCCCGCGCTTTTCCTTGGTGTCCGGGGCAAACGCGTCGACCCGCGAGCGGTGCGGCGCGTCGTCCACGAGGCCGTCTCGGCGGTGCCCGGAGCGGTCGACATGGGGCCTCACGGCCTGCGCCACTCCGCGGCGACGCATCTGCTCGAAGGCGGCGCCGACCTCAGGAGCGTTCAGGAACTGCTTGGTCACGCTACGCTTGCCACGACGCAGCTCTACACTCATGTGACCGTCGACCGGTTGAAAGCGATCCATGACCGAGCGCACCCCAGGGCCTGAGGCGGCCCGGGGAGGCTCGCCGGGGTCGTCACCAGCGGGCCCGGCGGCGCACGCGCATCCGCACGAGCACGGAGACGATACTGACCCGCATGCCGAGAACGACGGTGCGATGACCGCAGGGCCGCACGTGACCGAAGCCGCCGGAGTGACCACTCACGGCGACGTCGCCGCGCCCGCGGAGACCCGCGCCGGGGTCGACGTCGACGCCGGGATCGCGGCGCTGTGGCAGCAGTTCGCCGACAGCCCCGACCAGGCGTCGCGCGATCGGCTCGTGCTGCACTACGCCCCGCTGGTCAAGTACGTCGCGGGCCGGGTCGGCACCGGCCTGCCCACCCACGTCGACGTGGGTGACCTGGTGCAGTCCGGCATCTTCGGCCTCGTCGACGCGATCGAGAAGTTCGATCCTGCCCGTGGCCTGCGTTTCGAGACGTACGCGATGCAGCGCATCCGCGGCGCGATCCTCGACGACCTCCGTTCCCAGGACTGGGTCCCGCGTGCCATCCGCAGCAAGGCCAAGGAGGCCGAGCGCGCCCTGGAGCGCCTCGGCGCCCGCCTGCGCCGCACCCCGACCGACGCGGAGCTCGCCACCGAACTCGGCATCGGCCTCGACGAGCTGCGCGACTTCTACGGCCAGCTGCAGCTCACCAGCGTCGTCGCGCTGGAGGACCTGGTGGCCGCGGGCAAGGACAGCGGCTCGCTGGTCGACACGCTGCCCGACGACGACGCCGTCGACCCGGTCGCGGTGCTCGTCGACCGGGACAACCGCCGCCAGCTCGCGCAGGCCATCGCGCAGCTCTCCGAGCGCGACAAGATCGTGGTCAGCCTCTACTACTTCGAGAGCCTGACCCTCGCCGAGATCGGCAAGGTCCTCGGCGTCACCGAATCGCGGGTCAGCCAGTTGCACACCCGGGCGGTCATGCGGCTGCGCGCCAAGCTCGTCGAGCAGACCGGCACCTGATCATCGATCACCGCCCCACGGCTTGAGCCGGTATTCGCCCACCTCGCCGGCCAGGGCCAGCGGGTCGACGTACTCCTCGCCCCGCCGCACGCCCCAGTGCAGGCAGGCCGCGACCGGGCAGCCGGGGTGCCCGGCGAGGACGGTGCCGAGCACCTGGCCCCGGTGGACCTGCTCGCCGACGGCCACCTTCGGCACGACGGGCAGGTAGGTGGTGCGCAGGCCGCCATCGTGGTCGACGGAGATCACCGGCCGCCCGGCCACCGGCCCGGCGAACACGACGACGCCGGCATCCGCCGCCAGCACCTCCTGCCCGGGCACGACGGCCAGGTCGACCCCGCGGTGCCCGGCGCTGTAGGGCGTTTCGGGGGCGTCGAAGTACCTCACCACCACCGGAACGGGTGATAAAGGCCAGGACAACCGAGATTGCTGTGGAGTTCGCGGCTCGCTCGCCCAGGGCGCTGCTGAGGTGATCGGCACCTGCTCGGCAGCCATGGAGCCCGCCGCACCGCCCATCCCCGACCCGACCGCGACCGAAGCGGCCGCCCGGGCAGCAGGTGTCCCCACCGCCCCCACCACGACCGGCCGTCCGGACGTCACCGGCGTCCGCGCGGGCCCGCCTCCAACCGCCCCTCCGCAAGCCGCGAATGCCATCGTGACCAGGGCGAACAGAGTCACGAAACACCCCGGCGCCCAGCGCCGGAACCGACTGATCAACTCCACGTCCCCAGCGTGCGGCACCCGGCATCCCCGTGGGGGCCCGCCGCCGAATCTGTGGACAACCGGACCCGATGTGGACAACTCCGCCTTCGAGCGGCCGCCGGTGGGGGCGGGGCTGGTGACAGGGGGTAGAATCTTTTGCGCGGTCCGCGTAAGCGGGCTGACTTCGCGTGCACGTGCGCGTTTCCCGGGCTTCGAAACATCAGCCGGGCGAGTCGCACGGTGTCCGGCGGTCCCTGGGGTCTCACACCGCAGGGTCCGGACATCGCCACGGGCACCAGGGCGAGCGGCCACCCGGCCGCGAGCGACAAACCGAGCAGCGCGTCCGCGGGACCACCGCGAGCGCGCACGACACAGAAGAGGTTGATTCCGGCAATGGCCGTCGTCACCATGAAGCAGCTGCTCGACAGCGGCGTGCACTTCGGGCACCAGACTCGTCGGTGGAACCCGAAGATGAAGCGCTACATCTTCACCGAGCGCAATGGCATCTACATCATCGACCTGCAGCAGACGCTGACCTACATCGACCGTGCGTACGAGTTCATCAAGGAAACCGTCGCGCACGGCGGCACCATCATGTTCGTCGGCACCAAGAAGCAGGCTCAGGAAGCCATCGCGGCCGAAGCCTCGCGCGTGGGCATGCCCTACGTGAACCAGCGCTGGCTCGGCGGCATGCTGACCAACTTCCAGACCGTGCACAAGCGTCTTCTCCGCCTGAAGGAGCTCGAGTCGCGGGAGCAGACCGGCGGCTTCGAAGGCCTCACCAAGCGCGAGATCCTGACGCTGACCCGCGAGAAGGACAAGCTCGAGAAGACCCTCGGCGGTATCCGCGACATGGCCAAGGTGCCGAGCATCGTGTGGATCGTCGACACCAAGAAGGAGCACATCGCCGTCGGCGAGGCTCGGAAGCTGAACATCCCGGTCGTCGCGATCCTGGACACCAACTGCGACCCGGACGAGGTCGACTACCCGATCCCGGGCAACGACGACGCGATCCGCTCCGCCGCGCTGCTGACCAAGGTCGTCGCCGAGGCCGCGGCCGCCGGTCTGATGGCCCGCTCCAGCCGCAACGGTGCTTCGGCCGACGCGAAGCCGGAGCCGGGTGTCGCCGCGGACGAGCCGCTGGCCGAGTGGGAGAAGGAGCTGCTCGCCGGCTCCGAGACCGCCGCCGCCGACGCGACCGAGGCCGCCGCGGCCGTCGAGGCTCCGGCCGAGGCCGCGCCCGAGCAGGCGACCGCCTCCTCCTGATGCTCCACCGCCCGTGCGGCCGGCCCACCGCGGCCGGCCGCACGGGCGTAGCTCCCCCTCAAGTTTTCACGTACCTGAAAAGGACGGATCCACCACAATGGCGAACTACACCGCCGCTGACGTGAAGCGCCTGCGCGAGATGACCGGCGCCGGCATGATGGACTGCAAGAAGGCGCTGGAGGAGAACGACGGCGACTTCGAGAAGGCCGTCGAGTTCCTCCGCATCAAGGGCGCCAAGGACGTCGGCAAGCGCGCCGAGCGCGCCACCGCCGAGGGCCTGGTCACCGGCGAGGGCGGCGTCCTGATCGAGCTCGACTCCGAGACCGACTTCGTCGCGAAGAACGCCGACTTCCAGGCGCTCGCCGCGAAGGTCGTCGAGGTCGCGAAGACCCTCAAGACCAGCGACGTCGAGGCGCTCAAGGGCGCCGAGCTCGAGGGCAAGACCGTCAACGAGGTCATCCAGGAGCTGTCGGCCCGCATCGGCGAGAAGCTCGAGCTGCGCCGCGTCGTGGCCTTCGAAGGCCAGACCGCGACCTACCTGCACCGCCGCGGCTCCGACCTGCCGCCGGCCGTCGGCGTGCTCGTCGAGTACACCGGTGACGACGCCGACGCCGCCCGCGGTGCCGCGATGCAGGTCGCCGCGCTGCGCGCGAAGTACCTGACCCGCGACGAGGTGCCCGCCGAGATCATCGAGAACGAGCGCCGCATCGCCGAGCAGACCGCCCGCGAGGAAGGCAAGCCGGAGCAGGCTCTGCCGAAGATCATCGAGGGCAAGGTCACCGCCTACTACAAGGACAACGTCCTGCTCGAGCAGCCGTCGGTCAAGGACAACAAGAAGACCGTCAAGGCCCTGCTCGACGCGGCCGGCGTGACGCTGACCAAGTTCGCCCGCTTCGAGGTCGGCCAGGCCTGAGGGCAGGTCCGGGCGTAGCTTCACCCAGTGCCCCGTCTCCGTCCATCGGGGACGGGGCACTGTCGGGTCCAGACGGAAAACACCGAAGGCGCCCGCCGACGTACTCCCACCCGCGGAGGCGGCAACAACACAGGAGGCGACATAGATGGGTGACCGGGTCGAAGGTGGCTACCGGCGGGTGCTGCTCAAGCTGGGCGGCGAAATGTTCGGCGGTGGTTCGATCGGCGTCGATCCGGACGTCGTCCACTCGGTCGCCCAGCAGATCGCCGACGTCGCCCGCACCGGCGTCCAGGTCGCGGTCGTGATCGGTGGCGGCAACTACTTCCGCGGCGCCGAGCTGTCGCAGCGCGGCATGGACCGCGACCGCGCCGACTACATGGCGATGCTGGGCACCGTGATGAACTGCCTGGCGCTGCAGGACTTCCTGGAGAAGGAGGGCCTGCCTACCCGCGTGCAGACCGCCATCACGATGGGCCAGGTCGCCGAGCCCTACATCCCGCGCCGCGCCGAGCGGCACCTGGAGAAGGGCCGCGTGGTGATCTTCGGCGCCGGGGTCGGCATGCCGTACTTCTCCACCGACACCGCGGCCGCGCAGCGGGCGCTCGAGCTGGGCTGCGAAGCCGTGCTCATGGCCAAGGCCGTCGACGGCGTCTACACCGCGGACCCGAAGAGCGACCCGGACGCCGAGATGTTCCGCGAGATCACCCACCGCGAGGTCCTTGAGCGGGACCTCAAGGTCGCCGACGCGACGGCGTTCAGCCTCTGCATGGACAACAACATGCCGATCATCGTGTTCAATCTGCTCACCGAGGGGAACATCGCCCGCGCGGTGAGTGGTGAAAGAATCGGCACGTTGGTCTGTACCCCCGCCGACGGGGTGCCGGCCTAGACCTGCTGGGATCAGCAAGCGCCACCCATCACAACTACGGGAGTGACCGTGATCGACGAGACCCTCCTCGATGCCGAGGAGAAGATGGAAAAAGCGGTGTCCGTCGCCAAGGACGAGCTGTCGTCGGTACGCACCGGCCGGGCTTCGTCGTCGATGTTCTCGCGGATCGTCGTCGAGTACTACGGCGCGCCGACTCCGCTGAACCAGCTGGCCAGCGTCAACGTGCCGGAAGCCCGGATGGCGCTCATCAAGCCGTACGACCAGACGCAGCTCGGCGCCATCGAGAAGGCGATCCGTGAGTCGGACCTGGGGGTCAACCCGAGCAACGACGGCCAGGTCATCCGCATCGTCATCCCGCAGCTCACCGAGGAGCGGCGCAAGGAGATGGTGAAGGTCGCCAAGGGCAAGGGCGAGGACGCCCGGGTGTCGATCCGCAGCATCCGCCGCAAGGCCAAGGACGAGCTGGACCGCATCGCCAAGGAAGGCGAAGCCGGCGAGGACGACGTCGCGCGGGCGGAGAAGGAACTGCAGAACCTGACCGACACCTACGTGCACAAGGTCGAAGAGCTGGTCAAGCACAAGGAAGCCGAGCTGCTCGAGGTCTGATGGCACAGGTGAGCGAGGAACGCGAGGACCGGGTGGACGCCACCGGAGAGCAACCGGCGGCCGCCCCCGGTACGCCGGAGCCGGGCGACGCCGGCACCCCGGCCGCGGCGGGCACCCCGGGAACCGGCGGGCCGGCGGCGACGCCGGCCGCACCGGAAACGGCCGGGGGCCCGGAGGTCAAGAAGGCCTCCAAGGCCGGCCGGAACCTGCCCGCGGCGATCGGCGTCGCGCTGCTGCTCGGCGCCGCGATCATCGTTTCCCTGCTCACCGTGCGGTTCCTGTTCATCGGGATCATCGCGATCGCGATCGCGGTCGGCACCTTCGAGTTCGCCGGGGTGCTGCGCCGGGTCGCCGACATCCGGGTCGCGATGATCCCGGTGCTGGTCGGCGGGCAGGCGATGATCTGGCTCGCGTGGCCGTTCGGCCGCGAGGGCGCGCTCACCGCGTTCGTCCTCACCGTGCTGGCCTGCCTGCTGTGGCGGTTGCCCGGCGGCGCGAAGGGCTACCTGCGCGACATCGGCGCGTCGGTGTTCGCCGCCGCGTACCTCCCGCTGTTCGGCGCTTTCGCGGCGATGCTCGTGCCGCCTTCCGACGGCGTCGGGCGCGTCCTGGCCTTCCTGATCGGCGTCGTCGCGTCGGACACCGGCGGCTACATCGCCGGCGTGCTCGGCGGCAAGCACCCGATGGCGCCCACCATCAGCCCGAAGAAGACCTGGGAAGGCTTCGCGGGTTCGGTGATCGGCGGCGTCGTGGCCGGGGCGCTGACGCTCAGCCTGCTGCTCGACGGCCAGGTCTGGCAGGGCGTGCTCTTCGGCGTCGCGATCGTGCTGACCGCGACCCTGGGCGACCTCGTCGAGTCGCTGATCAAGCGCGACCTCGGCGTCAAGGACATGGGCACGCTGCTGCCCGGGCACGGCGGGATCATGGACCGCCTCGACTCGCTGCTGCCCTCGGCCGTGGTGTCGTGGCTGCTGCTTTCGGCGTTCGTGCCGGTCTAGTCGTCGTAGGGGTCGTCGACTTCGGCGCGGCCCCAGCCTTCGGCAACGCGCGAGTGGTCGATCACCGCGAAAACCGCGCCCTCGGGGTCGGCGAGAATCGACATGCGGCCGAACGGCGTGTCATACGGCTGGATCACCACCGTGCCGCCGTGCATGAGCGATTCCCCCGCGACCGCGTCGACCCCGCGCGCGGGGTCGATGTCGAAGTACACGAGCCAGTGCGGCGGGGTGTCGAGGCTGTACTCCGACCCCATCACGTACCGGTACAGCACCGGCTCGTGCTCGATGAGCCATTCGACGTAGTCGAGGGCCTCGCCGTCGCCGATCTGGTGGCTCGCGTACGTGAACAGCTTGGTGTAGAAGTGGTCCGCCGCGACGCCGTCATGGGTGTTGAGGTCCGCGCCGCTGAAAGTGTTGGGGATCCCGGTGACGAACTCCCAGGTGGG
Source organism: Amycolatopsis sp. NPDC051128 (assembly GCF_040682715.1). NCBI lineage: Bacteria > Bacillati > Actinomycetota > Actinomycetes > Pseudonocardiales > Pseudonocardiaceae > Amycolatopsis > Amycolatopsis sp. NPDC051128. Next base: position 8,373 of record NZ_JBFBBN010000045.1, on the reverse strand, counting down.
CGGCACCTCCCAGAACACCACCGGCGCGCCGCACGCGTCGAAGGCGTGCAGGATCGTGCCGCGGTCCGGGATCGGCACCGGTCCGAGGGTGATCCGCCCGCCGAGGTGCTCCACCCACTCGGCCGCGCTCGCGGTGTGGGGGACCGAAATGTGCGGCACCCAGCCCAGCGGGGCGCCCTGCGCGGCGCGGTAGAGCCCGCCGACCGGGAGGTTGTTGAGGGTCGCGATGGCGTAGCGCCCGTCGGACGTCGCAGGGTCCCGCTGAGTGGTGTACTCCCAGCCGAAGAGGGAACCGTAGAATCTCTCCGCCACGGCCTGCTCCCGGCAGGCCAGCTCGATCCAGCACGGGATTCCGGCCGGGACCGGGGACGGGGTACTGGACGGGCCGAATGCCATGTGGTGCTCCTCCCGAGACCCACCGAATTCTAGGCGTAGTCAGTGTGTTTTCCGCCAAGATTTCGCCGCCGGAAGATCACTCCCGGCAATGAGGCCCCGGAAGGAGCAGCGGGTGCGGTGGTCGTCGCGGCGCACGGAGGTCGTGCCGAGCCCGAACATCTGGTACTACCAGGCCGATTACGAGCTGGAGAACCAGGCCCAGGACAGCGGTGGCGAGATCTGGCGCGTCCTGCGCGAGGAGTTCGACTGGACCGGCTGTGACGTGCTGGACGTCGGCTGCGGCGACGGGTTCCACCTGCCGCGCTTCGCCCGCGACGCGCGTTCGGTGCTCGGGGTGGAGCCGCACCAACCCCTGGTGCGCAGTGCGCTGGAGCGCGTGAAAGATCTGTCGAACGTGGACATCCGGCACGGCCGGGCCCAGCGGCTGCCGGTCCGCAGCGCGAGCGTCGACGTCGTGCACGCGCGCACGGCGTACTTCTTCGGGCCCGGGTGCGAGCCGGGGCTGGCGGAGGCCGAACGGGTGCTGCGGCCGGGCGGGGCGATCCTGATCGTCGACCTCGACGTGACCAGCGAGCCCTACGGCGGCTGGATGCGCGCCGACCTACCGCACTACGACCCGGCCGCGGTGGAACGGTTCTTCGTCCGGGCCGGGTTCGGCTGCCGCCGCGTCGCCACCGAGTGGCGGTTCGCGACGGCCGCGGACCTCGAAGCGGTGCTGAAGATCGAGTTCAGCAAGCCGGTCGCCGAACAGGCGATCGCGGAGTCCTTGCAGCGTAACGGGAATCGCGCGACCGACCTGACGCTGCCGGTGGGCTACCGCGTCCACACGCGGGTCAAGCCCACCGGCCTCGTCCTGCCAGGTCACTCGGCTGCCTCTTCGGGCGCCGAGGACTCGTCCTCGTCCTCGCCGAGGATGCCGTAGAGCGAGCGCCGGGCGTCGTTGAGCACCTCGGCCGCGCGGGCCTGCTGGCTCTCGGTGCCCGCGCGCATGATCTGCACGACGGCGGCGGCCAGGTTCTTGCCCGCCTTGGCGAGCCCGATCTCCGACGGGTCGACGTCCTGGGCGATCTGCTCCCACGGCGGGGTGCCGTCCTGCGCCTCCGCGGCCGTGCGGCCGGCGTCGGTCAGCTCGAACAGCTTCTTGCCGTGCTCGTCCTTGCTGATCACCAGGCCTTCGTCGGCCAGGAGCTGCAGGGTCGGGTAGACCGAGCCGGGGCTCGGCCGCCAGAAGCCGCCGGAGCGCTCGCCGATCTCGCGGATGATCTCGTAGCCGTGCCGGGGCTGCTCGGCGAGCAGCGCCAGGATCGCGGCGCGGACGTCACCGCGACGGCTGCGCCGTCCGCCGTGACCCCGCCTGCCCGGACCGTGGCCGCGACCGCGTCCACCGGGGCCGAAGCCCGGGGGGAACTCGCCGAAACCACCGAAGGGTGCGCGCCCACGCTCGTGGGCGAAAGGGTGTCGTTGCCTACGCATGTCTGTGTTCCTTTCTCGAACTGTTGCGACACGTTCACGATATATCGGAACCGGTCGGCTGGCAACCAGTTGCCGGTGATGCCGCTCATGCGAGGCCGCGTGGCGCGCGGGCATTCTGTGCACCCGGAGGCCTGAGCCGTCCGCTTCCGGCGGGCATTCTGCCCACCTTCGGCGGCATCGGTTGTGCGATGCGTTCACCAGTGCTGTCCTGGTGGGCGCTTCCTGCACGAAGGGTGTCGACGATGACTCAGGTCTCCCCGACCGTTCCGGCGACCGGCGCGCAAGACCTCGCCGCGATCGAACGGCGGGTCCTGTGGCTCGCCACGGCGATCGTCCACCAGGCCAACCGGGTCCGGCCCAACCCGTCCGGGCTCAAGGTCGGCGGCCACCAGGCGTCGTGCGCGTCCCTGGTTTCGATCATGACGTCGCTGTGGTTCCGGCACCTGCGGCCCGAGGACCGAGTCTCGGTGAAGCCCCACGCGTCGCCGGTGCTCCACGCGATCAACTACCTGCTGGGCGAGCTCGACGAGGCGTACCTGCCGACGCTGCGCGAGTTCGGCGGCCTGCAGAGCTACCCGAGCCGCGCCAAGGACCCCGACCCGGTGGACTACTCGACGGGATCGGTCGGCATCGGCGCGACCGCCCCGATCTGGGGCGCGCTGGCGCGCCGCTACCTGACGACCCGGGGCTCGGAAGCGGGCACCGGGCGGCAGTATTCGCTGGTCGGCGACGCCGAGCTCGACGAGGGCGCGATCTGGGAGGCGATCCTCGACCCGGCCGTCGCCGAGCTCGGCGAGATCGTCTGGATCGTCGACCTCAACCGCCAGTCGCTGGACCGCGTCGTCCCGAACATCGCCGCCGGGCGGCTGCAGGGCATGTTCGACGCCGCCGGGTGGCAGGTGCTGACGCTGAAGTACGGACGGCTGCTGGAGGAGCTGTTCACCCGGCCCGGCGGCGCCGAGCTGCGCGCCCGCATCGACGCGATGCCGAACCCGGAGTACCAGCGGCTGCTGCGCTGCGACGCCGCGCAGGTGCGCGACCGGCTGCCGGCGGGCAACGCCGCGCTGGCCGGGCTGGTGGCGTCGCTGGACGACGAGACGCTGCCGGCCGCGATCCGCAACCTCGGCGGGCACGACCTCGGTTCGCTCGATGAGGTCTTCGCGTCCATTTCGGACAGCCGGCCGACGGTGATCTTCGCCTACACCGTCAAGGGCCGGGGGCTGCCGACGCAGGGGCACCCGCAGAACCATTCGTCGCTGCTGACCGTGGCGCAGATGGAGGAGCTGGCGGCTTCTCTGGGGGCCGACCTCGCTTCGCCGTGGCAGCGCTTCGCGCCGGGTTCCGCTCAGGCTGCGTTGTGCGCCGAAGTTGCTTCGCGCCTTCGCCGTCCTGATGTCCCTACGGCACCTTCGGTGGAACTGCCGGCCGACATCGGGCGTACGCCGTCCGGGACGGCGACGACGCAGGCGGCGCTGGGGCGTGTCCTGCTCGACCTGACGCGCGAAGCGCCTGAAGCGGCGAAGCGCGTCGTGACGGTCAGCCCCGACGTCAGTTCGACGACCAACCTCGGCGGCTGGGTCAACAAGGTCGGTGTCTGGTCGGCGACCGAGCGCCGCGACTGGTTCGAGGACGACCCCGAGACGATCATGCACTGGCGGGAGAAGCCGACCGGTCAGCACGTCGAGCTGGGCATCGCCGAGACCAACCTGGTCGGCCTGCTTGGCGAGCTCGGCGCCACCTGGAGCCGGTGGGGTGAGCCGCTGCTGCCGATCGGCGTCATGTACGACCCGTTCGTCGAACGTGCGCTGGAACCGTGGTCGTTCGGCATCTACGCGGGCGGGCAGTCGATCCTGATCGGCACGCCGTCCGGCGTCACGCTCGCCCCCGAGGGCGGCGCGCACCAGTCGATCACCACGCCGTCGATCGGCATCGAGCAGCCCGGCTGCGTCAGCTACGAACCGGCGTTCGCGATCGACACCGAATGGACGCTGCTCGCGGCGCTCGCCCGCCTCGGCAAGCCGGGCGGCAGCTCGTCGTACTTCCGGCTGTCGACCCGGCCGGTCGACCAGACCCTGGCGGCGGTGCCCGCGGACCCGGCCGCCCGCGAACGCCGTCGCCGCCAGGTGGTGGCGGGCGCGTACCTGCTGCGGCGGGCGGGCTCGCCGGCCGTCACGCTGGCGGCGATGGGCGCGCTGGTGCCGGACACCCTGGCGGCGGCCGAGCGGCTGGCCCAGGTCGGCGTCGAGGCCGACGTCGTCTGCGTGACCAGCCCCCGCCTGCTGTTCGAGGCGGTGCAGTCACGGGCCGGGCGGGGGAGCGCCGAGTCGTGGATCCTCGACCAGGCCTTCCCGGCGTCGCGGGCGCGGCCGCTGGTCAGCGTGCTCGACGGCCACCCGCACACACTGGCGTTCCTGGCCGGGATCAACCGCGTCCCGTCGGTCGCGCTGGGCGTCACGGGCTTCGGCCAGTCCGGGTCGCTGGAGGACGTCTACCGCCACCACGGCATCGACACCGACGCGATCATCCGGGCCGCGCTGGACGTGGTGGCCTAGCGGTCACGTGCCGGTGACCTGGCCTACATCCGGCCGGGGCGGCCCGGGCGATGCCGGTGGGGGCGTGGGAGACTGGTCGGGTTATGACTGCCCTTCCGCTTGTCTTCGACGCCCCCAAGCGCGGCCTGCCGCCGCGCCACCTCGCCGACCTCTCCGTGGCCGACCGCGCGGCCGCGGTGGCCGAGCTGGGGGAGAAGCCGTTCCGCGCGAAGCAGCTGTCGAACCACTACTTCTCGCGCCTGACGGTGGACCCGGCGGAGATGACGGACATCCCGGCGGCGTCGCGCGACCGGCTGGTCGCGGACCTGATGCCGACGCTGCTGACCGAGGTCCGCGCACTGGCGGCCGACAACGGCGCGACGCGCAAGACGCTGTGGCGCGCCCACGACGGCACGCTGCTCGAGAGCGTCCTGATGCGCTACCCGGACCGCGCGACGCTGTGCATCTCGAGCCAGGCCGGCTGCGGCATGGCCTGCCCGTTCTGCGCGACGGGCCAGGGCGGCCTGGACCGCAACCTGTCGACGGCGGAGATCGTGGACCAGGTCCGCTCGGCGGCGGCGGTCATGCGCGACGGCACGATGCCGGGTGGTCCCGGGCGGCTGTCGAACATCGTCTTCATGGGCATGGGTGAGCCGCTCGCCAACTACAAGCGGGTGGTGGCCGCGGTGCGGCGGATCACGGATCCGGCTCCTGGTGGTTTGGGGATCGGTCAGCGTTCGGTGACGGTGTCGACGGTGGGGTTGGCGCCGGCGATCCGGAAGCTGGCGGACGAGAAGATGCAGGTGCGTCTGGCGGTGTCGTTGCACACGCCGGATGACGAGCTGCGGGACACGTTGGTGCCGGTGAACGAGCGGTGGTCGGTGGACGAGGTGCTGTCGGCTGCGCGGTACTACGCCGACACTTCCGGGCGGCGGGTGTCCATTGAGTACGCGTTGATCCGGGACATCAACGACCAGCCGTGGCGGGCGGAGTTGCTGGCGAAGCGGCTGCGGAAGCACTTGGGTCAACTGGTGCACGTGAACGTCATTCCGTTGAACCCGACGCCGGGCAGCAAGTGGGACGCGTCGCCGAAGCCGGTGGAGCGGGAGTTCGTGCGGCTGGTGAACGCCGGCGGTGTTGCCTGTACCGTTCGGGATACTCGGGGCCAGGAGATCGCGGCGGCTTGTGGTCAGCTCGCGGCCGAAGGCTGAGTTGTTCGTTTCGATGATGGAGTGTTTGTCGTGATGTATGCCCCCAGCCTGTTGGATCCGGCTGCGGACGAGCTTCGGCTCGCGGACGTGGTCGGCCGCGGCGCCACCGAAGTGGCGCGCGAGGCGCGGACCCTGTTGGGTGAGCGGTTCAGCTCGGTGACGTTCATGTACGTGCTGATGCGCGCTTTCGACGTGGAGTACACGGCCGCGTGCGACGCGTCGCGGTGGCACGAGTTCCACGGCGGTCCACGTGCCCTGTCGGACGCTGACCTGGAGAAGCTGCTCGCTCCCTGGCTTAGCCGCTGATCCTGGTAGGCCTCGCCCGCCGCGTGTGGTCGTCGGCGACGTTTGCCGAGTTAGTTGGCCCGGACCGGGTGAACAGCACGGGCCGCTCGGCCTGCCTCGCGAGTGGGATCACGGGTTCTGTAGGCAGCCGGGGGGAGAACGCGGGGCCTTGTCGGTCACCTGAGTCGATTCCAGAGCGCGTGTTCGGCGAGTGCGGAGAGTATCTCCTTCTCTAGCGTTCGTGCTGCGGGGCCATCGGCGGCGACGGCCCACGAGACGTGCAGATCGGCTCGTTCGAAGGCGAGCACACCCCCAATGCGTTGCGCGACGGGCGTGGCCGCCGTCGACTTCGCGGATTCGGGCGTGCAGCCACTGCGAGTCGGCGAGTGCGCGGTCGAGAACGGCTTCGCCGAGGCCGCTGGCGAGGGCTTTGCCGCGTGCGTAGACGGTTAGGCGCCCGCGAATGCCTTGGCCACGGCGTTCGCCGGCCATGCCGACGTAGACCAGGTCGCCAGTGGCGCCTTCACGTGCGAGATAAACACCGGGCATCTGAGGTGCCGACTCGCGGGCTGCGGTGAAGGGTACCCAGTGCGACCAGTCGGCGAGCTGGCGGACGACCTCGAGCGCAGGCGATTTCACTTCGGCAGTATGATGCTTGCGCACGGCTCCAGCGGGTCAGCAACACTCGCGCGCACTGCTAGATCCCGAATCCTCTGGGACTGTCCGGCTGGTCGATTTGAGAATCCTGCCAGCCGGGATGTCTTTTTTTAGAGCCAAGGTCGATCTCGAACTCTGAGACGGCTAAGTGCTCGCTGTAATGGTCGTCTCGACTGTCTCTTATGAGCTTATCCGAATCGCTAACCGTTGGTTCATCGATGCTAGTGTGTGGAATATTTGGGTCGTTTGCATGTTCGCGGCGCAGCGGCCAGTCGGTGAACTCGAATGTCTCATACTCATGGGTGAGTGTCGCAATGATTTGTACGATTCGAACCGTCGCATCCTCTACGTCCTGGATTGTTTTGGGCAAGTCTTGCTCAAGGCCGGCGAGTGCTCCTACCAAGGCTGCGATCGTGGCTCCGCGCTTCAGCAATGCTCTTGCTGTCCTGCGATCCCCTTGTGTAGCCTGGCCGGACTTCATTTTATTTGCCAACCTACATGTGCTCTTCCGAAGCTTCGTGAGTGCTCGAGGAAGGTTGTGCTCCTTTAAGGGGCTTCCGCCAAGTCGAGTTAGGTTGGTGGCCAGCGCCTTGTATACGTAAATGAGCTCGTATTTCAGTTCCCCTGACCCGGAGTCTGCTGCAGCGTCACGTAAAACGCGGTCAATCTGACGACATTTTGCCAGATCGCGTTGCACAGCCTGGTCTGCCAGGAAATTCGTTCCGCGCATGGCGTTCTCTTGTGAGTTGAGCGCCTGATGTAGGGCGGCAAAGCGATAGCTTTCCAGCTCGTATAGGTCTTTGCAGAGAAGGGTCATTGCCTGTGTTAGTAGATCATTCTTGCTGCCAGACTGGGGGAGATGTTCAAGATCCTTGACCTGGCGAAGCAGTTCTCGATGTTGCGGCAAGGCGATCTTTAGTAAAGATTTCCGGAATGTCTCGTCGGTGTCGCTGTCGCTTGCCAACTCGCCACGCTCCCATCCAGAGGTCTCGCTGTAGTCGAGTCGTCTGGCAGCGTGGAATCGTTACTGCGACTCGCTCGTATCACTGCCGCGGTGACGCTCCTGCGTCCTAGCCGGGTACGGCAGGAAGAATGTCGCCCGTTCGCAGTCGGCGCAGGTCGGCTTCGCGACCGGAATGGTCGTGGTCACCGACAGAACGTGGGCCAGCGGCGGGTACGCCGCGGGCACGGCGGGCCGGGGTCGAGTGCGCGCGTCGTCGTGGTGGTCCAGGAAGTCTGCCAGCTCACCGGCTCCGCCGTCGAGCTGGAGTTCGCGGTCGAGATGCACCGGGACGCCAAAGTGAAGGCCGGGTTCAAAGCGTGGCTGATCTCCGCCGAGGCCTAGGGCGGGCTGGCGCAGGGCCGCACGCACAAGGTCAAGCTGACGCGTGCACGGTGGGACACGCGGGGCCAGGAGATTGCTGCGGCGTGTGGTCAGCTGGCTGCTGAAGGCTGAGTTGTTCGTTTCGATGTTGGAGTGTTTGTCGTGATGTATGCCCCGAGGCTGTTGGATCCGGCTGCGGACGAGCTTCGGCTCGCGGTCGCGGTGCGACCGAGGTGGCGCGTGAAGCGCGGACGTTGTTGGGTGAGCGGTTCAGTTCGGTGACGCTACGAGGGGTGCGTTACTGGTGTCGTCTCGGTGACCCGCAACACCCAAGTTGCCGCGGGTCACGGGTCTGCCCAGGGTTTGGTTGACATCTCACCTGTGAGGCTTCGGCCTCGCCTGGAAGGATGTCACCGTGCCCAAGCCCTACCCCCGTGAGTTCCGCGACGACGTCGTGGCTGTGGCCCGCCGCGGCGATGCCCCGTTGAAGCAGGTC
>NZ_JBFBBN010000044.1:0-87654 GCF_040682715.1 Amycolatopsis sp. NPDC051128 | reverse complement strand
TACCGGTGCTCGCAAACGGCGGTGAATGTCGCATTGAGGGACATAGAGTCCCTCAATGCGACATTCACGGCCTTTCCTTGACCGCTTGCGCGGCAGAGGAATCCTTAACTACCCGGCCTTGGGCGTTCGGTGCATCCAACGCACCCAACGCCACATTGGGGCGCAACCCCGGGCCCCGTCAACGAACCTTGGACGCGCGGCACTAGCCGGCCGGCGGGCGCAGCGCGTCCAGGAGCAGGTCCGCGTAGTGGTCGCCGATCTGGCGCGCCGTCAGCGAGCCGCCGCGGCGGTACCACGAACCGAGGTGGTGCACCGCGCCGAAGAAGAAGTCCACGACGACGTCCGCCGGCTTGTCCGTGCGGAACTCCCCCGACGCCTGGCCCTCTTCGACCAGGCCGCGGAAACGCTCGTGGTACTTGCGGCGCTCGGCGCGCACCGCCTTCTGCTTGTCCGGGGACAGCTGGTGCATCGACTGCAGGAAGATCGTGTTGTCGTCGAGGTTGTCGATGCTGGACACCACGACGTCGGACGCCGCGGCGGCGAGGCGCTCCCGCAGCGGAGCGTCCGAAGAGGCGACGCTTTCCAGCTGCCGGGTCTGCTCGCGCAGGACGCGGGCGTAGATCTCGTAGAGCAGGTCGTCCTTCGAACCGAAGTAGTGGTACATCGCGCCCTTGGTGACGCCCGCGGCCTCGACGATCTCCTGGACCGACGTGCGGTCGAAGCCCTTCTTCGCGAACAGCTTCGTGGCGTGCTCCAGCAGCCGCCGGGGCACGGCGGCCTGGTCGTCGCCGGTGACCTCGCCCGGCTTACGGGCGCTTGCTCGCGTCACGGCAAGACCCCCTCCTCAAGTCGAACGCACAGGATAACGGCTCACGGCCGCCAGGCCAGGAACCGCCGTGGGTTGTCGACGAGCATCGTCGTGATGTCCGTTTCGGACACCCCGCGCTCGCGCAGCGCGGGCAGCACGTCCCGGGTGATGTGCAGGTAGTGCCAGTTGGGCGCGATCGACGGCAGCTGCTCGGCGGGCAGCCAGTCGATGTAGCAGGAGGCGTCGTGCGAGAGCACCATGCTGCCCGCGTAGCCGCGTTCGCACAGCGCGGCGACGGTGGCGACCCGCTCCTCGAACGGCAGCAGCAGGTCGAGGCCGAACCGGTCCATGCCGAGGAGCGACCCGCGGTCGGCGAGCTCGGTCAGGTACCCGAGGTCCGTCGAGTCGCCCGAGTGCCCGATCAGCACCCGGCTCAGGTCGACGCCCTCGGCCTCGAAGATCGCCTGCTGCTCCAGCCCGCGCCGTGTGCCCGCGTGCGTGTGCGTCATGATCGGCGCGCCGGTTTCGACGTGCGCCTTGGCGACCGCGCGCAGCACGCGCTCGACGCCGGGCGTCACACCGGGTTCGTCCGTGGCGCACTTGAGCAGCCCGGCCTTGACGCCGGTGCCGGCGATGCCGTCGCGCAGGTCGCCGACGAACATCGCGACGAGCGGGTCCTCGCCCTGCAGCAGCGTGCCGGGCCCGCGGAAGTGCAGGTAGTGCGGGACGTCGTTGTAGGTGTAGAGCCCGGTCGCGACGACGATGTTGACCTCGACCTCGGCGGCGACCCGCTGCACGCGCGGGACGTAGCGGCCGAGCCCGATCACCGTCGGGTCGACGATCGTGTCGATCCCGGCGTCCTTCAGCTCCTTCAGGCGCCGGATCGCCTCGGGGACGTGCTCGTCCTCCCGGAACCCTTCGTGCTCGGGGTAGTTGGCGGCGAATTCGGGACTGAGCACGAAGAGGTGCTCGTGCATGAGCACCCGGCCCAGCGCTTCCGGCGCGATCGCGCCACGGACGGTCTCGACCATCAGCCCCTCGCTCGCAGTTCACGGCGCAGGATCTTGCCGCTCGTGGTCTTCGGCAGCTCGTCGAGCACTTCGATGGCGCGCGGGTACTTGTAGGCGGCGAGCCGTTCCTTGCACCAGGCCACCAGCTCCCCCGGGTCCGCGGTCGCGCCCGGCGCCGGGCTGACGTACGCCTTTACCGTCTCGCCGCGGTATTCGTCGGCGATCCCGACGACGGCGGCTTCGCGGACCGCCGGATGCGTGTAGAGGACGTCTTCGACCTCGCGCGGCCAGACCTTGAAGCCGGACGCGTTGATCATGTCCTTCTTGCGGTCGACGACGTAGACCCAGCCGCGTTCGTCCATGAACCCGATGTCGCCGGTGAGCAGCCGCCCGCCGGGCAGCGCCTCGGCTGTGGCGTCCGGGCGGTTCCAGTAGCCGGAGACGACCATCGGGCCTTCGACGGCGATCTCCCCTGCCTGCCCAGGCGGCAGCTCTTCGCCGTTCTCCCCGAGGATCCGGACGATCGTGTCCGGCACCGGCAGCCCGATCGAGATGGTGCCCGACGCCGGGTCGATCGGGGCTTCGAGGGTGCCCGGCACGACGACGCAGCCGGCCGTGGTCTCGGTCAGGCCGTAGCCGTTGTGGATGTAGTGCCCGGTCTTCGCGCGGAAGGCCTCGACGACGGCGGGGGGCAGCGCGGCGCCGCCGGAGTAGAGCCGGGCGAACGACGCGAAGTGTTCCCGGCTGAAGGACGGGTGGGCCATGAGCGCCATGTAGGCCGTGGACGGCCCGACCGTGTACGACGGCTTGTGTTCGAGGAAGGCGTCGAGCACGACGCCGGGTTCGAAGCGGTAGGCCAGGGCGAGCGTGCCCTCGATGTCGATCGCGGAGCCGATTTCGCAGACCATGCCGGTGATGTGGAACAGCGGCGCGAGCCCGAAGAGCGTCGAACCGGCGGGAAGGCCGCTGAAGGCAGCGAGGCCGGCGGCGTTGGTGCCGACGTTGCCGTGGGTGTTGGTGGCGCCCTTCGGCGTGCCGCTGGTACCGGAGGTGTAGCTGATCAGAGCGGTGTCGCCGAGGGCGAAGCCGGGTTCCGGGGGCTTCGGGCCCGGGGTGGCGGCGGCTTCGAGGAGTTCCACGGCGCCCGGGGTCTCCTCCCGGACGACCTTGCCGAGCACGCGTTCGTCGTCGCGCGTCTGGAACTCCAGCTCGCTGGTGGTGAGCTTGATGTCCACGCCGGCGGCCGTCTCGCCGATGTAGTCGTTCCAGCCCCGCTGCGAGCAGACGATCGCCTTGACGCCGGCGTCGGTGAGCACGTGGGTGAGCTCGCGGTCGCGGTACATCGGGTTGACCGGCACCACGATCCCGCCCGCCTTCCACGCGCCCAGCAGCGCCAGCACGAACTGCGGGATGTTCTGCAGCACCAGTGCGAGCCGGTCGCCGCGGGTGAAGCCGTGCGCGAGCAGGTACCGGGCGATGCCGTCGGAGAGCTCGTCGACCTCGCGGTAGCTCAGCCGCGCGTCGAAGTACGCGATCGCCGCCCGGTCGGGGACGTGGTCCGCGGCGCGGCGGAACGTCTCCGGCAGCGTCGTCGGCTTCGCCGGTCCCGCGGCCCGCGCCCGTTCGTCGTAGCTCGCGAGCCAGGGCTTCGCGTCGTACCAGCTCATCCAGCGGCCTCCTTGCACACCGACCAGTCGGTATGCCGACGCTAGGAGGCCACAGCTGCCGCGTCAAGTCCCACTACGTGGCAAGAATTGCCCACGACAATTCCGGCGCGCCCAAACAATGCAGTCAGACGACACCCTTCACCGCAGTACACGTACCCCGGTTCGAAATGGTTCAGATGTACTTTTCGGACCGGATAACACTGGACAAACCCCTGGCAGAGAGGTCACGATGACAGCGGCGACCCTCCTGGGGCCGCCCCATCCGGAAACTCCGCCGCATCCCCCGAACGCGGCGGAGTACCCATATGTTCACGCTAACTCATTCACGAAAACGGAGTCATTCATGCCTGCTACCGGTGGACGACACCGCCTATCCCGGCGGACGAAGATCGCGACGGCGGCGTTCGCCCTCGCGATCGCGGGCGGCGCACTGGTGATCGCCACGACCGTCGGCGACCCCGGCGCCGCCAACGCTGCTTCCGGCGGCCAAGCGGCGGCCGGACAGATCAGCTGCCCCGACGTGGCGAGCAAGCTCCCGGCGATCCCCGCCCAGGCCCAAGCCGAGGTGCAACGCAACCTCACCTTGCTGAACACCCAGATCAGCGAAGCCAACAACCGCCTCGCCACCAGCGTCGGGCAGGGCGGCCCCAACTTCGTGCAGAACGCCATCCTCGGCCCGCTCCAGGGCAAACGCGAATCCACCATCGACCGGATCGCGATCGCCATCGGCCGTCAGGGTGAGAAGCCCCAGGGCCTCGGCGGCCTGGCGGCGTGCTCCGTCGGCGGGCAGTCCGGCGCGGGTGCCGGCGCGCCGGCACCGGCTCAGAACCCGGCCCAGAGCAGCGGAAACACGGGCAACACCGGCAACGCGGGCCAGAACGGGAACGCGGGCAACGCCGGGCAGATCAGCTGCCCCGACGTGGAAAGCCAGCTCCCGGCCATTCCCGCCCAGGCCCAGGCGGAGGTCCAGCGCAACCTCGAACTGCTGGACACCCAGATCGCCGAGGCCAACAACCGGCTCGTTACCAGCGCCGGCCAGGGCGGCGCCAACTTCGTGCAGAACGCCATCCTCGGCCCGCTCGAGGACAAGCGCGTGGCGACGATCAACCGGATCGCGACCGCCATCGGCCGCAACGCCGCGAAGCCGCAGGGCCTCGACGCGCTCGCTCCCTGCTCCCGGTGACCTCCGGGGCCCGGCGAGGGGTGCGCCTCGCCGGGCCCGCGGGTCAGCCGGCCGAGAGGGCGCTGATCCGCAGGAATCCCTTCGCGGTCATCGTGACCCGCACCTCCGTGGTGGTGACCGGGTCGAACGAGAACGTCGTCGGGTCGTTCGACCCGGTCCCCCACGTGATCTTCAGGTTCCGCACCGGTTCGAAGCCCCGGGCGGTGCGGTGGGCGACTTCGACGGCGGCCGGGAGCACCAGCGTCTTGTCCACGACGAAGTTCGCTGTGACGGTGCCCAGCCGTCGCGACGTCGGCCAAGCGAGCGAGACCCAGTCCTGCGCGCGCGGCCGGCTCACCGCCTTCAGCGTCGCGGTCGCCTGCTTGACGTAGAAGTTCGACCAGCCGGTCGCCGGGTCGCCGTCCAGCATCGCCGACGGCAGCGTGTTCGGCGCCCCCGAGTAACTCGCGTCCACCGCGGTGAAGGCCTGGCTCGGGGTCACGTCGACAGCCCGCGCTCCCGGGCCGTGGCGCTGCCCGAGGTTCGTGCCCGGCACGGTGACCTTCCCCGGCGCCAGTCCCGGCGCGCTCGCCGTCACGGTGATCGGGCCCCGGCCGCCGGTCGCCGCGATCACGGCGACGGCCTGGCCGCGGAACGCCGGGATGGTCGGCTGCTGGTAGCTCTGGGCGAGTTCCTGCCGCCCGTTGTCCACGCCGGCGACCCGCCCCGGGCCGCGGACGGCGAACCGCAGCTCCGGCTCGGCGCCGGGCACGACGACGCCGCGGGCGTCCACGACGGAAGCGGTCACGAACGTCATCGCGCCGGCCACCACCGCGTCGCCGCGGGATTCCGTGGTGAGCTCGACCGCGCGCGGCGGCCCGGCCGTGACGAGCTGGTCGCGGGCCACCTCACGGCCGCCCGAGCGGGCGATCGCGGTCAGCGTGCCCGGCTCGAAGGGCACGCTCCAGGTCAGGTGCAGCTTGCCGGCACTGCCGTTCGGGCTGGTGTAACTGCCGGAGGGGTCGTTCTTGTCGTCCCCCGCCGGTTCGGTGGTCTCCAGGTACGGCCGTCCGTCCACTGTGGTCTTGTGGTCGAACTTCTTCACCCCCAGCGACTTCCCGTTGAGGACCAGCTCGACGGTGTCCACAGTGGAGTAGACCCAGACCGCGACGGGTTCGCCGGGCCGGTGGTTCGTCCAGTCCATCGGGGTCAGGTGCACCATCGGCGCGGTGGTCCACTGGCTGCGGAACAGGTGGAAGGCGTCCTTGGGCAGGCCGGCGCTGTCGACCGCGCCGAAGAAGGACGTCTTGACAGGGAAGACGTCGTACGGCGTCGGCTCGCCGATGTAGTCCTGGCCGGCCCACAGGAACTGGCCGAGGCAGAACTTCCGGTCGCGGTCCTTCTTCAGCGAGTACTCGCCGCTGAACGTCCACGAGGCCAGGTTGTTGTCGTAGGACGACGTCGCCCGCTTGCCCGGCGTGTGGTTCTCCCCCGTGTTGAGCAGGTCCGGGTCCTGGTACACCCCGCGCGTCGAGGTCTCCGACGACGACTCCGACTCGAAGAAGAACTTGTCCGGGTACTTCGCGTGCAGCCCGTCGATCGACTGGGCGGTGTTGTAGTTGACGCCGAGGCCGTCGAGCTGCCGGAGGATCAGGTCCTGGGGCGAGCCCGGCGAAGGCACGCTGCGGTAGCGGTCCGTGCCCATGATGACCGGCCGGGTCGGGTCGATCCCCCGGACCACGGCGATCAGTTTCGCCGCGATGGCCGGGCCGGCCGCCATCGACGCGTCCGGGACCTCGTTGCCGATCGACCAGAGCACGACCGACGGCGAGTTCTTGGCCGCGTGGACCATTTCGGCGATGTCGCGTTCGCCCCACGCGTCGAAGTCCCGGTGGTAGTCGTACTCGACCTTGCCGGTCCGCCAGCAGTCGAACGCCTCGACCATCATCAGGATCCCGAGCCGTTCGCAGACGGTCACCAGCTGCGGGTCGGGCGGGTTGTGCGCGGTCC
This sequence comes from Amycolatopsis sp. NPDC051128, assembly GCF_040682715.1. Taxonomy (NCBI): domain Bacteria; kingdom Bacillati; phylum Actinomycetota; class Actinomycetes; order Pseudonocardiales; family Pseudonocardiaceae; genus Amycolatopsis; species Amycolatopsis sp. NPDC051128. The sequence continues at coordinate 80,997 of NZ_JBFBBN010000044.1, read as the reverse complement.
GCAGCGCGTTGACGCCCATCGCGAGCATCAGCCGCATCTGGTGCTCCAGCGCGGCGGGGTCGATCACCGCGCCGAGCGCGCCCTGGCTCGAGTGCAGGTTGACCCCGCGCAGCTTCATCGGCTCGCCGTTGAGCGAGAACCCGTGGTCCGGGTGGAATTCGGTGTACCGGAAGCCGAAGTCCGTGGTGGTCGTGTCGAGCACGCGGCCGCCCACGACGACGTCCGTGCGCAGCCGGTACAGCCGGGGCGCGCCGACCGACCACAGCTGGGGGCGGCTGACGCTCTGGGTGGTGACCGCCGTGGCCGTCCGTCCGGCGGCCACGGTCACGGTCGTCGCGCTCTTCGCCGCCACGCGGCCCGCCGGGTCGGTGACCGTCGTGCGCACCTCGGCCGTCACCGGGGCGGCGGAGTCGTTCGCGACTTCGGTGGCCACCCGAGCGCTGCCGCCGCCCGTGGCGACGTCGGGGGTGGTGACGAAGGTGCCGTGCCGGGCGACGTGCACCGGCTCGGTGACGACCAGCCGGACGCGGCGGTAGATCCCGCTGCCGGAGTACCAGCGGCTGCTGGGCAGCGGGTTGACCGCCCGCACGGCGAGGACGTCCGGGGTCCGGCCGTCGGTGTGCAGCCGTCCGGTGAGGTCGAAGGCGAAACCGGTGTAGGCGTACGGGTGGTTGCCCAGCAGTTCGCCGTTCAGGTACACGTGCGCGTCCGAGTAGACGCCGTCGAACTCGATCGAGACGCGTTTGCCGGCGAGCGACGGCGGCAGGGTGAACGTCTTGCGGTACCAGCCGAGGCCGCCGCGGAAGAACCCGGACCCGCTGCCCGTGCTCCCCCGGTCGACCGGCGGGAGTTCGATGCTCCAGTCGTGCGGGAGGTCGACGACCTGCCACGCCGAGTCGTCGAAGGCGGGCTCGGGCGCGCGGTCGTAGCGGCCGCCCGGATCCGTGACGTCGTCGGCGTTCGCGAGGACGAACCGCCAGCCGGTGCCGAAGTCGGTGGTCCGGCCGCCGACCGCGACCTCCGGCCGGGTGAGCGTGCCGGCGGCCCTGGCGACCGGCGCGAACGCCGACGTGACCACGGCGGCGCCGACCCCGCCGAGTACCAGCCGTCTGCTGGGACCCCTCTGCTCCGGTTCGGACGTGGGAGAATTCGGCATCGGAAATATCCCTTCCGGCGGCGGAGCGGGGTGCTCGCGGGCGCGGAAAGCACTATTGCACAAGGGTTTCCGGTCGATCAAAGGCTTCGACATTTTCGAACCGGATCCGCTGCCGCGCGTAGCACCTGGCGGATCGCCAAGCGACCGCTTAGCATGACGACCGACCCCGAGGAGGCGGCCATGACGGAGTCCACTGTGGATGGTGTGCGGTACGCGGTGGACGGCGCGGTCGCCACCTGCACGTTCGACAAACCGGACCGCGCCAACGCGATGGACGTGCCGATGCAGGCCCGGTACGGGGCGCTGCTGCGGCGGGCCGACGCCGATCCGCGGGTCCGCGCGGTCGTCGTCACGGGCGCGGGCAAGGCCTTCTGCCCCGGCGCCGACCTGGGGTTGCTCGACTCCATCGCCGCGGCTCCGCCGGCCACGGGTGGCGGGCACGAGAACTTCCGCGACGTCCTGGCGGCGGTCTCGGTGGGCGTCCCCGTGGTCGCGGCGGTCAACGGCGGCTGCGCCGGGCTGGGGTTCGTCATCGCCTGCTCGGCGGACGTCCGCTTCGCCGCGGCGGGCGCCCGGTTCACCACGGCGTTCGCCCGTCGGGGCCTGATCGCCGAATACGGCGTCGCGAAGCTGCTGCCGGAGCTCGTCGGCCAGGGCCGGGCCCGCGACCTGCTGCTGTCCGGCCGGACGTTCACCGCGGAGCAGGCGCTGGACTACGGCCTGGTCCAGGAGGTGGTCCCGGCCGGAGAACTCCGGCTGCGCGCGCACGCCTACGCGACCGAGCTGGCGACCTACAGCGCGCCGCGCTCGATGGCGGTGATGAAGGAGCAGTTCACGCGCGAGACAGCGCTTTCCCTGGAAGACGCCGCGCGGGAGGCGACGGCGTTGATGCTGGCGTCGTTCGGCCGTCCGGAGCTGGCCGAGGGCCTGGCCAGCTGGAACGAACGCCGTCCGCCGCGCTTCCCGCCTCGTGAGTGAGAAACTGTGGTGACCCTGTTTCCCACTCACGACGGCCGCGGCAGGACCGATGAGTTTCGGCGGCCCAGGGAGTCGGTACGGATGTTCCCGGCACTCGACGGAAAGCAGGTCCGATGGCCAAGCTGCTCTACGCCTTCAGCGCCTCACTCGACGGGTTCGTCGCCGGGCCCGGCGGCGACATGTCCTGGCTGACCCCGTACCTCGGCCCCGATCCGGTGGTCGACGAGCTGATCCCGCGGATCGGCGCCCTGCTCGTCGGCCGCCGGACGTTCGGGGGCGACGACCCCCACCGCGGCACCGAAGCCGAGGGCAAGGCCTTCGGCGGCGGCTGGGAGGGCCCACAGTTCGTGCTCACCCACCACGCCCCGGCCCCGGTGCCGGGCGTCACCTTCGTCGGCGACCTGGCCGAGGCCGTCACGGGGGCGAAGGAAGCCGCGGGCGAAAAGTACGTCAACGTCCTCGGCGCCGACGTCGCCCGGCAGTGCCTCGAAGCCGGTCTCCTCGACGAGATCCTCGCGCTACCCGTCCCGGTGCTCCTCGGTGACGGGGTCCGGATGTTCGACCGCCCCGGCGGCACCGCGATCAGGCTCGAGCGCCTGCGCCCGCACTGGTACCGGGTGCTCCGGTAGGCGCCGCCGACGGCCGGCTCACTGCGGCCCGAGGGCCTCTTCGACCTTTCGCTGCAGCTTGTTCATCCCGCCGAGCCAGCGGTCGGGCTCGGCGGCCCGCGCCGCGTAGTAGCCCGCGACCTCGGGGTGCGGCAGCACCAGGAACCGCTTCTCCTCGATCGCCGTGAACAGCGCGTCGGCCACCTGCTCCGGCTCGATCGCCGACGCGCCCATCAGCAGCTCGCCCGCGGCGCCGGCGCTCTCCAGCATCGCGGTGCGCACGCCCTGCGGGCAGATCGCCTGCACGGTGAGGCCCCGGTGCCGGTAGGTCGCCGACAGCCACTCGGCGAACGCCAGCGCGCCGTGCTTGGTCACCGAGTACGGCGCGGACCCGAGGCTGGTCAGCAGCCCGGCCGCGGAGACCGTCGCGACGAAGTGCCCCTTGCCGCGCTCGAGCCACGCGGGCAGCAGCAGGTTCGCCGCGCGGACGTGCGCCATGACATTGACGTCCCAGGTGCGCGCCCAGACCTCCTCGGGGCTTTCCGCGCCGCCGAAGGGCGCGATTCCCGCGTTCGCGCAGAAGACGTCGATCTCGCCGAGCGTCCCCCGCGCGCTCTCGACCAGCTTCGCGACGCCTTCGGGGCTGGCGACGTCGCCCGTGAACGCCGTCCCGCCGACCTCGGCCGCCACCTCGGCGGCCTTGTCGCCGTCGAGGTCGGCCACGACGACCTGGGCACCGTCGGCGGCGAAGCGGCGGGCCAGCGCGGCCCCGATGCCGCCGCCGCCCCCGGTGACGACGACGCCGGTCACAGGCCACCCCCGAGGGTCACGCCGCCGTCGAGCACCACGGTCTGCCCGGTGATCCAGCCGGCGTCGTCGGACAGCAGGAACGCGACCGCCCCCGCGATGTCGGACGGCAGGCCGAGCCGCTTCATCGGGTACGCCGAGGCGACCTCCTCCTCGCGGCCCTCGTACAGCGCGGTCGCGAACTTCGTCTTGACCACGGCCGGGGCGACGGCGTTGACCCGGATCTTCGGCCCCAGCTCGGCGCCGAGCTCGACGGTCAGCCGGATCAGCGCGGCCTTGCTGACGCCGTACATCCCGATGCCGGGCGACGCGCCGAGGCCGGCGACGGAGGCGACGTTGACGACGGCGCCGCCGTGCTCGCCCATCCACGCGTCGCGGGCGCGCTTGGTCCAGGCCAGCGGCGCGAGCACGTTCACGGCGAGGATCTTGGCCGCGGCGGCCGGGTCGATGTCCAGCGCCGGGCCGTAGGCGGGGTTGATGCCGGTGTTGTTGACGAGGTAGTCGAGCCTGCCGAAGGTCTCGATCGTCTTGGCGACCGTCTCGTCCTGGTGGTCGGTGTCGTCGGCCTTGCCGGCCACGAACATGGCGACGTCGGGGCCGCCGAGCGAGTTGACGGCCTCCTCGAGGGCCTCGGGCTTGCGCGCGGTGAGGCACACCTTGGCGCCGCGCTCGACGAGCGTCTTCGCGATCCCGAGGCCGATGCCCCGGCTGGCCCCGGTGACGATCGCGACGCGATCCTTGAACGAGTTCACGGCAGTGTGTCTCCTTCGGGTGTGGTGCCCGGCACATACCAAGCAGTCGGTCAGTGGCCATTATGCGCGATCCGGCCAGGGTCTCAAGGACGACCCACGTCACACCGGACGAGCGTGCTCAGCGCGGAACCAGCGACGTCACCGCCTCGACCAGCTCCCGCCCTTCGAGCAGCACCGGGTCGTTGTGGTCGGCGCCGGGGATCTCCACCAGCCGGGCGGACGCGGCGGCCGCCACCTCGCGGCTCTGGGCGGGCGGGACGATCGAGTCCCGGCTCCCGAGGACCACCACGGTCGGCACCCGCAGGCGCGCGACCTGCTCCTTGACCGGGAACCGGTCGCGCAGCAGCAGGCGCACCGGCAGGTACGGGTAGACCTCCGCGCCCACCGCGGCGAGGTCCACGAACGGGGACCGCAGGAGCAGCCCGGCGGGCGGGTGTTCGAGCGCCAGCTCCGTCACGACGGCGCAGCCGAGGCTTTCCCCGTAGAAGACGACGCGCCCCGGCGGGGTCCGTTCGGTCAGGAAGCGGTAGGCCGCGCGGACGTCGAGCGCCAGGCCGGCTTCGCTGGGATCGCCCGGGTTGCCGCCGTATCCCCGGTAGTCGAACACCAGCACGGCCAACCCCGCCTCCGCGAGCTTCGCGGCCAGCGGGGCCCGCCCGGCCCGGTTGCCGCCGTTGCCGTTCGCCACCAGCACCGCCGCCGTCGGCGCCCGTCCCGGCGGGCGGACGAACCAGGCGCCCAGCTCGAGCCCGTCGGCGGTGCGGAGGCGGACGTCTTCGGCGCCGGGCAGCACGCTCGCGGCCGCGGGCACCGGCGCGGGATCCGGCAGGTAGATCAGCCGCCGCTGGACGGCCCAGACGGCGGCGAGCACGAGGACCACGACCAGCACGGCCACCAGCATGACTCGCACGACCACGGTCCTAGTCAAGCGTGACCTCCACCCCGCGAGTATCCCCCGCGGGAAACGACATGGTCGCGATCTGGCCGGAAGCGGCGAACTTCTTCAGCGAGAAGGAACAGGCCGCAACTGGCCTTCACGGAAGCGGTCACGCTGATTGCCGACGGCGGCGTGCCGGATGACGTCTACGCCCGGGCTCTCAGGGAGTTCGGCGAGGCGGAACTGGCCCAGTTGCTCCCGCTGATCTTCAGCATCGACACGGGGAACCGCATCGCCATCACCACGGCCAAGGTGCCGGGCACGGACGAGCGAGTGGCCCGGTAAGCGCCCCAATGTGGCGTTGGGTGCGTCCAACGCACCCAATGTGGCATTCGGTGCATCCAACGCACCCAACGCCACATTGGGGTTTTCACTCGGAGGGGGGATTTCCGCTACGCCGCTCAGCTCTTGAGCGGCGCCTCGATGCTCCACTCACGAGCGGCCCGCCGCCTCTACGCCAGCGAAGGCCTGGAGGTTTCGATGGCGTCGGTGGCCCGCGAGGCCGGCGTCGGCAAGGCGACCCTCTCCCGCCGCTTCGCCACTCGTGACGAGCTCGTCAACGCCGTCTTCACCGACCGGATGGAGGCCTACGCCGCGGCCACGAAAGCGGCGCTCGGCGACCCCGACCCCTGGCACGGCTTCACGCACTACGTCGAGACCATCTGCGGGATGCAAGCCGCCGACCGCGGCTTCGCCGCCGTGCTCACCGTGAGCTTTCCCGGCGCGACGGCCGCCGAAGCCCGCCGGACCGAGTCCTACCGGGGCTTCCTGGAACTCATCAGCCGCGCCAAGGCCACCGGCCACCTCCGGGCCGACTTCACCTCCGAAGACCTCGTCATCCTGCTCATGGCAACGCCGGCGTCATCGCCGCCACCGGCGACGCCGCACCCGGCACCTGGCGCCGGCTCATCGGCCAGCTGCTCCGCGCCTTCGCCACGCCCGGCGCCCCGCTCCCGCCGATGCCCGGCTCACCGCCTTCCGCCGACCTCTACCGGGCCATGAGCCGCGTGCCCTGACGCCGCGGCTACCGCGTTGGCCAGGGCGCCGCTCCGGTCATCAGGCCGATCATGCCCGCGACCAGCCGCATCTCCGCCACCGTCCGGATGTCGGCCTCGACGAGCCGGGGCGAGCACACGAGGATCGCCAGTGCCTGCGCCCGCGAGAGGGCGACGTTGAGCCGGTTGCGGGACAACAGGAAGTCGAGCCCGCGGGGCAGGTCGACCGCCGACGACGACGTCATCGTCGTGAGCACGACCGGGGCTTCCTGACCCTGGAACCGGTCGACCGTGCCCACCCGGACGCCGGGGAACCCGGCCGCCTCCAGCGCCCGGCTCACCGTCCGAGCCTGCAGGTTGTACGGCGCGACGACGACGATGTCGGCGTCGCCGAGCGGCCGGGCCGGGCCGCCGTCCGTCCACAGGCGACCGTGCACATCGGACACGATGCGGACGACCGCGTCGGCTTCCTCCACCGAGCGGGTCGTGTTGCCGTGGTGGTCGACCTCGGCCAGGTACAGGCCCGCGGCGACGCCTTCGATCGCCCGGCCGGCGGCCGAGGGGTGGGCGTGCAGGCGCCCCGCGTAGGACAGCTTCGACACCGGTTCACACACGGCCGGGTGCATGCGCCGCGTCTCGTCCAGGAAGTAGCCGAGCTCCGGCGGCATGATGTCGGCCTCGCCGATCAGGTGCCCCAGCGCCGACGCCTCCGCGCCCGCCGGGTGCGTGCCCTGCACCACCTGGGGCAACTGCTGCGGATCGCCCAGCAGCAGGACGTTCTTGGCGCACATCGACACCGCGAGCGCGTCGGCGAGGGCGAACTGGCCCGCCTCGTCGATGATCAGCAGGTCGAAGGGCTCCTCGCGGATCGCGGCGTTGGCGAACGTCCACGCCGTCCCGCCGACCAGGTGCCCGGTGTCGTGCTCTTCCCGCCACTTCACCAGCGCCGGGTTGCTCTTCGGCTGTTCCCACGGCGCCGCCGGGTCCGGGGTTTTCTTCGCCCGCTTGGCGCACGGCAGCTCCGGCGCGGTCTTCTTCGCCGCGCTCAACACGTTCTCCACGGCCTTGTGACTGGTGGAGGTGACCGCGACGGTCCGCCCGGCGCGGACCAGGCGGGCGATCAGCTTCCCGGCGAGGTACGTCTTGCCCGCGCCCGGCGGGCCCTGCACCGCGAGGGCCGAGCCGTCGAGCGCCTCGACCGCGTCGATCACCGTGGCGACCAGGTCCTCCCCCGGTTCCGGCAGCGCGGCGCCACCCCGCAGCCGCGGGGGCGTCCGGCGGAGCAGGTCGACGCCGGGATGCCGCGGCAGCACCGGCAGCGCGTCGACGACCAGGCGGGCGAGATCGGCCACCGCCTCGTCCTTGGGCGAGGGCCGCACCGGGCTGCCGGGCAGGATCGCGACCGGCCGGTCGGCGGTGGTGGCGTCCGGCGGGCAGCTCTCCGCCAAGGTGAGTTCCACGGCGGAAGCGGCGACGACCTTGGCGTCGCGGGCGGTCGCGCCGTAGCGCAGCCGCACGTCGTCACCCGGCGCGAACGGGTGCGGGTGGTCCGGGTCGCACGTGACGAGCAACGTGCGCTTCGCGGTGCGGACCCGGCCGGCCGGCGGCACCCACTCCCCCGCTTCGAGCGACACCGGGACGGCGCAGGCGGTGTCGACTTCGAGATCGCCGAGCGGCGCGGCCAGCCGGCGGAAGTACTCCCACCACGAGGGGTTCGTCTCGCGGCGGTGGTAGCCGACCGACGCCGCCAGCAGCGCGCGGGCCCGCTCGTCGCCGGTGAAGTCACCCGGGTCGTCCGGCAGCCCGTCGAGCAGCGGGTCGACCAGCGCGGCCAGCTGGGCGGCGCGTTCGGCGCGGCGCTCGGCGGCGACGTCCTCTTCGGCCGCGCGGATCAGCGCGTCCTCGGCGGATTCCTCGGCGGCCGCCGGCGGTTCGACGCCGGCCTCGGCGCGGACCTGGTGGAGGAACTCGAACAACCGCAGCGCCGAAACGCAGTCGTACTCGGTGTTCTCCCCGATGCCGCGCAGGACTTCGGCCGCCCGTTCCGGCTCACCGGACCGGGCGAGCGTCAGGTACTCCTCGTACGCCTCGACGTCCGACATCGCGGTCTTCGTGCTGCCTTCACGGGTGCCCGGCTGGTAGAGCGGCTCGAGGTGCCGGATCGAGTACGACCGCTGCGAAACGCGCAACGCCTTGCGCACCACCGCGTGCAGGTCCACGACCGCGCCACCGCGCAGCAGTTGGTCGACGGCCTCCTCGCGGGTCCCGTGCACCGCCGCGAGCCGCTTGATCGCGGTGACTTCGTACGGCGCGTAGTGGTAGACGTGCGAGCCGGGGTGCTCGGCGACCCGGGCCGTGGCGAAGTCGACGAACTCCTCGAACGCCCGCTTCTCCTGGGCCCGGGTGTGCGCCCAGAACGGGGTGAACCGCCGGTCGCCCTCCGCGGTGAGCGCCCCGAACAGGTACTCCAGCCCCTCGCCCGCCAGCGCGTGCGGATCGCCCGCCAGATCGAGGAAGACGTCACCCGGGGCGGGCGCCGGCAGGCCGGCCAGCGCGCACGCGTCGACGATCTCGTAGGCGACCTCACCGGTGGCGTCCTGCCGCACCTGGAGCGCGGCCTGGGCGCGCAGGGTCGCGAACGACGTGACGGACAGGTCCCGCGGCCGGTCGCCCGGCGCGGCCGAGGCCAGCGCGTCGATCGAGCCCAGCCCGGCGGCGACCAGCTTGCGGCGCTGGTCGCCACGCATCCCGGCCACCAGCGAGAGATCGCGGTCGGCCTCCCGGGCCGACGCGCAGTGCTGGGCGAACCCGCAACCGGCGCAGGCCGGGCGTTCGTCGGCCCACAACCGGGCCGGCAGCCCCGGCGCCCGGCCGCGCAGCCGGGCCCGCAGGCGGTCGACCAGCGGCCGGAAGTCCTCGACCCGCAACGTCCGGGTGCTGCCGTCGTCCAGCCGCAGGTGCAGGTTCGGCCCGGTCGGCCACCCGGCCCGGCGCACCGCGTCGGCGCACGCGGTCAGCCGCACCACCGCGGCGGGCTTCGCCTGGCGCGCCGGCTTCGCGTCGTACACCTCGTAGCGGCCTTCTTCGTCTCGGATCAGGAAGTCCGCGCACGCCGAGGACTCGCCGTCGCGGAAGACGGCCCGGTGGATCACCGGCGCTCCCGACCGCAACGCCTCCGCCGTCGCTTCGGCGGCGGCGACCGAGTCGGCGTCATCGATCTCGACCACCGCGCGTCCTTCACCGCGGAGCCGGGCGAGCATGGCCTTCGCAGCGGCGCGGGCGCGCCGGACCTCGGCCGGATCCGGCCCGGAACCGGGCCGCGGCGCCCCCGGCAGGTCCGCGGCCAGCGCCTGGTTCAGCACGCTGCGGTGCTCGCATTCGAGCAGGTCGGCGAGATCGGCTGGGGTGTACATCGCCGCGGAGTCTGACACGACGGGAGACCCGGGCCGGAGCACCCCGCCCCCGACACGCCGACCGCCGGGCGGCCGCGCGGCGACGCGCGCGGTTTTGTCGGACCCCGTCGCTAGGCTCCGCCCCATGACCACGGGGGACGCCGGATTCGGCGAGATCGCGAGAGCCATGGCCGAAGCACTGCGCGCGGGCGCCGGCGCCGGGTGGTCGGCCGCCACCCTGCAGCTGCGGCACACCGGTGGCGCCGTTTCGTGCCACGCCTGGAGTGACGTGCGGACGCACCTGGCCGTCGACTACACGCCGATCGCCGAGGTCCTCTTCGAACGGCCGCCGGCGGCGCTGGAGGTCCGGCTGGCCGCCGGCGGTCACTACACCTTCACCGCCCAGCCGGACGTCGCTTCCGTGTCACCCGGGCGGATCGTGTTCGACGCGGAGTTCCGCTACCCCGGGCACCCGCGGCCCGGCCTGCCCCGGCCCGCGGCCGCGGCGCCGACCGGGGCGCCGACGGATCCGGCCGTGCTCGCCGACGTCACCCGGCTCGCCGGGGAGTTCGCCGAGCGGTACGCCGCGATCAAGGGCGCTCCCCCGCCGTGGCCGTCCGGCCGCACCGAGGCCGACCTGGCCGCCGCCGAAACCCGGATCGGCGTGCGGCTGCCGGAAGACCTGCGCGCGCTGTACCGCGTGGCGGACGGCGACCCGCGGGAGAGCGGCCTGCTCGGCCCCTACTCCCACGACCCCCTCGACCGGCTCGTCGAGACGTACCTGGGGGGCGAACCCGGTTCGTACGGCTGGGAAGACGAGCCGGACGACGACGGCGTCGTGTTCGAGACGGCGCCGCCCGGACGGGTGAAACGCCTGTCCCGCAACGACTGGTGGGTCACCTTCGGCGGCGACCGCGCGATGAACTACCTCGCCGTGGACCTCGACCCGGCCGAGCGGGGCCGCTCGGGCCAGGTCGTCGAATACGGCCGGGACATCTACGGGCCCCTGCGCTACGTCTCGGCGTCGATCACCGACATGCTCACCGAGGTCGTCGAGGCCCTGCGCGCCGGCCGGTACGAAGACCCGGGAGATCGGTACCTGTCCCCGGAGACCGGGCTCCGCGACGACCCGGCGCGGTCTTACTCCGAAGTCATCTCGGACGCGGCCGACCTGGACCTGGCCACGGTGGTGGCCGGGTTCCCCGGGCGGGAGCTGGTGCAGGAGGTCTACCTCAACGACCCCGGCGACGTCGGCCTGGCGGTGTTCGAACCGCTGCCGTCGCTGCGGCTGCTGAGGGTCAACCGCGCCGGCGCGGTGCTCCCGTCGATCGGCGGGCTCGGGGCGCTGGAGTCGCTGCAGATCGACGCGCGGCAGGTCGATCTCGCCGCGGTCGCCGGGCATCCGGTGCTGTGGGACCTCCAGCTGGACGGGGTCGCCGAACCGCTCGACCTCGCCGTGCTGCGCACGCTACCCCGGCTGACCCGGCTGGGCCTCGCCGGATCGGCGGTGCCGGACTGGGGGCCGGTCTGCGACCTGCCGGCCCTGCGGGTGCTGAAGCTGGACGCGGACCAGGTGCGCGCCCTGCTCGCCACCGGCCGGCCGCTGCCGCGGCTGGCCGCGTTGTTCGTCACCGGGCGGACGACGCTCCGGGAGATGAGCGAGCTGCGAACTGCCTTCGGCGGTGGCGATGACGGGGACGCGGTTATCGACATCTCCGGAGCCCTGCCGTGATTCGGTCACGCTGACACAGCCCAGGCTGACCGCGAACCAACAGCCACCATCCCCCGAACGAGCTACCCGCGAATGCCCACCGCATGGTGACGATTCCGGGCCACCGCGGCTCCAGCGTTCCGTCGCAGCCGCGCCGCCCCGGTTACGCCTACCGCCGGGGCCTGGTCACCTAGACGGACGTGAGATGCTCGACCGCGCAAGACAGTCCCAAGCGGAAGGCGGAGCAGGTGACCAGCTGGACCGACGTGATCAACTTTGTCCGGACCCGGTACGAGGTCCTGGAGGAGTCGGACGGCTGGCTGCGGTTCCGGCTCCACGGCCCCGGCGACCGGACCCAGCAGGCGACGGCGCACCACCTCCCCGACCAGGACGGCGCCGCCTGGGTGGAGATCTCCTCGCCGGTGGGCTGGGCGGACTCGATCGACCTGCGGAAGCTGCTCGAACTCGCGGGCGGCGCGGCGGCCGGCGGCGCGGCCGTGGTGGACGGGGTCGCGCTGCTCAAGCACACCGTGCCCCTGGAAGGGCTCAGCATCGAGCACGAGTTCGAGCGCCCGCTCAAGTCGGTCGTCGCCCGGGCGGACGCCTTCGAGCACGAGCTGACCAAAGCGGACGAGTTCTGATCCGTTCCCGCCGCTACCGGCGCGCCGCCAGCTCGGCCGGATGCAGCTCGTAGAGCGCGTACGCCTTCCTGATCACCGGTTGCGCCACGTTCCGCACGCGCACCCCGCCCGGCGTCACACCCTGTTCGCACCCGAAGTGGGCGTGCCCGTGCAGGGCCAGGTCCGCGCCCACCTCGTCGATCGGCTCGCACAGCAGGTACGAGCCGAGGAACGGGTGGATCTCGGGCGGCTCGCCGTGCAGGGTCCCGGAAATCGGCGCGTAGTGGGTCAGCGCGACGACGACGTCGGTGTCGAGGCTGCACAACGCTTCGCGCAGCGAGTCCGCCGACGCCATGGTGTGCTCGACGAAGTCCTTCATCTCCCGCTCGCCGAAGCGGCTGGCGCACTTGCCGGCAAACCCGCCGCCGAACCCCTTGACCCCGGCGACGCCCAGCGACCCGTCCGGCAGGTCGAAGCGGGCCGCGTGGCCTTCCAGCACCACGACCCCGGTCTCCCGGAGCAGGTTCGCGATCACCTCGCCCGAGTCGCTGTGGTGGTCGTGGTTGCCGAGGACCGCGGCGATCGGCACGCCCAGCCCGGCGAGCTCGTCGGCCACCACGCGGGCTTCCTCGACGGTGCCGTGCCGGGTGAGGTCACCGGCCAGCAGCAGGATGTCGGCGGTGCCGGCCAGGTGTTCCAGCGCCGGCCGGAGCAGGCCGCGGGAGTCCTCGCCCAGGTGCACGTCCCCGACCGCGGCGATCCTCATCGGCTGATCTCCTCCGCGCCGGCCGGTTCGCGGACGTCGGCGACCCGGACGTCGTTGTGCACCAGCTCTTCGGTCAGGTATTCGGCGACGACGGCGTCCACCTCCGCCTTCCGCGCGGGGCAGGTGACTTCGCCGGTCAGGTGGACGTGGTCGCCCCGCACGGTCACGTGCACGCCGAGCTCGGCGGTGCGGGGGTCTTCGGCCAGGACCCGGCTGAGCCGGGCGACGAGATACTGCGGTGGTTCGGGCACGAGTGCCTCCTTCGGGTCGATGACGGACAGGTCGCCGAGCAGGCTCAGGAACGCCCGGGCGTAGGGGGACGCCGACACCTGGACGGCGACGTCGGTCCAGTCGACCTGCTCGCGTAGGTCGCGGGCGATCTGCAGCAGCGGCTCGAAATCGCATCGGTGTGCGCTCAGCACGAGCAGCTTGTCCACGAGCAGGTCGGTGGCGGAGACGACCGGCGCCGCGGTGGACCCCACCCGCATCAGCGCGGCGCGGTCGAGCAGTTCGTCGGTCACCGGCCGGTGGTTGGGCCCGTAGATCAGGTCGACGAGGATGTCGCCGTCGTAGACCTTCGTCAGCCAGTCTTCCGGCGGGTGCACGCGGCGCAGCCCAGCGGCGGTGAGGACCTCCGCCGCGCGTTCGGCGTCTCCGGGTTTGAGGAACAGGTCGACGTCGTGGTCCGACGGCGGGCCGCCGCGGGCGTACACCGCCAGCCCGCCGGCGACGGCGAACCGGATGCCCGTGCCATCCAGCGCGGTCACGACGCGGGTCAGGCTCTGCAGCAGCGCCTCCGCTTCCATGCCCGGGGGTTACCCGCCACCGGGCCGGGCCTAACCGCCGTTCACGACCGGCGGGCCGGGGAGCCCGATGCCCGACCTTGGATGGGTTGAGTGGCCTGCCGCAACCGGTCGTGCGGAGCGCTCCGAACTCGCGTTCGCCGACAGCGTCCACGTGGACGGCGGGAGCGGTCGCCCGGATGATCGGCCTGCCACCGTCGCCGCGGGGCGCCGGCCCACCGGTCCTGCTGTCCTGTGTGGACGGTGAGCGGCACGCTGCCGCTGGAGGCGCTGTTCTGCGCCGTCCCGTTGATCGCCGGGTGCCGCGGGTCCCGCGCTGTCTCCTGCCGACCGGTTTATCCCGGAACCGCCCGGGTAGCCAGCCGCCCTGTCGATGGCTTCCGTCGGCACCCACCGAAGGCGCGGAAGTGCCTCTCCGGGTTAGTTCAAGTCCCCACCGGACACGGCGGTTCGTGCGCCCTCGCCCGCCCTCCGGTGACGAATTCTCCAGATACGCCTGGGCGGCGCAGTCACGCGGCGCCGCGCTCACGGCGCGTTCCCGGGCACGGGACCGATCAGGGGACGTGAACCGGGATCCCTCGGCCGTTCAGGAGCCGTTCAGTACGGCGCCGTGGCGGAAACCCAGGCACCACAAGGAGTTCCTGGTGGTTTGTTCCTGGCCACCGGCGACCGCGACCGCGTATGGTCACCGACGCATGATTGGGAGCGCTCCCAACCGATCGGTTCGCCGGACGAAGGAGGACAGTGTGGTTCCCCGACGGATTCGCCCTCGCAAGACCTTGCTCTCCCTGGTGGTGACGGCCGTGGCCGCCGTGCTGCTGGGCGGAGTGCTCACCGGCGTCGCCGACGCGCACGGTTCCGCCACCGACCCGCCGTCGCGCAACTACGGCTGCTGGAACCGCTGGGGCAGCGACTTCCAGAACCCGGCCATGGCGACGCGGGACCCGATGTGCTGGCAGGCCTGGCAGGCCGACCCGAACGCGATGTGGAACTGGAACGGGCTCTACCGCGAAGGGGTCGCGGGCAACCACCAGGCGGCGATCCCCGACGGGACGCTGTGCAGCGGCGGCCGCACGCAGAGCCCCCGGTACAACGCGCTGGACAAGGTCGGCGCCTGGCAGATGGCGAACAAGGACAACCGGTTCACGCTCACCATCACCGACCAGGCCCGCCACGGCGCGGACTACCTCCGGGTGTACATCACCAAGCAGGGCTTCGACGCCGCGACCCAGCCGCTGGGCTGGGGCAACCTCGAACTGGTCGCCCAGACGGGCCGCATCGCCCCCGCGGGGCAGTACCAGGTCACGGTGAACGCGGGCGCCAGGACGGGGCGGCACATCGTCTACACGATCTGGCAGGCGAGCCACCTCGACCAGTCGTACTACTTCTGCAGTGACGTGAACTTCTCCGGTCGTTAGCCCGAGCCGGGCCGCGGCCGTCGTCCCGCCGACCGCCGCGGCCCGGGCTTCGTACCACGCGGGCCGATGCGAAGAGAACTCGGTGGCGCCCCAAGATCGCACCCTGCCGCGGCACTACGCCATCCGGAGGATTCCGGAGATGCCCTCCACGTAACCGGCCAGGCGGCAGTCAGCCGAGTGGCCGCACTAACGCGGTGCGTGCCGGTCGACCCAGGCCGCCGCCGCGCGCAGCGGGACCTCCACCGGGGCGAGCTCCGGGTACCACGCCTTCTCCCACTCCAGGGAGACCCAGCCCGGCCACGAGCGCAGCAGCTCGCCGCATTCGCCGAGCGGGACGGCTCCCTCCCCCGGCGGCACCGGCGTCGGGTCGTCCCGGCTCACGGCGTCCTTGACCTGGAAGTAGCCGAGGTAGGGGCCGAGCACCTCCTTGGTGGTGGCCGGCTCCTCGCCGGCGCGCCACGGGTGGACCGCGTCCCACAGCACCGCGGCCAGGTCCGGCGCCCCGAACCCGGCGACCAGGCTCACGGCCGCCGCCCCGGTCGGGTGGGAGTCGTGCGTCTCGACCAGCAGCCGCACGCCGGCGTCACGGAGGTCGTCGAGGACGGCGGCGATCCGGGGATGCGCGTCGCCGTCGCCGCCCGGGAAGACGCGCACCGCCGGCGTGCCGATCCGGTGCGCCAGCTCGATCAGCGCCCGCAGTTCGCCGATCACCGGCCCGTCGGCGCCCGGCGCGGCGACCTTCGCGTACCCGGCCAGGCACGCGACGGCCAGCCCCTCGTCCGCGAGGCCGGACCGCACGCGATCGACGGCGGGGCCGGGCAGTCCCAAGTGGACCTCTTCGTCCGGGTGCACGCGCAGCTCCAGGCCTTCGCAACCGTGGGCGAGCGCGGTGCGTGCGGCGTCGCGCACCGGCTCGCCCGGCATGCCCAGCGTGCTGACCGCGAACCGCCACCCCATCGACAACCTCCACCCGTCGTGTCGATCATAACCCGGAAAGCGCTTACCGACCGTTCGCCACGGTCCACGGGTCCAGGTCGCGCCGGGCTGTGACGGCCGGGCTCATGCGCCCCAATGGGGATTTTTCATCCTGGTTTGTGCTGGTCGGGGTGGGTTGACAGGGTCTGGTAGTGGTCAGGCCGTGGCGTGCCGGGCGGTGTCGCGGGCGCTCTGCTCGTGTTGGGTGAGTACGAGCAGGGCGCGGATGAGGGTGGTGGCGTGGCGGGGGTGGAGGCGGAGTTTGTCGAGGATGTGCCAGGTTTTGAGGGCGGCGAAGCCGCCCTCGACCGCGCAGCGCAGCGCGGAGAACACCGTGTTCGCGGCCTGTTGGGCCTCGGTGAGCGGTCGTTTGGCTTCGGCTTTGTAGGGGGTGAGCACCACCTGCTCACACGGGCCGCCGCAGATGTCGCAGTCTCGTGTTTCGCGGACGTCTTTGTGCCAGCCGTGGAAGGCTTTGTCCGCGGCCGGGGTCAGCCGGTGCTGGTGGAGTTGTTCGCGGATGCGGTGGTGGCGGGCGGCGGTGATGTCGGCGGTTTTTGCCTGGCAGGGCTGCTGAGACGTAGAGCAGCCGGCCGTGTTCGTCGGTCAACCCGAGGACGTTGAGGCCGTGGTGTTTGTGTTTGCCGCTGTAGTGGCGGCGGTTGTTCTTGCCGGTGCGGCGGCGGGTGCGGATCAGGGTGCCGTCGGCCAGCACCACCACGGCCCCGCGGGCGGCCAGTCTGCGCAGGACCCGGGGCAGTCTGGGGGCGCGGCCGGCGAGCAGGGTGATGACTTCCAGCAGCCAGCGGCGCAGGGTGGAGGCGGAGATCCCGTTCGGGGTGGCCAGGTCCAGCAGGCGTTCGTCTTTGCGCAGCATCGCCAGGACCAGGATCGCCTGCTGGGCCGGGGTGACCTTGCGCCAGCGGGAGCCGATCTTCGCCCGGTGTGCGGTGATCAGGCTGGTCAGCCAGGCGATCGTGGCCGCTGATACCGGCAGGGCACTGCGGTAGGAGATCGTCGCGGTGGTGGGGTGTGAGACAGTGGGCGCGGAGCCCCCGGACGTTTTTTCTTGAGTCACGACTTGATCAACATCCGGGGGCTCCGCCGCGTTCCCGACCAGAAGCCGGCAACCACCAAACCCCGTTACCCCACAACCACAACCAGCGCTGTCAACCCCACTGACCAGCACCAACAGGATGAAAAATCCCCAATGTGGCATTGGGTGCGTCCAACGCACCGAACGCCACATTGGGTGCGTTGGACGCAACCAACGCCCAAGGCCGGGCAGTTAGCTGCGGCAGAGAGCTGTCAAGCTGCCCGATTAGCCCGATTAGCCCGGTTTCAGGTGCTCGCCCAAGGCCGTGAATGTCGCATTGAGGGACATAGAGTCCCTCAATGTGCCATTCACGGCCGTTCCGTTGACCGCTTGCGCGGCAGAGGAATCCTTTAACTACCCGGCCTTGACCCAACGCCATATTGGGGCGTAAGCCGGGCGGGCGCGGCGCACAAGAGCGTCAATGCCCGCACCCGGGGTGCTCCCGGGTGCGGGCAGTGGTCCGGTTCGCCGAGCGGAGCTAGCGGGCCTTGTTCTGACCGCGTCCGGCGGGGGCGTGGCCGTTCGTGCCTTCGGCGGGCTTCCCCGCCGGCTGCGTGACCGTCTGGCCGGACGGTGCCGGCGGTGCCGCCTTGGGGGTCGCGGGCTGCGGCGGCTTGACGGCCGTAGGCGCGGCAGGCGCCGTGGGGGCCGCCGGCTGTCCGGACGGGGACGGCTTCTCCGATGCGGGCTTCTCGGCGGGCAACGCGGCCGTGTTGTCCGACGACTGCGTCGCGGGCTTCTCTTCCGGTCGCGCGGCGGTCTCGTTCTCCGCCAACGGGTTCGACCGCCGGACCTGGACGACGGCCGCGATCGCGGCGGCCAGCACGCCGAGCGCCACCAGCCACGGCCAGCGAGCCCGCCGGGTGCGATCGCCGCGGGCCGCGCTCTTCGCCTCCTGGAGCGCCACGGCCAGATCGCGCTTCGCGGCCGCGACGGTCTTCCGCCGCCGACGGCCCGACTCGCCCGCCGACCCGACCACGGCCGCGACGGCCTGCGCCGCCTTGCGGCCCGGGTCGCGCATCTTCCCCGCCCTGGCCAGCACTTCGTCGCGGGCCGCCGTCGAGTTCGCCAGCACGTCCCGGCGCGCGGCCCGCGTGCTCTTGTCCAGTTCCTTGGTCGCCGCACGGCCCACCTTCGCGAGTTCACCCGCGCTTTCGGCCAGCTTCCGGTCGGTGATCTCGACCGCCCGCGCGGCCGCGGCCGCCCCCACCCGCGCGGCTTCCGCGGCGAGATCCCGTACGCCGGCCGCCGCCGTTTTCACCGATCGTCCGACCGGAGCGTCGCCCTGGCTCATGTGATCACCTCTCACTCGTCGCAGCAGGCGGAGGCCTGCCAAACCTCACAGTGAGGGCTACCCACTGGACGGCCGTCCGGAACCTGAACCACGCGAGCGGGCGAACTCCGGGGACGGGCGTTCACGTATATGTACGCCGTTCAGCCGGCGGCGACGATCTTCCACCTCTGGTTCCCGCTCGCGCTGTCGCCGTACTGGTCCAGGTCGGCGCCGCTGCCGGCGCTTCCCATGCCGTCGATGTACTTGCCGGTCGCCCGGTTCCTGATGCGCACGTTGTTGGCGTCGGTCACCACCGACCACTGCTGGTTCGCGCTGCCGCTGTCGGCGTACTGGGCCACGGCGGCCCCGTTGGCCGTGCGGCCCGCGCCGTCCAGGTAGAGACCGGTGGCGCGGTTCTTGATGCGCACGTAGTTGCCGGAGTTCTCGACGACCCACTGCTGCTCGGCCCGGCCGGCGCTGCCGCTCCCCTGGCCGGCGGTGGAGCCGGTGGCCGTGCGGCCAAGGCCGTCGATGTACAGGCCGGTGGCGGCGTTGACGATCCGGACGTAGGTGCCGCCCGCGTCCCCGGCGCCCCAGGCGTACTGCAGCCGGGCCAGCCCGGACGGATTCACCAGCGACAGCTTGATGCCCGCCCCGGTTCCGCTCTTGGTGGTCATGCTGTACCAGTCGCCGTCGCGCAGGCCCGGCCAGTACACGCTGCCCATGCCGAGGGCACGCAGTTTGCCGCTGACGCCGCGGATGTAGTCGGCGAAGAACGATCCGCTGGGAACGTTGTAGTCGATCGTGTCGTAGTGGACGCCGTTCTTGCTGCCGGGCCCCATCGGGCCGCCCCATTCGGTGGCGACGGTCCGGGCGGCGTACGCGCCGATGTAGCCGGCGATGTGGTTCGCCCACTCGGTTTCGCTTTCGTAGCCGGCGAAGAACGAGTAGTCGTGCACCGCGAGCAACGTGTTGTCGAGACGGTGGTCGTCGCCGACTCCGGCGACGTTCTGGGCCAGGCCACCACCGTCGAGGATGACCCGGCCGCGCGGCACGGCGGAGTACCGGTTCAGCCAGTCGTTGTACATGTTGTCGAGGCTGCCGATGTTGTAGCCGGCCGGCTCGTTGATGACCTCGAAGTAGGCGTTCGGGTTGCCGCCGTACTTCGCGACCACCTTGTCCCACATCTGGTAGAACGCGGTGGTGCTCACCGGTTTGCCGCCGGTGTACGCCCAGTAGGCCAGGATCACCTTGCCCTTGGTCAGCGCCGTGTCGATCGCCCCGGTGTAGGTTCCCCAATAGCTCGAAACGGTCGGCTCGTTGATCGGCATCCGCACCGTGTTCGCCCCGGTGATCGAGTACATCTGCCCGACCACCTGCTCCGCCACCGCGGCGGCGGACGTGTACGTGTCCCCGGAACCCAGCCCCGACGGGTACAGCACCCCGTTGACGAAGTTGTCCCGCTGGTCCGCCCAGTTCACGCCCTTGAACTGGGCGGTGGACGCGTTCGCCTGGTTCGGGCCGACGGCGAGCAACCCACCGGCGAGCGCGAACACCGCCAGCAGTCTGAGCAGAATGGAGAAAGCTCCGCGAGCAACCACCTGGTTCGGCGATCCCATGGGTCATCCTTCCCGAAGCCGGCGCCGGTGCCGGCCGAAGTCGGCGTCGGTACCATCGATAACGGAACCGGCCGCCGCGACGCCACGATGCGATCGGAAAAGCTCAGGAACGGTCAAAACCGAAGGCGGTATCCCGGTTCGACGGCGGCGACCTCCCGGTTGTTTCGACGATTCACGCCGAAATTCCCGCGATCGGCGATCACCACGGCGGCGGCGCGGTGCTCCCCCGGACCACCAGCGTGGTCGGCACGAGCGCGCGCACCTCATCCGAGCTGCCCGAGACGATCCGGTCGAGCAGGGTCCGCACCGCCCGGTGGCCGAGTTCGTCGAAGGACTGCCGGACCGTGGTCAACGGCGGCCAGAAGCACGCGGCCTCGGCCATGTCGTCGAAACCGGCGACACTGACCTCACGGGGCACCGAGCGCCCGGCCTCGCGCAGGGCGCGCAGCAGGCCCAGCGCCATCTGGTCGTTCGCGGCGAACACCGCCGTCACGGCCGGGTCCCGGCAGAGCACCTGCCCCAGCCGGTACCCGGAATCCGCCGACCAGTCCCCGACCACCGCCAGCGGGATGTCCCGGTCGTAGCGGATCAGCGTCTCGCGCCAGGACCATTCCCGGCGTTTCGCCGCGAAGGAGTCCATCGGCCCGGCGATGTGCCAGACGGTCTGGTGCCCCAGCTTCAGCAGGTGCTCGGTGGCCAGCGCGGCGCCCTGGACCTGGTCGGTGTCGACGACCGGATGACCGGCGCGCGGCCGCGAATCGACGA
This sequence comes from Amycolatopsis sp. NPDC051128, assembly GCF_040682715.1. NCBI lineage: Bacteria > Bacillati > Actinomycetota > Actinomycetes > Pseudonocardiales > Pseudonocardiaceae > Amycolatopsis > Amycolatopsis sp. NPDC051128. Next base: position 60,326 of record NZ_JBFBBN010000044.1, on the reverse strand, counting down.
CCACCACCGGCACGCCGTCCGGCAGCTCGATCTCGCGCCCGTTCACCTCGTGGTCCCCGACGAGGACCACCACGCCGTCGACGGCTTCCCGGTCGAGCCGCCCGACCACCTCCACGGGGATCAGGGTGGTCGCGTAGCCCTCGGCCGCCGCGGCGGTCGCGATGGCCTCGAGCGTCCGGCTGCTGCCCAGCGTCCCCAGCGTCGACGCGACCACGCCGATCGAGCGGAATCGATCGTGCCGCGGCACGTCCGCGATCCGTGTGGCGTCCAGGTCTTCCGGCTCCACCCCTGGACACCTCCCGGTAGCCCGCGAGAACCACTAATCGTCCCGCGCGGAGACTAAGGAGAACGGGGCGCCACCGCAAATCCCGCGATCGCCGCGCCGTCGTGATCATTTCGACACACCAGGTCGCGACCACTTTCGCGGAGCCGGCTCGCCGAAGCGCCCGGACGGAGCAACCGCCAGGCCCACTTGGCCGCCGCGAGCACGAAATCACCGAATTCGACGAGGCCGGTGCGCGCACGGACGGCCGTCGGGCAACTTTCCCGCCGCAAACCGGCGGAATGAGACCTGGGACACATCGGTCATCTGCTAAGAAGTGCACCGTCAATACCGTGCCGCTGATTCAGCCGGGCCGAAAGACTGACGCGGATTCGAGCCGGCGGCCGGTTTCGACAATCGTCGTGAGGATCCGGGGTGGGTTTCGAAGAACGCGTGATCAACGGCCGGTACCGGTTGCTGGACCGGGTCGGCCGCGGGGCGATGAGCGTGGTGTGGCAGGCCAAGGACGAGCGGCTGGACCGCGTGGTGGCGGTCAAACAGCTGCTGCAGGACCCGGGCGCCGAGCCGGCCACGCTCTTCGACAACTGCGAGCGGGCGATCCGGGAGGCCCGGCTGGCCTCGCGGCTGAGGCACCCGCACGCGATCGCGGTGCACGACGTGTTCGAAGACGCGGGCTCGATGTACCTGGTGCTGGAATACCTTCCGTCCCGGTCGCTGACCGACCTCCTCGTCGAGCAGGGGCCGATGACCGAGCACGACGTGGCCCGGATCGGGCACCAGATCGCCTCGGCGCTGGCCGCCGCGCACGCCGCCGGCATCCTCCACCACGACGTCACGCCGAACAACGTGCTCGTCACCGACGACGGCACCGCCAAGATCACCGACTTCGGCGTCGCGCGCTCGCTCGGCGAAAGCCCGATCACCGGGGACGGCGTCGTGGTCGGCACCCCCGCCTACCTGGCCCCGGAAGTCGCCGCCGGGCACGGGGGCGGCCTGCCTTCCGACGTGTATTCGCTCGGCGCCACGCTGTACACCGCGCTGGAGGGCGCGCCGCCGTTCGGCTCCGGTGACGACCTGATCGCCCTGCTCCGGCGGATCACCGACGACGAACTCGTCCCGCCGGCTCACCCGGGGCCGCTCGCCGGCGTGGTGGTGCGGATGCTCGGCCGCGACCCCGCGGGCCGCCCGTCGATGCCGGAAGCGGCGAGCCTCTTGGCCTCGGTCGCGGCGCCCGCCGCCGCCCCGCCCGTGGTCGCGCGCCCGCGACGTCCGCACCGGGCGGCCGCGGCCGGGATCGCCGCCGGGGTGCTTTCCGCGGGCGCGGTGTTCGCTCTGACGCCGGCCGGCCGTCCCGAGCCGGCGGCGGCCCCCCTCGAACCGCCGCCGGCCACCGTGACCGCGAACCACACCGTCCACGCCACCACCACGGCCACGCCGGCGCCCGCGCCCCGGCGGACGGCCTCCGCGGTCCCCTCGGCCCGCTCCGGCTGCACCGCGCGCTACGAGGTGACGACCTCCTGGCCCGGCGGGGCCCAGGTGCAGGTGACCGTCCACAATGAACAACCGGCGCGCCTCGGCGGCTGGGTGGTCAGCTGGGTGCTGCCGCCGGGGACGGACATCCGCGACCTCTGGAACGGCACCTTCGTCGAGAACGGCTCGACGGTGGTCGTCACCGACGCCGGCTGGAACGCGTTGCTCGAAGGACACGCCACGACGACGTTCGGGCTGAACCAGAACGTCACGAACAGCGGCGGCGAAGTCCCCGTCCTCACCTGCCGGCCGAGCTGACCGGCGCGGCGATGGGGCGCATGCCTCACTCCGCGGTGCTATCGGGCACCACCGCGGTGGAGAGCAGGCCCTGCTGAGCCGCCCGCATGCCCGCCTGGAACCGGGTTCGCACGCCGAGGCGGTCGAGCAGGTCACTCGTTCGCCGGTGCAGCGTCCGCAGGCTGACGCCGAGCTGCCGGGCGATCGCCTCGTCCTTGAGGCCGGCGGCGAGCAGGAGCAGCAGCCGCTCGTCGAAGCGGTTCTCCGGGTTCCCGGCGTCCGCGCGCCGGTCCGGCGGCACCGACGCCTCCCACAGCATTTCGAAGAGCAGGACCAGCACGCCGAGCAGTTGCGGCGACCGCACCACCAGCACCCCGTCGGCACCGGCCGGGCCCGCCACGAAGGGCAGCAGCGCGACCGCGCGGTCGGCGATCACCAGCTCCGTCGGCGGCCGGTCGTGGATCCGCACCTGCGTGGATTCGCCGACGGCGCGACCCGGGACCGTCCAGTCCGCCGGGGAGCAGATCCGCCGGCCACGCACGCCGCGCCGGCCGGGATCCGGCCAGTCGTCGTCACCGGGCTCCGGCGCGTCGGCGCCGGGCAGGCGGCCCAGGACCAGCAGCTCCCGCTCCGCCGTGGCCAGCACCTGCCGCAGGCGGGCCCGCACGGCCCGGGGACCCGCGACGAGCTCGAGGCGGTCTTCACCGCGCTGGGAATCCGCCGAGGGAAGCATGGCGAGTAACAGCTCCGCCTCGGCCTTGGCCAGCGCGGCGGCCTGCCGGTACCGCGCGAGCACCACCTCGACCGCGGTGTCCGGGGCGGCGGCGACGTACCGCGCGGGGCGGCCCGCGAGCGGGCTCACCACGCCGAGTTCGGTGAGCCGTGCCAGCGCGCGGCCGACGGAGCGGTCACCGAGACCCGCCTTCTCGGCGACGTCGGCCCTGGTCAGTCCCGGGTTTCGCAGCAGGACCAGGTACACCTGATCGTCGTCGGCCGGGACGCCGAGCCGTTCCAGCATGCCTGACCTCCCAGGTCGTCCTCCTGGGAACACGGAAACGATCAGCGCAACCCGTTGGACCGAACGGGCCATCTTCGGTTTGGCCAAAGGCGGCTTCGAGGGGTTTCTTGGTCTCGAATGCAGAAACCGGTGGCCGGCCGGGCGCGATACATCAGCCGGCCACCGGCGATCGGGGATGTCCGGGCAGCGTCTTCACCGCCACGAACATGAATGATTTTCACGAAAGGTAGGGCACCGCCGCCTGCCGGTCAACGGCGGGGGGTCGAAGACCAAACCGTATTGTGACGAAAGCCCGGCGCGACCGGCCACCCGACGGTTGATCATCGTACGAATGAACGCGATCGCCGACGAGCAATTGGCACAAACCAGCCAGCCGGACGGCCTGGCCGATTCCTGCCACCGGCGCGCTGAGCACGGGCCACCGCCTCGACGCGGCCGGTGGGCGAATCGTCGAATTCCCGCCCGCCCGGTATTTCCGTCATTCCCCGGCCGGAGCCGTCGCGAGCGCGCCACACGATTCCCGCACGACCAGGGTCGGCCAGAGCTGGACCCGGTGGACCGGCCGGTCACCGGCGTCGGTGACCCGCGCCAGCGCCAGTTCCGCGGCCAGCACGCCCAGCCGGTGCTTCTGCGGGCAGACCGCGGTCAACGGCGGGTCGGACGCCGCGGCCACTTCGTCGTCGTAGGTGACGACCGCGAGGTTCCCCGGCACCGCGACGCCGCGATCCCTGGCCCGCTCGACCAGCCCGATCGCCTCCCGGTCGGAATGCACGAGAAGGGCGCGGACCCCGTCGCGGCACAGGCGGGAAAGCAGGTCGTCGTACGACTCCGCCCAGCCCGCCGAGCCGTAGGGCGGCACGTCCGTGTCGCCGGACCCGCCCGCCTCCAGCCCGAGGGACTCGATGGCCTCGCGCCACCCGCGGCGCAGGGCGTGGCTGGTCGGGCTGGAGCGCGACGTCACGAGCCCGACCCGCCGGTGGCCCAGGCTCACCAGGTGGCGCACGGCCAGGCCGGCGCCGAGCGCGTGCGCCGTCGTGGCGGCGTCCAGGCCGAGGGTCGGCAGGTCGGGCGGCGGCAGGCGCTCGACCAGGACCACCGGGACGGTGAGGGAACCGAGCCAGCGGAGCAGTTCCCGCCCGGCCCGGCCCTCGGTCGACGGGGCGACCAGGAGGGTCTGCACGCCCCGTTCCAGCAGGTTCGCCACCTGGCGCCGGTCTTCGGCGGGGTCGTAGCTCGACGCGCGCAGGACCAGGCGCCCGCCCGCGGCGGCCACCGTCGTCTGGGCACCCCGGATCACCGGCGGCCAGTAGTACTCCACCGACGGCGCCACCATGCCGACGACCGCGCCGGGCGCCACCGGACCGGAGGCCGGCCGGAGGCCGCTCCGGTGGGGCTCCGGCTGTCCCGCGCGGACACGGGACAGCGTCACGCCGCCGTGGACGCGGTCGAGCAGGCCGCGATCGGCCAGTTCGGTCACGTCGCGCCGCACGGTCACGGCCGAGACGCCGAGCCGCTCGACGAGGTCGGCCAGCCGGACGGTGCCGTGCCGCCGCACCTCGGCGAGGATGATCTCGTGGCGCTCCGCGGCCAGCATCATCGCGCACGCTCGCCGCGGCGGGGAACCGGCGCACGGCCCGGGGAATCCGAGGAGACCACGGTGCCTCCCGATCGTTCCTGATCGAATTCGAGCGAGTTGCCGACCGGGAACTATGCCACACGGGGAAGGGCGGCCCCACCTTTCCGGGAAAGGCACAATCCGTTGCGCCGCACGGACCCGAACGGCCGAATGCCGCCACCCAGGTCAGTGAGATCCGCCGAACCACCGAACCGATCGCCGTTCGCCGCCGTATCCCCGGTAGAGATCGTCGAGGCGGGGAGCACCTGTGGCGCACGAAGGCCAGCTGATCGCGGCGCGCTACCGGCTGCTGAGTGCGATCGGCCGGGGCGCGGCGGGCGTGGTGTGGCGGGCCTGGGACGAGCGGCTCGAGCGCGTCGTGGCGCTCAAGCAGCTCGCCCGCGAGCCCGTGGCCGACGCGGCCGCGCCGTTCCGCTCCGTCGTGCGGGCCATGCGCGAGGCGAGGGTGACCGCCCGGCTGAGACACCCGCACGCCATCACCGTGCACGACGTCGTCGAGGGCGACGGAACCCCTTACCTGGTCATGGAGTACTTCGCTTCCCGGCCGCTGACCGAACTGCTCGAAGAACACGGGCCGCTCGATCCCCGGCGGGTCGCGCGGCTCGGCAGGCAGGTCGCGTCCGCGCTCGCCACGGCGCACGCCACCGGGGTGCTCCACCGCGACGTCTCGCCCAACAACATCCTGGTCGCGCCGGACGGCACCGCGAAGATCGCGGACTTCGGGGTGTCCCACGCCATGGGCGAGGGCACGATGACCGGCGGCGGGCTCGTCGTGGGCACGCCCGCCTACCTTTCCCCCGAAGTCGCGAACGGCACGGAGGCCGGCTACCCGTCGGACGTCTTCTCCCTGGGCGCCAGCCTGTACACCGCGGTGGAGGGCCAGCCACCCTTCGGCGTCGGGGAGAACCCGCTCGCGCTGCTCAAGCGCGTGGCGCTGGGCGAAATCGGCGCACCGCTCAACGCCGGGCCGCTGACGGCGGTCCTGGAGCGGCTGCTCCGCCGCGATCCCCGCGAGCGGCCCGGCATGGCCGACGCCGCCACCCTGCTCGCCGCGGTGGCCGAAGATCGGACGCCGTCCCCGCCGGCCGATCCGGGCCGGGCGGCGGCGCCGTCCGCGCGCCGCCGCGCCCTGACGCGAGGGGCCGTGGCCGGCTTCCTGGTCGCGGCCGGTGTCCTCGTCGGCGTTTCCGTCGTGCCCGGCTCGGGAGCGGACGCGGGCCCGGCGGTCCAGGCCCGGGCCACGGTGTCCTCCTCGGCCGCACCCGCGCCCTCGGACGTCCCGGCGGCTTCCCCGCCGGTCTGCAGTGCCCGCTTCGAAGTCACCAAGTCGTGGATGGGCGGGTACCAGGTCCTGGTCACCGTGCGCAATGACGGCCCGACGCCGCTCGGCGCCTGGACCGTGACCTGGAAGATGCCCGGTGGCGCGCGCGTCGACGACCTCTGGAACGGCAAGCTCGTCCAGCACGGGCCGACCGTGACCGTCGTCGGCGAGAAGTGGAACGCCACCGTGCGGGCCGGGGAGTCGACGACCTTCGGGCTGATCGCCGTGGCGAAGACACGGCTCGAAGCCATGCCTGCCCTGGCGTGCGAGACCCGCTGACGCCGGCCGTGGCGCATCGCGCCTCGCGAGTGTCCTCTAAGGACGGACCAGGCGAGCCGAACTACGTGAATCCTTGAGACAAAAGGGAAACCGTTCCCGACCCATCTGCGGCGATCTTGGAAGCGCTCCCATACCCGAGGGTAGCTTCGCCGTGCCGGTTTGTAAAGGCCGTGTCCGGATTGAACAAACGGCGGGGGTATCTCGTTCCAGTGGGTTGACCGCGACAGCTCGATGAAGGGGCACATTCATCGTGACAGCACCGTTCCAGCTCTCCGCGTTGCACCCGCTCACCCCGGCCGACCGCGCGACCTTCCAGCTCTTCGGGGCCGGACCAACGGCTCTGCCTCCGTTCAGCCGAATTCACCACGCCATCCAGGCGTGGGCCGCCCGCTGTCCACATGAGACAGCCGTGGAGCACCTCGGCGAGTCCCTCAGCTACGCCGAACTCGAGCACCGGGCCGATCGGCTGGCCGGCCTGCTCACCGGGCTCGGCGTGCGCCCGGGCGACCGGGTCGGGCTGTTCCTGACCCGGTCGATCCCGATGGTCGTCGGCATCCTCGCCGTGCTCAAGACGGGTGCGGCCTATGTGCCCCAGGACGTCAGGATCACGCCCGCCCGGCAGCTCCGCGACATCGTGCGCACCGCGGGCATCGGCATCGTGCTGACGACCGCGGCGCACGCGTCGAGCCTGCCGGCGGGCATCGGCGAGATCGTCCCGATCGACACGGTGCCCGACGGGACGCCACCCCGGCCGGCCGGGCTACCCGGCGGCGACACCGCGATGGTGATCTTCACGTCCGGGACGACCGGGCGGCCCAACGGCGTCCAGGTCACGCACGCCAACCTGTGCAACGTCCTGCTCACCCGGCCGGGTTCGCTGGGCATCGGGCCGGGCCGGCGCGTCGCCCAGCTGCTGAACATCGCGTTCGACATGGCCGCGTGGGAGATCCTCGGCACCCTGGCCAACGGCGGAACCCTGCTGATCCGCGATGACGACATCCAGCGGGCCGCCGGCCGCGCCGACGTCATCATCGCGACGCCCAGTGTCCTTTCCGGACTGGACCCGGACGCCTGCGGCCGCGTCCGCACGGTCGCGGTGGCGGGCGAGCGGTGTTCGCCGGCGCTGGCCGAAACGTGGTCGCGCCGGGCCGTCTTCCACAACTCCTGCGGCCCCACCGAGGTCACGATCGTCAACACGGTGCAGCGCTACCGCCGTGACGGTGTCCTCACGATCGGCCGTCCGGTCCCGAACACCACGGTGTACATCCTCGACGACGAGCTGAAGCCGTGCCCGGTCGGCGAAGTCGGCGAGATGTGGGCCGGCGGCGCGTGCGTGACCGCCGGCTACCTCGGCAACGAAGTCCTGACCGCCGAGCGCTACCGGCCCGACCCGTTCCTGGGCGGCCGGCACCGGATGTTCCGCACGAGAGACCTGGCGCGGTGGACCCCGGACGGGCAGCTGGAACACCACGGCCGCACCGACGACCAGGTGAAGGTGCGCGGCTTCCGGATCGAACTGGACGCCGTCACCTGCGCGCTGGAGCAGAGTCCGGGCTGCGTGCGGGCCTCCACCGTGCTGCACGAGGGCCGGCTGGTCGGGTTCGTCAGCCCCGGCACCGTGTCGCCGGATTCCGCGCGACGGACGGTCGAGGAGCGGTTGCCGTACTACAGCGTGCCGACGGTCATCCTGCCCGTCGACCGGCTGCCGGTCACCGACCGCGGCAAGGTCGACCGCCGCGCGCTGCTGTCGCGGCTGGACCAGCCGGGAGTGCTGGAGACCGTGGCGTGACGGAGACACCGACGCGGCGGACCACGGTGCCGCCGGCCGAAAGCTCGCTGCGCGCCCGGCTCCGGCGTCGCCCCTTCACCCCGCACAACCGGCTCGCCGCCGCGGTCGTGCTGGTGAATCTCGGGTGTTTCGCCGTCGACGCCCCGGCCATGATCGCCGCCAACCTCACCCTGGCGGTGCTGATCCGGCAGCAGTACGTGATCAACCTGCTGTTCCGGCTCGCCACCGGCGCGCCGAAGCACTGGCCGCTGCGGGTCCGGTGGGCGCTGGGCAAGGTCTACCACTTCGGCGGCCTGCACGTCGGGGCCGCGTGCTGCGCCACCGCGTGGTTCCTCGTCCTGGCCGCGACCACGCGGGCGGACATCCTGACGTGGACGATCGCGGCACTCCTGGTCGCGCTGGTGGGGTTCGCGCTCCCCGCGGTCCGGGCCCGCCGGCACGACCGGTTCGAACGGACCCACCGGTTCGGCGGCTGGGCCGTGCTCGTCCTGCTCGCCGTCCATTCGGTGCTGTCCGGCGACCGGATTTCCCTCTGGCTCCTGCCGGTCGTGGTCGCCAGCGTGGTGCTGCCGTGGCTGCGGCTGCGCCGGGTCCCGGTCCGGATCGTCCGGCCCTCGCCGCACGTGGCCATCGTCCACTTCGACCACGGGGTGACCCCGTTCGCCGGGTCCTCCACCGCGGTGAGCCGCAATCCGTTGGTGGAGTGGCATTCCTTCGCGAACGTGCCCGCTCCCGGCCGCACCGGGTTCCGGCTGACGATCTCGCGGGCCGGGGACTGGACCGGCGCGCTCATCGACGACCGGCCCGCTCGCGTGTGGGTCAAGGGGATCCCGACCGCGGGCGTGGGGAACATCGACAAGCTCTTCACGTCGGTGGTGTGGGTGGCGACCGGCAGCGGGATCGGGCCGTGCCTGCCCCACCTGCTCTCGGGTGCCACCCCGGCGCGCCTGGTCTGGTCGACGCGCCATCCCCGGCAGACCTACGGCGACGCGCTCGTCGACGAAATCCTGGGGGCCCAGCCGGACGCGATCGTCTGGGACACCGACAGCACCGGCAAACCCGACCTCGTCGCGCTGGCCTGCCAGGCCTGGGCCGAATCCGGCGCCGAGGCCGTGATCTGCATTTCCAACAAGAAGACCACCTGGCACGTCGTCGAAGAACTGGAAGCCCGTGGCATCCCGGCCTTCGGCGCGATATGGGACTCCTGAGGAGACGGCAATGGACTACCGGACACTCGGCACCGAGACGCGGGACGGCATCACGACCGTGACCGTGACCCGCCCCGAAGCACGCAACGCCCTCTCCCGCCGCACGCTCACGGAGCTGCTCCACGTGGTCGGCGGCGCCACCGGCCCCCTGATCCTCACCGGCGCGCCCGGGCCGGCGTTCGTCGCCGGCGCGGACATCCGCGAGATGGCCCGGATGACCCCCGAAGAGGGCGAGGAGTTCGGACGGCTCGGGCAGGCGGTCACCAGCCTGCTCGAATCCGTCCGCGTCCCGGTGATCGCCTGCGTGGACGGCTACGCGTTCGGCGGCGGCTGCGAGCTCGCGCTGGCGTGCGATTTCGTCTACGCCACCGAGAAGTCGGTGTTCGGTCAGCCGGAGGTGACGCTCGGGCTGATCCCGGGCTTCGGCGGGTGCGTCCGGCTGCAGCAGCAGGTGGGGCCGGCCCGCGCGCGGGAGCTGATCTACTCCGGCCGGCGGGTGGACGCCGCCGAAGCACAGCGGATCGGTCTGGTGAACGAGCTCTTCCCCGACCGCGACGCCATGCTCACGGCCGCGCGGCACACGCTGACCGCGATCGGCCGGAACTCGCCGTCCGCCGTCTCCCTGTGCAAGGCCACCATCAACGCGGCCCGCGGGCAGGACGTCCGCACCGGCCTGCTGGCGGAGCTGGCCGCGTTCCGGCAGGCGTTCACCACGCCCGACCGGCACGAGGGCACCGCGGCCTTCCTCGCCAAGCGCGAGCCCGCGTTCTCGCGGCACTGGGAGGTGTGACATCAACGAGAGCCGCACCGCCCAGCTGCGTGTCCTGCACGACGAGCACGCGCCCGGGCTGTGGCGCTACGTGCTGCAGCTCACCGGCGACGACCAGTTCGCCCACGACGTCGTCCAGGAAGCGCTGCTGCGCGTCTGGAAGACCCCCGGCATCCTCGAACAAGGAATGGCCGCGGCGCGGGCGTGGCTCTACACGGTGGCCCGCAACGTGGTCATCGACGAGCGGCGCAGCGCGCGGGCCCGCCGGGAGGTCGGCAGCGAGCACGTCCCGGAGCCCCAGCGCACGGACCCGACGGAATCGGCGCTGGACGCCTGGCTGGTGGCCGACGCCCTCGTCCAGCTGACCCTGGACCACCGGACCGTGATCCTGCGCGCGTACTACCTCGGGCAGTCGGTCGCCGAGCTGGCCGAGGTCCTGGAGATACCACCGGGCACCGTGCGGTCGCGGCTGCACTACGGTCTCCGCGCCCTCCGCCTCGCGCTGCAGGAGCGGGGGGTGACCGGGCCTTGAACACCCCGGCGGACCCGTACCGCGACTGGGATGTCGCCTACGTACTGGGCTCGCTCTCCCCCGCCGAACGACGGGAGCTCGAGCGTCATCTCGCCGAGTGCCCGACCTGCGCCGGCAACGTCGGCGAGCTGGCCGGGATGCCGGGCATCCTCGCCTCGTTGTCCCCCGAGCGGGCGCTCGAGCTCCTGGACCCGGCCGGGCCGCCACCGCAGGCCCCGCCGCGCCGGCTTTCCCGGCTTTCCCGGCGACGGGAACGAGCCCGCTTCGCCGCGGCCCTCGCCGGCGCCGCCGCGGCCGGCGCCGCGCTCGCGCTGGCCGCCGCCCGAGCGAGCCGCGGGAACCAGGCCCGGCGCCGGTGACGCGATCGGCGTCGTGGCCCTGAAAATTACATTTCCGGGATGAAAGTTACGTCCGCGCCGAGGCGGTCGAAAGCCGTTGATGAGTAGTATCCCATCGACTCCGCGGCTCGTCCGGAAAAATCTCGAACCAGGCCATGCCGTGCTCTTGACTGGGTACCGGACCAAGCGCTGTCATGGGTGGCCAGGATGAGCCGGACTCATGGGGGAACGAGTCCGCGCGGCGAGCACCAAACTCAGCAGCCAACGTCCTCCTCGGACGGCGACCCCCGGGAGCAAGCCATGAATTCCGCGTCCTCGCTGAGGAAGCGCTTACTCCGTCCGGTACCCGTGCTGACGGTGCTGGCGGCGGTCCTGGCCGGCACGGTGACCATGCCGGCCGTGGCGTCGGCGGCCTCGGCGCCACTGGTGAGCGCGGCGTCCGGGCGGTGCCTGCAGGCGAAAGGCGCCGTGGACACGCCGGGGACGGCGCTGGAGATCCGGGACTGCACCGGCCAGGCGAGCCAGGCGTTCGAATTCACCGCTGCCGGTGAGCTGCGGGCGGCGAACGGCACCCGGTGCGTGGACACCGCCGCCAGCCCGCCCTCGGCGGGCACCGCGGCGATCATCGCCACGTGTGGCGGGCAGGCCGGCCAGCAGTGGCGGGCGAACGCCGACGGCTCGGTCACCGCTGTCCAATCAGGACTCTGCCTGGACGTCAACGGGGCGCAGACGGCCAACGGCACCGCGGTCATCGTGTGGACCTGTCACGGGCAGACCAACCAGAAGTGGAGCCAGCCCACGACGCCGCCACCTCCAGGTGCCAGCCCCTGCGACATCTACGCTTCCGGTGGGACACCGTGCGTCGCGGCGCACAGCACCGTGCGGGCGCTGTACAGCACGTACAACGGCAACCTCTACCAGGTCCGGCGCTCGTCGGACAACACGACCCGCAACGTCGCCGTCCTGGCCGCGGGCGGTGTCGCGAACGCCGCGACGCAGGACTCGTTCTGCGCCGGGACCTCGTGCGTCGTCACCGTGGTCTACGACCAGTCCGGCCGGGGGAACGACCTGTGGTACCAGGGTTCGAGCCAGGTGCCGGGGTCGCCCCAGAGCAAGCCCGCGAACGCGACGTCGGAGTCGCTGACCGCCGGCGGGAACAAGGCCTACTCGCTCTACATCAACCCCGGCAACAGCTACTGGCGCAACGGTTCCGCCACCGGCGTCCCCACCGGGAGCGCGCCGGAAGGCATGTACATGGTGACCAGCGGCACGCACGTCAACAGCGGCTGCTGCTTCGACTACGGCAACAGCGAAACCACGCGCAAGGCCGACGCCGCGGGCGCCATGGACGCGATCAACTTCAGCAAGCAGTGCTGGTTCGGCGGCTGCTCCGGCACCGGCCCCTGGGTCCAGGCCGACCTCGAATGGGGCCTGTTCCCCGGCGGCAGCAAGAGCTGGAACCCGAACCAGCGGGCCTTCACCAGCAAGTTCGTCACCGCGACGCTGAAGAACAACGGGACGACGCGGTTCGCGATGAAGGGCAGCAACGCGCAGTCCGGCAGCCTCGCCACGCTGTGGGACGGCGCGCTCCCGTCCGGGTACAACCCGATGAAGAAGCAGGGAGCGATCATCCTGGGCAGCGGCGGTGACTGCTGCAAGCCCGACGGCGGCGCCAACCTGAGCGCGGGCACGTTCTACGAAGGAGCCATGGTCTCGGGCTATCCGTCCGACGCCACCGAGAACGCCGTGCAGGCCAACATCGTCGCGGCCGGCTACCGCTGAACCGGAGTCTTCGCCGGCGACCCGCGCCGGGTCGCCGGCGAACCCCTGCCCACCACCGGCCTTCGAGGGACCCTGACATGAGGCGACACCACCTCGGCGCCGCCCGCCGGGCCCTGGCGACGGACGGCCGGATGACCCGCCTCCCGGCGGTGAGGGGGAAATCCGTGAAGCGCCAGTACCTTTCCGGTCCGGAAAGCGTCTTCTCCCCTTGCGCGAAGCCGCTACCCTTGACCCGATGAATCCTGACGGCGAGGTACCCGGAACGCCCACACTGGCCGACGTGGCGCGCGCGGCCGGCGTGTCGACCGCGACCGCGTCCCGGGTGCTCAACGGCTTCGCCCGGGTGCGGCCGGAAACGCGGCAGCAGGTCGAAGCCGCCATGCTGGCGCTGGGCTACGCCCGCCGTCGCGCGGTGGCACTGAAGGACCTGCGGCGCACCGGGTCGATCGCGCTCGTGGTGTGCGAGGAGATGCGCCGGCTGTTCACCGACCCCTACGTCGGACGAGTGGCGACCGGGGCGAACCGGGAGCTGGCCGGGGCCGGCCCCCACCTCGTGCTGCTCACCGTCCCCGCCACGGAGAACGGCCGCGCGTCGGCCATGCGTTACCTGGGCGAGGGCCACGTGGACGGAGCATTGGTCGTCAGCATGCGCGGCAAGCGGTCGCTCGAACCGGGCCGGCTCGGCGTTCCCGTGGTCTTCTGCGGGCGTCCCCCGGGCCGCGAGGACGCCGACCGCTATTCCTATGTGGACGCGGACAACCGGGGCGGCGCGGAGCAGGCCATCCGGCACCTGATCACCGGCGGCCGGTCTTCGATCGCGACCGTCGCCGGACCGCAGGACATGGCCGCGGGCGCCGACCGGCTCCTCGGCTACCAGCACGTGACCCGCGAAGCCGGCTGCTTCGATCACCGGATGGTGGTGTTCGGCGACTTCGGTCAGGCTTCCGGCGAGCACGCCACGGCCCGGCTGCTGGAGCGCAAACCGGAGGTGGACGCGATCTTCGCCGCGTCCGACCTCATGGCCGTCGGCGTGCTCCGCGCGTTGCGCCGGGCGGGCAGGCGCGTCCCCGACGACGTGGCCGTGATCGGCTTCGACGACCTCCCGATCGGCCGGCACGCCGACCCGCCGCTCACGACGGTGCGCCAGCCGGTCGAGGACATGGGCGCCCGCATGACGCGTGAGCTGCTGACGCTGATCACCGGGCCGGACACCCCCCGGCGCGCGGTGTTCGACACCGAGCTGGTGATCCGCGAATCAGCCTGACGCCCACGATTCCGGCAGCACAGCCCGGCGCCGCAGCGGCCCAGCTCATGCGCCCCAACGTGGCATTCGGTGCATCCAACGCACCGAACGCCACATTGGGTGCATCCAACGCAACCAACGCCACATTGGGGCGCTTCAGACCGGCCGGACGCCCACGATTCCGGCAGCACAGCCCGGCGCCGCGACGGCCCAGCTCATACGCCCCAATGTGGCATTCGGTGCATCCAACGCACCGAACGCCACATTGGGTGCATCCAACGCAACCAACGCCACATTGGGGCGCTTCAGGCCAGCGGGCGCGTCGTCAGGTTTGCCGCTTGCCGCTGGTGATGCGGGACATCACCAGCGCGACCAGGATGATCGTCCCGTTCAGCGCGCCGATCCACTGCGCCGGGACCCCGGCCAGGGTCAGCACGTTCTGGATCATGTAGAGCAGGAGGATGCCGGTGAACGCCCCGAACAGCGTGCCGCGGCCGCCGTTGAGGCTCACGCCGCCGATGACCGCGGCGGCGAACACGGTGAAGATGTAGCCGTTGCCCTGCCCCGAGGCGACCGAAGCCAGCCGTCCGGACAGCAGGAGCCCGCCGAGCGCGGCGAGCACGCTCGCGCCGATCAGCACGATCCACACGACGCGGTCGGTCCGGATGCCCGCGGCCTTCGCCGCGTCCGGGTTGCCGCCGATCGCGTAGAGGCTGCGGCCGAACCGCGTGTACCCGAGCAGCACGATCCCGCCGGCGAACAGCAGCACGCAGATCCAGATCGACGCCGGGACCCCGGCCCACAGGGTGGTGCCGAGGTACAGCATCCCGTCGGGCAAGCCGAAGAAGGTCTGGCCGCCGGAGATCCCGGTGAGCAGGCCGCGCAGGACGATCAGCATGCCGAGCGTCACCACGAACCCGCTCAGCCCGAACCGGACGATCAGCACCGCGTTCAGCGCGCCCACCAGCACCCCGACGGCGAGCACGACCAGGACCGCGGCCCACCCGGGCAGCAGCCCGAGCGAATGGCCGCCGCCGACGGTCAGCCAGGCCGCCACGCCGGGGGCCAGCCCGAACGTCGATTCCAGCGACAGGTCCATCTTGCCGACCACCAGGACCATCGTCTGCGCGAGCACCAGCAGCGCGATCTCCGACATCGTCTGCAGGATGTTGATCAGGTTGTCGTACTGGAGGAACACCGGGTTCACCAGCTGGCCGACCACGGCGATCGCGATGATGCCGGGCACGAGGGCGAAGTCGCGCAGCCGGGCGAGCGCGAGCCGGTGCGCACCGGGCGCCGCGGGGGCGGTGGCCCTCGGCTCGGCGTCGTGGAGCGCGGTGGGGGTCTCAGGCATCGAGGTCGACTCCTTCCATGGCGGCCACGACCTCGCGGTCCTGCCAGCCTGCGGGGAATTCGGTGGCCGGCCGGCCGTGGGTCAGCACCACCAGCCGGTCGCACAGGCGCAGGTCGTCCAGTTCGTCGGAGGCGATCAGCACCGCGGTGCCCGCCTCCGCGGCTTCGGCGATCTTGCCGAGGAGGAACTCCTTGGACCGCACGTCGACGCCGGCGGTGGGGGTGATCAGGACGAGCAGCCGTGGGTCGCCGGCCAGCGCGCGGGCCAGCACGACCTTCTGCTGGTTCCCGCCCGAGAGGGCCGAGACCGGCAGCTCCGGCCCGGGTGTCTTGACGGCCAGCCGGGTGATCATCGTCCCGGCCAGCCGGTCGCGCTCGGCGGACCTGACGAAGATGCCGGGGCCGAGCCGGTCCATGACGGTCATCGTGGCGTTGTCCGCGATGGACATCTCCGGCACGAAACCCTGGTGGTGCCGGTCTTCCGGGACGAACCCGACCCCGGCGGCCAGGGCCGCCGGGACGTCACCGGGCCGGATCCGGCGGTCTCCGATGTGGACGGTCCCGGCGTCGGCCTTGCGCAGCCCCACGACGGTCTCGGCGACCTCGGTCTTGCCGCTGCCGCCCGCCCCGGCCAGCCCCACGATCTCGCCGGGGGCGACGTCGAAGGACACCCCGGCGTAGACGGGATCGAGACTCAGGTCGCGCACGCGCAGCACCGGTGGCGCACCGCGGCGCGCCGACGTCGTGCGGGCCTCGGCCGCCGAGCCGGTGTCCTCCCCCGTCATCGCCGCCACCAGCCCGGCGCGCGGCAGGTCGGCCACCGGCGCGGTCAGCACGTGCCGGGCGTCGCGGTAGACGGTGACCGTGTCGCAGATGTCGTAGACCTCCTGCAGGTGGTGGCTGATGAACAGGAACGTGACGCCCTGGCGCTGGAGCTCGGCGATGTGCTCGAACAGCCGCGTGATCGCGGCGCCGTCGAGCTGCGCGGTCGGCTCGTCGAGGATGACGAACCGCGCGCCGAACGACAGCGATCGGGCGATCTCGACGAACTGGCGCTGCTCGACGCTCAGCTCCCCCGCCGGACGGCGGACGTCGACGGCCACCGACCAGCGGTCGAGCAGCTCCTCGGCCGCCCGCCGGACGGCGGACCAGCGCAGCAGGCCACCGCGGGTCTCCTGCCGGTTGAGGAACAGGTTCTCCGCGACGGACAGGTCCGGGATGATCGTGGACTTCTGGTACACGCACGCGACCCGGGCGCGCCACGCGTCCCGGTCGGCCGCGCGCGGCGCCGGTTCCCCACCGAAGAGAACGGTTCCGGAGTCCGGGCCGGTCAGTCCGGTGAGGACGGACACCAGCGTCGACTTGCCCGCGCCGTTGCGGCCGACGAGGGCGTGCGTCTGTCCCGGAAGGACAGTCAGGTCGGCGTGGTCCAGCGCGACTGTGGCGCCGTAGCGCTTGCACACCTGGTGCGCCTCGACCACCGGCACGGTGCTCATGTTCGCTTCCTCTCTGAAGCGGGACGCCGGTGGCGTCAGCCCTTGCTGTTGCCCCACAAGGACTGGTCGTCGACCTTGACGCTGGGCACCGGCCCGAAGGTGGCGCCGTCGGCGGTGACCAGCGGCGCGGCCAGCTGGTCCTCCATCAGACCCTCGCGGATCTGGAGGATCGTGCTGTCGTGGTCGGTCTTGCCCGGCACCGGCTTCTTACCCGCGATGGCGTCCTTGACGTACTGCAGGGCGTATTTGGCGAACTGGTCCGCGGGCTGCGAGACGGTGGCGTCGATCTCGCCGGCGCGGATCTTGTTCAGCTCCTCGGCGATCCCGTCGTTCGACACGATGAACACGTGCTTCGGGTCCGTGGCGGGGACGAGCAGGCCGCGCTGCTTGAGCAGCTGGAGCGTCCCGGCCAGCGCGAAGCTGGACTCCATGTAGACGCCCTTGATGTCCGGGTTGGCCGTCAGCCGGGTCTGCAGCTTCTGGGCCGCGGTGTTCGCTTCCCAGTTGGTGGCCTCGCCGAACACGGTGACGCCGGGGAAGTTCTTCGCCATGCACTCGTTGAACGCCTCGGTGCGGTCCCGGCCGTTGATCGAGTCGAGACCGCCTTCGAGCATCACGACCTTGCCCTTGCCGCCGAGCTTGGTCCCGAGGAACTGGCAGGCCTTCTCACCGTAGGCGCGGTTGTCCGCGCGGACGACCATGTAGACGTCACCCTGGTCGGGGCGGGTGTCCACGGAGACGACGGGGATCTTCTTCGCCGCCAGCTGCTGCAGCGTCGGGACGATCGCGGCGGTGTCCTGGGGCGCCATGACGACGCCCTTGACGCCCTGGCTGATCATGGTCTGGACGTTCGCGGTCAGGTTCGCGATGTCGTTCTGGGAGTTGGTGGTCTTGAGGTCGAGGGCGAGTTCCTTGGCGTACTGGGGAACGTACTTGATGTAGGCGTTCCAGAAGTCGGTGTCGGAGCGGGGGTAGTCGACGCCGACGACCGTGCTGCCGGAGGCCCCGGTCGAGCCGCTTCCGCTGCAGCCGGCCAGCGTGGCCGCGGTCAGCACGCCGGCTACGGCGGCACACAGGACTGAGAACTTCATGACCTCTCCTCGTTGAGCGGTGGGGGACGGAGCCGCAGGCCGGCCATGCCGCCGTCGACGGCGAGATCGGTGCCGGTGGTCGCACCGGCGTCCGGGCCGGCCAGGTAACAGATGGCCGCGGCGACTTCTTCGGCCGTGACCAGCCGTCCGGTCGGTTGCCGGGCGGCCAGCGCCGCCAGCTCGGCTTCGGGGTCTTCGGCGGCGGCCAGCAGCCGGTCGATCCACGGGGTGTGCGCGGTGCCGGGGTTGACGCAGCAGACCCGGATGCCTTCCCGCAGATGGTCGGCGGCCATCGCGCGGGTCAGCGCCAGCACCGCGCCTTTCGTGGCGCTGTAGAGGGCGCGCTGCGGAAGCCCGGCGGTGGCGGCGATCGAGCAGGTGTTCACGATCGCCGCGTGCCGGGAGCGGCGCAGGTACGGCAGCGCGGCCCGGCTCACCCGGACCATGCCGACCACGTTGACGTCGAACACCCGGTGCCATTCGGCGTCGTCGTTGTCCTCGACGGTGCCCTGCGCGCCGATCCCCGCGTTGTTCACCAGGATGTCCAGGCCGCCCAGCCGGTCCACGGCCTTGGCGACCCCGGCGCGCACCGACTCGTCGTCCGACACGTCGGCGAGAACGCCGGTCAGCGGCGGCCCGGCCGTTTCCTGGAGATCGAGGCTGACGACGTCGGCGCCGCGGTCGGCCAGGAGCCGGGCCGTGGCCAGCCCGATGCCCGAGGCGCCACCGGTGACGACGGCACGCAGGCCTTCGAACCCCCGCGTGCTCACGCGACCACCGCCTTGGCGGTGTCCTGCCACACCGGGCCGTCCGGGAACCGGTACCGGGCCACGGATTCCGCGTGCAGGCGCGCCCCGAGTCCGGGCCGCGTCGGGGCTTGGTAGTGCCCCGCCGTGATCCGCACCGGATCGACGAAGTGCTCGTGCAGGTGGTCCACGTACTCGATGACCCGGTCCTGCTGGGTCCCGCTGACCGCGACGTAGTCGAACATCGACAGGTGCTGCACCATTTCGCAGAGCCCGACCCCGCCGGCGTGCGGGCACACCGGAACGCCGAACTTCGCGGCCAGCAACAGGATCGCGATGTTTTCGGTGACACCGGCGACGCGGCTCGCGTCGAGCTGGAGGATGTCGATCGCCCCGGCCTGCAGCAGCTGCTTGAACATCACGGCGTTGTGGGTGTGCTCGCCGGTGGCGACCTTGATCGGGGCCACCGCCCGCCGGATGGCGGCGTGGCCGAGCACGTCGTCCGGGGACGTCGGTTCCTCGATCCAGTACGGGTCGAACTCCGCCAGCGGCGCCAGCCATTCGATGGCCTGGTCCACGCCCCAGGCCTGGTTGGCGTCGAGCGCGATCCGGATGTCCGGTCCCACCACCGTGCGGGCCAGCCGCAGCCGGCGGACGTCCTCGTCGCGGTCGGCGCCGACCTTCAGCTTGATCTGGGTGAACCCGTCCCGCACGGCTTCGGCCGCGAGCTTGGCCAGTTTCTCGGACGAGTACCCGAGCCAGCCGGGGGTCGTGGTGTAGGCCGGGTACCCGGTGGCGAGCAGCTCGGCTTGGCGCCGCGCCCGGCCCGGCTCCGCGCGCCGCAGGATGTCCAGCGCCTCTTCGCGGGTGAGCGCCTCCCGGAGGTAGCGGAAGTCGACCAGCTCGACCAGCTCCTCCGGCGGCATCTCGGAAAGCAGCCGCCAGACCGGCTTGCCTTCGAGGCGGGCCTTCAGGTCCCAGGCCGCGTTGACGATCGCGGCGGCGGCCATGTGGATGGCGCCCTTCTCCGGCCCCAGCCACCTCAGCTGGCTGTCGCCGGTGAGCCGGCGCGAGAAGCCGCCGAGGTCGGAAAGCGCTTCCGCCAGCGGCATCCCGAGCACCAGCGGGATCAGCGCCCGGATCGCGGCGACCTGGACGTCGTTGCCGCGCCCGACGGTGAAGGCCAGGCCGAACCCTTCGTGCCCGCCGCTGGTCCGGATCGTCACGTAAGCGGCCGAGTAGTCGGGTTCCGGGTTCATCGCGTCGGATCCGTCGAGATCGAGCGAGGTGGGGAACCGGACGTCCACGGCGTCGACGGCACTGATCACTTCGACCACGCGGCCACCTCTCACTAGGCTTCGATGCCCGGCGCCCCGATGCCGGTGAACGGCGCTTAAAGCCGGGAGACAACATATGTATGGCTACGCGGAGGGCGGGCGATTGTCCAGACCGTGTCCGTAACGCGGCGATAACTTGGACTCCGCGTGACTGGTGTTGACACCGAGTAGCACCGGTCGCGATCCGCCGAAGAACTCTCGACCGAGACATCATATGTCTGTTAGGTTCCGAAGCGGCTCGATTGGGCAGCAGCGTGCACTCGCGGAGGACTCGACGATGCGTTTCCAACGACTGGGCGACCGCGGCCGGGAGATCCCCGTCGTCCTCGACGCGACCGGGCGGGCGTGGGACCTCCGGCCACTCACCGCGGACATCGACGGGGCCTTCCTGGCCGGCGACGGCCCCGCCCGGGCCGCGGCGGCCCGCGGCCGCGGGACCCTGCCGGAGCTGGACACCGAAGGTCTGCGCGTCGGCGCGCCGGTGAGCCGCCCGGGGAACCTGGTCTGCATCGGCCTGAACTACTCCGACCACGCCGCGGAGACCGGCGCCGAGCCGCCCCGCGAACCCGTCGTGTTCCTCAAGGCCACCAACACGATCGTCGGCCCCGACGACACCGTCCTGCTCCCGCGGACCAGCGCCAGGACGGACTACGAGGTCGAACTCGCCGTCGTCGTGGGCCGGACCGCGCGCTACCTCGCGACCCCGGACGACGCCGCCGGGGTCATCGCGGGCTACGCGGTCTCCGACGACGTCAGCGAGCGCGACTTCCAGCACGAGCGCGGCGGGCAGTGGACGAAAGGCAAGTCCTGCGAGACCTTCAACCCGCTCGGCCCGTGGCTCGTGACCGCCGACGAGGTGAGCGACCCGCAGGCACTGGGCCTGCGGCTGGCGGTCAACGGGCAGCCCCGCCAGGAGGGCAGCACGAAGAACATGCTCTTCGGCGTGCACCACATCCTCTGGTACCTGAGCCAGTTCATGGTGCTCGAGCCCGGCGACGTCGTGAACACCGGCACGCCGGCCGGGGTCGCCTTCGGCGCCAACGACTTCCCCTACCTCGCCGAAGGCGACGAAGTGGAAGTGAGCATCGACGGCCTGGGCACCCAGCGCCACCGGGTGGGCCAAGCATGACCCGGGTCGACGCCCACCACCACCTCTGGGACCTGTCCGCCCGCCGTCAGGACTGGCTGGAGGGCGCGGAGATGACGCCGATCCGCCGTGACTTCGGGGTGCCGGACCTCGAAGCGGTGACCGGGCGCGCCGGGGTCGGCCGGACCGTGCTCGTCCAGGTCCTGCCCGACCTCGACGAGACGGTGGAGTTCCTGGCGCTGGCCGCGGCGAACCCGCTGATCGCCGGCGTCGTCGGCTGGGCCGACCTGACGTCGTCCACTGTGGACGCCGACCTCGCGCGGCTGCGGGCCGCGCCCGGCGGAGAGCTCCTGGCCGGCATCCGCCACCTGGTCCAGGCGGAACCGGATCCGCGGTGGCTGGTCCGCGACGACGTCCTGCGCGGCCTGCGCGCGGTCCGCGACGCCGGCCTCGCCTACGACCTGCTCGTCGTGCCGCACCAGCTGCCCGCGGCGATCGAAGCCGTGCGGGCGGTGCCCGGTCTCGCCTTCGTCCTGGACCACCTCGGGAAGCCCCCGGTCGCCACCGGCGAGACCGAGCCGTGGGCGGGCCACCTGAAGACCCTGGCCGCCGAACCGGGGGTGACCGCCAAGCTCTCGGGCCTGGTCACCGAGGCCGACCGCGAGCGCTGGACGGCCGCGGATCTCCGCCCCTACGTCGAGACCGCGCTGGCCGCGTTCGGCCCGGACCGGCTGATGCTGGGCTCCGACTGGCCGGTGTGCCTGCTCGCGGCCGGCTACGAAACCGTGTGGCGGGCAACGGAATCCCTGCTCACCGAGCTGACCGGCGCCGAGCGCGCCGCGATCTCCGGCGGCACCGCGAGCCGGGTCTACCAGCTGGATCGGCGATGACGACCGTCAAGCTCGCCCGCGGGCGAGCCGGGCTCGACCTGACCATCGACCCGGCGGTTTCCGAAGCCGGGCCACCGCCGCGCGAGCTGTTGGTCCCGGCGATCCTCGAAGGGCCGGCCGGGATCGTGCGGCGCGACGACGTCGTCGCCGCGGCCCACCGGCCCGGGCCGCTCCTGCGGGCGGTCTCCGCGCCCGCCGTCGCGGCGGTCCGGTGAGCACCGCCCGCCGGGCGGGCTCGCTGGTCGACCGGCTGGCCGCGCTCGGCCCGGTCGCCGTCGCCTTCTCCGGTGGCGCCGATTCGGCGCTGGTCCTCGCCGCCGCCGTCCGGGCCGCCGGGCCCGCCGACGTCCTGGCCGTCACCGCGCATTCCGCCGGCCTCGCCGCGGCGGAACTCACCGCCGCGCGGGCGTTCGCCGCCCGCCTGCGCGTCACCCACCTGACCGCGCCGGCCGCCGAGCCGGACCAGTCCGCGAACGGCCGCGACCGCTGCTCCTTCTGCGGGGCCACGGTGCTCGGCACGGTCACCGCGCTCGCCCGGTCCCACGGCATCGCGGTCGTGGCCACCGGCACGAACGCCGACGACGCCATCGGCCCGTTCCGCCCCGGCAGCCGGGCGGGCGGCGAAGCCGGCGTGGTCACTCCCCTGCGTGACGAGGGCCTCCGCAGAGCGGAAGTGCGGGCGATCAGCCGGCTGTGGGGTCTGTCCACAGCGGACAAACCGGCGATGCCCTGCCTGGCCGGCCGGGTGCGGTACGGCGTCCCGGTCACCGTCGCCACGCTGGCGAGGATCGAGCGGGCCGAAGCCGCCGTCCGGTCCGTGCTCGGCCGCCGCGGCCTGGTCTGCCGCCGGCTGCGCGTCCGCGACCTCGGCGGCCGCGCCCGCGTCGAGCTCGACCGGCCGCTGGCCGAGCGGCTCTGCCACGACACCGAGCTCCTGGGCGTGGTCCGGTCCCAGGGCTTCGCCGAAGCGGCCGTCACGGTCTTCCGCTCCGGCGCGCTCAACCACGCGCCCGCCGGGCCACTAGGGTGATCAGCAGGCGGAATCCGAGGAGCACACCATGTCGAGGTCCTTGACCGACGAGGCGATCGACCGGATCCGGGGCTTCGTCCAGTCCGGCCGGTTCCCCGCCGGTTCGAAGCTGCCGCCGGAGCAGGAACTGGCCACGGAGCTCGGCATCTCCCGCAGCCCGATGCGCGAGGCGGTCAAGGCGCTCACCCTGGCCCGCGTCCTGGAGATCCGGCGCGGCGACGGCACCTACGTCACCAGCCTGGCCCCCAGCCTGCTCCTCGAAGGGCTCGGCAGCGCCGTGGCCCTCATGGGCGGCGGCAGCGTGCTGGAACTGACCGAGGTGCGCCGGCTGCTGGAGCCCGCCGCCACCGGGCTGGCCGCCACCCGCATCACCGACGAGCAGCTCGCCGGGGTGGCGGAGCTCCTCGACGCGATGCACGACGCGGTCGACGACGTCGAGCGCCTCACCGTGCTGGACGCGGCCTTCCACCGGACGGTGACCGCCGCGACGGGCAACGAAACCCTGACCACGCTGCTGGACGGGATCTCCTCCCGCACCCTGCGCGCCCGGGTCTGGCGCGGCACCGTCGACCGCGGCGTCACGGGCACGACGCTGGCCCAGCACCGGGCCATCTACACCGCGCTGGCCAACCGCGATCCCGGCGTCGCCACCGCCGCGGCCCTGATGCACGTGGACACCTCGGAACGCTGGCTGAAGGCGCACCTCGCGGACGTCGAGGAGCTGACCGGCGAGTAGGGCTGCGGCCGGGAAGGTGCACCGGTTCGGGCCAGGTGGCGACGGTCGCGGCCCGGCATCATGCGCCCCAATGTGGCGTTGGTTGCGTCCAGCGCACCGAATGTGGCGTTCGATGCGTCAGACGCACCCAAAGTGGCATTCGGTGCGTCCAGCGCACCCAAAGTGGCATTCGGTGCGTCCAGCGCACCCAAAGTGCGTTCGGTCAACGCCGGGCAGTTAGCTGCGGCAGCGAGCTGTCAAGCTGCCCGATTGGCCCGATTAGCCCGGTTTCAGGTGCTCGCCCGGAAGGCCGTTCGGTGCGTCCAGCGCACCCAAAGTGGCATTCGGTGCGTCCAGCGCACCCAATGTGGCATTCGGTGCGTCCAGCGCACCCAACGCCACATTGGGGCGCTTGAAGCCGACCAGACGGCCAGGGCCTGACCGGCGCCTACTGTCCACATCGGATAGAAAGCGGTTCCCATTGACATCCAGCCGGGGTTCACCGACGAGAACGCGATCAACGAGAACTCGGTGCTCGCCTGGGTCGCCGCCTTCGTGAGCGGCCGGGCCGCTCGGTCAGCCGAAGACCCTTCGCTGGATTTCGCGGCGGTAGTCGTCGAGGGTGTTGTCGAGGTGCGTGGCGGTCGCCTGGGCCGCCACCTCGGGCTCGCCGTTGCGGATGGCCCGGTAGATCGCCGCGTGCTCCTCGACGGCCGCGGCCACGTGACCGCCGAGGGTGCCGTGCAGCGCGATCGTGCTCGACTGCCGCTGGAGCCTGCGTGCCTCGCGGACCGCGGTGACCAGGAAGAAGTTGTGCGACGCGGTGGCGATCCCGATGTGGAAGTCGTCGTCGCCCTGGCCGAAGAGCTCGGTCCGGTCGGTCAGGTGCGCGTGGCGGCAGGTCTCGACCGCGCTCTCGATCGTCTTCAGCTCGGCGGGGGTCGCGCGGGTCGCGGCCAGCCGCGCCGCCTCCATCTCCTGGACCCGGCGGAACTCGAAGAGCATGTAGATGTGTTCGAGGTCGGTGGGCAGGAAGAACCCGCCCCAGCGGCCGGCGCCCAGCATGCCCTCGTCGTCGGCGACGTAGAGCCCCCGGCCCTTCTGGGCCTTGACCCGGCCGATCGCGGAGAGGATCTTGACCGCCTCGCGCACCACCGTCCGGCTCGTCTCGAGGTGCGCGGCCAGCTCGTTTTCGGTGGGCATCCGGTCGCCGGGGCGCAGGCCCCGCTCGGCGATCAGCTGGAGCACCTGCTCGGCGACCAGCTCGTACCGCGGCCGGTAGGTGCTTTCGGCGACCGCCGGCGGTGGCGTCGTGGCGTTCGGGGGTGTGGCAAGACCGTCCACCGGCGTCCCTCCTCGGCTAGCGTTCTTCCAGTATGCCCTACCTGGCCGCAAAGAGGCCGCCCTTCCGGTACTTACCTGAAGATGAGTCGTACTCATTACGCCATTCTTCACGCCAGACGGCGGTATCCGTGCCGCCAATAGGCGCAGTGCCCTGGCGCGAGCGGCTCTCCGCCGACGGGATAAGCAGGCTTAACCCTTGACAGCCCGCCGGGCCGGATGACCTAATACCGCTCTAACAGCCTTGAAGCGTTCGACCTGGTGCCTCCCTGGACAGCGCCCGCAGCCGGCGTTCGCGTCCCGGGCCCTGCCGCAGCACATGAGTACGACACATCGAACCCGCCCACGACGCAGTGGAGCCCCCATGACCTCGATGCCCCGAACCAGCCCCGGTCCTCGGAAGTCCCGGCGCCGCCGCGCCGGCCTGGCCCTCGCCGGCGCGCTGGCCCTCACCCTCACCGCGTGCGGCGGGGGTGGCGGTGGCGAGACCACGACGAAGGACGGCTTCGCGCAGGCCCCCCAGACCGACGGCCCGCTCACCGTGTGGGTCGATTCGAGCCGGCTGCCCGCGGCGCAGCTCTACGAAAAGCAGCACCCCGGGACGAAGCTGGACATCGTCACCTACGACGGCGACGCGAACGGCTCCAACTACCTGCAGACGAAGGTCGGGCTGTTCAACCGCACCGGCAAGGGCTGGCCCGACGTCGTGTTCAGCTCGCAGAACAACGAAACGTCCTGGGCCGCGACGAAGGCGTTTTCGTTCACCGCGCCGCTGGACAAGGGCCTGGTCCCGAAGGACACTTTGGACAAGTTCGCGCCCGGCGCGAACGATCCGTGCACTGTGGACGGAACGCTGTACTGCCTGCGCAACGACCTTTCCCAGGTTGTGCTCTGGTACAACAAGTCGCTCCTGGACCAGTTCAAGTACCAGGTCCCGGCCACCTGGGAGGAGTACCAGGCGCTCGGGGAGAAGGTCGCCGCCGAGCACCCCGGCTACCTGGTCGGGGACGCCGGGGACACGTTCACGCCCGAGATCTTCCTGTGGGCCGGCAAGTGCGGCGCGAACCAGATCACCGGCGCCAAGGCCGTGAAGGTCGACACCACCAGCGCGAACTGCACCCGCATGGCGACGCTGATGGACACCCTCATCCAGAAGGGGTCGATGTCGGTCAGCGGCGTGTTCAGCACCGACTTCGCCAAGAACAAGGCCGACAAGATCCTGGCGATGCCCGGTCCGGCCTGGTACGGCGGGGCGGTGTTCAAGGACACCTTCAAGGTCCCCGCCGGGCAGATCGCCGTGGCGCCCCTGCCGCAGTGGGCCGGCGACCCGGCGCCCTCGACCGGCAACGTCGGCGGCGGCACCTGGCTGGTCTCGGCGCATTCCGCGCACCTCAAGGCCGCGGTCGACTTCCTGACCTGGGTCACCACGTCCGACGACTACCAGGGCGCGCTCGCCCCGGGCTATCCCGCCTACGGCCCGGCGGCCACGACCTGGCTGGCGAAGCAGAAGGCCGGCGGCTACTACGCGAACGACATCACCGGTCCGCTCCAGAGCGCGGCGGGGCAGGTCTGGTCCGGCTGGGGTTACGGCCAGTTCAGCCAGGAAGCGGTGTGGGCGGCGACGGTGAAGCCGGGGCTCACCGGCGGCAAGACCATCGTCTCGATGCTGCCGTCGTGGGCCGACGCCATCGGCGACCACGCGAAGGCCGCCGGCTACGAGGTCACCCGGTGACCGGTGCCGCCCTCCGGTCCGGTTCCGCACGGGCCCGCGCGCCCAGGCGGAACCGGGCCGGTCTCGGCTTCGTCGCCGGGTACCTCGTCCTGCTGGTCGCCTTCGGGATCCTGCCGACGGCCTACGCGATCTACTTCGCCTTCACCGACGCCGAGGGCGGCTTCACCGGGTTCGCCAACTTCGCCGACGTCGCCGCGGACTTCCGCTTCGCGGACGCGATCGGGCACGTCGCGTTGTACCTGCTGTGCTGGCTGGTGACCTTGGTCGTCGTGGTGGTCGGGCTGTCGCTGGTCCTGCACCACGTCGCGGCCCGCGGCGTGGGCAAGGGCCTGCGGTTCGTCTACTACGTGCCCGGCGCGCTGGCAGGGGCGGCGAGCGTCATGGTCTGGCTGTTCATGCTCGACCCGACGGTCAGCCCGGTCAGCTTCCTGTTGCGGCAGTTCGGGTTCGAGACCTTCGGCCAGGTGATCGACCCCGGCCACCTGCCGGTGCTGTTCACGCTCATCGCGTTCTGGACCGGCGCGGGTGGCTGGATCGTGGTGATGCACGGCGCGCTGAACAACATCCCGCCGGACATCCTCGAGGCCGCCCGGATCGACGGCGCCGGCGTCTGGCAGACGGCCTGGCGCATCCAGATCCCCCTGCTGCGCAAGTGGATCGTCTACATGGTGATCATCGCGTTCGCCGGCGGCGCTCAGCTGTTCGTCGAACCGCAGCTGCTTTCCCAGGCCAGCGTGGGCGTCGCCGGCCGCAACTACTCCCCCAACCAGCTCTCCTACACCTTCGCCTTCGAACTGAACAACGTGAACGGCGCCGCCGCGATCTCGGTCGAGCTGCTCGTCGTGAGCGTCGTGGTCGCCGCCCTCTTCATCGCACGGTCGGGGTTCTTCGATGCTGACTGACCAGACGCCCGTCACGCGGACCCCGCTCCGGGCCGGGGCGCCCAGACGGTCGACCTCCCTGCGCCGCCACGCGCCGGCGGTGCCCGCCTTCGTCGTCCTCGCCCTGTTCCTGGTCTTCTTCGCGCTCCCGTTGCTCTGGCTGCTGCTGGCCGCCACCAAGACCGACGACCAGCTCGTGCACGACAGCCCGCTGTCGTTCGGGTCATGGACCGCGCTCAAGGCGAACTGGGACGCGCTGTCTTCCTTCCAGGACAACGCCATCTTCCGGTGGCTGGGCAACTCGCTGACCTACTCCTCGCTCGCGCTGGTGCTCACGCTGGGCGTGGCCGTGCCCGCCGGGTACGGGCTCGCGATGACCGAGTTCGCCGGCCGCCGGGCCCTGCTGATCCTCACCCTCGTGGTGATGCTCATGCCCAACGCGACGCTCGTCGTGCCGATCTTCCTCGAGACCAACGCCGTCGGGCTGATCGGGTCGATGTGGTCGGTCATCCTGCCGTTCGCCTTCTACCCCTTCGGGGTGTACCTGACCTACATCTACTTCAGCACGACCGTGCCCCGGGAGCTGCTGGACGCGGCCCGCCTCGACGGCTGCTCGGAGTTCGGGGTGTTCCGGCGGGTCGCGCTGCCCCTGGCGCTGCCGGTCATCGCCCTGGTCGGGTTCTTCAGCTTCGTCACCAACTGGACGAACTACTTCCTGCCCTACGTGCTGCTCCCGCAGGACGACCAGCTGCCAGTCCAGGTCGGCCTCGGCACGCTGCTCAACAACGTGCCCTCGTTCAACCCGACGGCCACCACCGCCGCCGTCGAGCGTCCCGAGCTGGCACTGGCCACCCTGGTCGCCATCACCCCGGTCCTCGCGGTCTTCCTGTTCTCCCAGCGCTTCCTGATCGCCGGAATGCTCGCGGGCTCGGTCAAACACTGAATCGCCCTGCCGAAACGGAGCTCCCATGGACACGCCCGCGCCCCGGACACCCGTGGTCGTCGCGTCGGTGCCGCTGCTCGAACCCCCGGGCTGGGCCCTCGCGCAACGGCAGCTGTTCGACCTGCTCGACCACGCGTGGCGGCGCTTCGCCCGCGAGTTCACCGACGACGACGGCCGGCTGCGCTACCGCGACCGGCTCACCTCCCGCGACGGCGTCGACGACTTCTACGAGGTCTTCTTCAACTGGCCCCAGCTCTACCTGCTCGGCGGCGCCGACGACCTGCTGCCCGAGTCGGAGCGGCACTGGGAGGGCGTCACCCGGCAGCTGACCGAGCTCGGCATGCTCACCGACGAGTACGAGCGCGGCTACGACTGGTTCCACCAGGGCGAAAGCCTGCTGCTGCTGTACTTCCTGTCGATGGCCGCCCCCGAGCGGTGGGCCGGGCGGGCCCAGCGGTTCGCCGACCTGTACGTCGACCCGGCGCACGGCAACTACGACCCCGAACGCCGCATCATCACCCGCGCGCACAACGGCAGCGACCCGGACCGCGAAGGGCTCTTCGACGGCGACGCCTACCCCTGGCTGCCGCAGGAGGAACAGGCGTACGGGCTGCCGCTGGACTGGCTGGGGCCGGCCGGCGCGCCGGTGCCCGACCTGGCGCGGGATCCCCGGCTGGGCAAGGAGATGCGCGAGCGGATCGGCGTCGGCGACACCGCGGTGAACCTGGCCGCGGCCGGGCTCGTCCTCAACGCGCTGATCCTCTCCGGCGAAGAGCGCTACCGGACGTGGATCACCGAGTACGTCGGCGCCTGGCGGGACCGCGCCGCGGCCAACGACGGCGTGCTCCCCGACAACGTCGGGCCCGACGGCGTGGTCGGCAGCCGCCTCGACGGCCGCTGGTACGGCGGGCACTACGGCTGGTCCTGGCCGCACGGCTGGTACAGCGTCGGCCAAGCGGCCCTGATCGCCGCGCAGGCCGCGGCGGCGGTCACCGGGGACGAGGGCTTCTTCGACCTCGTGACCCCCGCCCTGGACACGGTGATCCGCCACGGCAAGGTCATCCCGTACACCGACGCCGACTCCAGCCTGCCGTCGCGGTGGCGGGCGCAGCTCGGCGACGACGTCGGCACCCCGACGCTCCACGTCCCGTTCCGGCACAACGACGACGGCTGGTTCGACTACAACCCGATGCTGACCGCGGTGCCGATGGCGTTGTGGCACCACACCGCCGCCGACGCCGACCGCGAACGGCTGGAAAAGCTCCGCGCGGCCAGCGGGTACGACTGGCGGACCGTGCGCCCGTTCCGGACCAAGGAGGAGGCGGGGCACGAAGAACCGTGGTTCGCCTACCTGGCCGGGGACAACCCGGACTACCCGGAACGGATCCTCGCGGCCGCGCAGGCCCAGGTGCGCCACCGGCTCGCCCGGATGGACCGCTACCGCGACACCGACGTCCGCGAGCCGGACATCCACCTGTGGCAGCAGTCGAACCCGGTGGTCACCGAGGCGCTGGTGCAGCTGACCTGGGGCGGGCCCCAGGTCGTCTACAACGGAGGGTTGCAGCAGGCCCGCGTCCGCTATTACGACGCCGACGCCGCCCGGCCCGGGCTGCCGGACGCGGTCGCCGCGCTCGTCTCGGGCATCGACCCCGCCGCGACCGTCGTCGAGCTGGTCAACCTCGCCCCGGACGGCGACCGGACGGTCGTCGTCCAGGCCGGGGCCTTCGCCGAGCACGACATCACCGCGGTCCGCTACACCTGCTGCCCGGACCGGTCCTGGATCGGCGACCTCTACGACTACGGGCACCGCGAGCCCGTCGTCGACGAGTCCACAGTGGACGGGAATGGCCCCTGGCTCACCGTGCGCCTGCCCGCTGGCACCCGGATCCGGCTCACCCTCGCGCTCGCCCTGCGCGTCCGGTTCCCCTCCTACCGCACCCCCTTCGACGAAGGCGGCGACGCCGTGACCGGTCAGCTCCGGGTGTAGACGAAGCCGAGCTTGTCGACCTCGTCCCCGGCGCGGCCGTGGAACCCGGTGATCTGCCAGCCGGCCGGAGCCGTGCGGGTCACGCAGTCGGACGTGGTCGAGCCGCCGGTGAGCGCGCGGCCGAGGTTGGTCACGAACCTGGCCGAGAAGATCCGGGTGTGCCCGCCGGAGCTGCCCTGGCACAGGGTCGCGGACGTCACGTACTCGCCGCTGCCCAGGGCCAGCGTCGACGCGGTGCCGCCCCCGCCGCCGTGCGTCAGGGTGGCGCCGGTGGTCAGGGTGATCCCGACCTGGTCGATCCGGGAGCCGGCGCGCAGCGAGATCGACCGGGCCCTGGCGCCGGCGGGAACCGCGGCGACGTCGGTGAAGTAGTCGCCGTGCGGGCCGCCGTACTGGTCCGACAGCTGGAAGGCGGGGTTCCTGGTCCAGCTGAACCCGGCCGCGATCGGGTCGTGGTCGGACAGCATCGCGCCGGACGCGTCGAGGAACTTCGCGTGCTCGTTGCGGTACGAAGTCGCCTGCAGCGTCACGAGGTTGCTGCCGCGGTAGAGGATCTTGTCCACGACCTCGCAGTCGTCGGTGACCGCGGCCGGGTCACAGACCAGCGCCGGTGTCCCCGGCGCCGGGGCCACCCCGCCGCGGATCAGCCTCACCCAGGCGTCGGTCAGCCCGTTCGCCGCGGTGAACCCGGCGATCGTGTCCGCCGCGCGGGTGTAGCGGGTGTTCGTGTCACCCATGACCACCACGGCGTTGCCCGCCGAATGCGACGCGATGAACCCGGACAGCTGGGCCAGGTTCGACGCCCGCGACGCCTCGTCGCCGTCGTTGGTCCCGGCGTTGGTGTGCAGGTTGTAGAAGTCGACGTAGACGCCCTCGGCGAGGCGGACCCGCATGAACGTGAAGCCCTTGGGGGTCAGGCAGTCGCCCGAGTCGAACTGGCACGAGTTCCAGCGCACCCGCTCGAAGTCGTCGGTGTCGTAAGGAAACCCGGACATCGTGTTCAGGCCGCTGCCGATGCCCGCGCCGCCGCTGGTCGGCGTCCGGTACGCGTGCGTGTCCGCCGCGTAGAGGTAGGCGTGGTAGTTGAAGTCCTCCTGGGCGTGGACGACGTCGTAGCCCGCGATCCGCTGGCCGATGGCCGTCGTGGCCGGCTTGCGCGGGGTGGGCGCGCTCGAAATGCCTTCCGGCAGCCCCGCCACGTTGACGGCCAGCACGGAGAAGGACCCGCCGTCCGCCGCCTGCGCGGTCGCGGGCGAGAAGGCGACGGTTCCCGCGCACAGGACGAGAACCGGGGCCACGATCGCGGCGATGCGTCTACGCTTCCACACTGGTGCTCCCAAGGATTCGTGGAACTTCGGATCGAACTTTCGTGCCGGTCGGCGCGGTGGGCATCCGGTCGGCTTGATGCGCCCCAATGTGGCGTTGGTTGCGTCCAACGCACCGAACGCCACATTGGGTGCGCTGGACGCACCGAAAGCCACATTGGGGCGCTTGAGCCCGGCTAGCCGTGGTGGCGACGGAGCCGGACCGAGAGGCCGGTGGCGGTGTATCGCGGCACGACGTCGTAGCCATCGGCCTCGACGGTGATCGTGGCGAAGACGCCCCGCAGCCCGCGCGCGGTCAACACCGGCAGGACCTCGCCGTTCCCGGGCGCGCACCCCGGCGCCAGCCGGATCTTCAACGCCGCACCACGGTCCACAGTGGCCAGTCCGGCGACCTCGAGCGCCGGGCCGTGCGGGCGAAGGGTGACCACCAGCGTCGAGCCCGCGGCCTGGCGGTACGCCCCGGAAACCCGGGCGCCGGCCGCCACGTCGAGGACGCCACCCCGCACCGTCACGTCGCCGCGGCCGAGCGCGTCCGGGGAGGCCGCGACGAGGCCGCCCGCCTCCAGCCGCGTGCCGCCGCGGTAGCGGTTCGCCCCGGTCAGGGTCAGCACGCCGGTGCCGGCCTTCACCAAGCCGCCGCCGCCCGCGATGTCGTTGTGCCACGTGTCGGCGGCGTTGAACCCGCCGCGCTCGGCGTTCAGCTCGACCCGGACGTCGACGTCGAAGGCGCCGAAGCCGTCGGCCGCCGCGAACAGGTTCAGCCGTCCCCACTGCTCCGGCCCGTCCAGGAGCGCGTACCCCGACGGCAACGCGGTCGTCCGCAGGACCTCCCGGCGCTGGGCCGCGTCCAGGTACGGCTGCCGCGTCTCCAGCAGGACCTCGGCGCCCTTCGGCACCACCATCGGCACGTGCGTCCCCTCGCGGGGCAGCCCGTAGGTGAGCCGGCCCGCGACCAGCGCGGCGTTCGCGCGGCGGTCCGCGTAAGGATCGGCGCCGGTGTGCGCGCAGGCGAACAGCGTGTCCGCGGTGACGCCCAGCTTCTGCTGGAAGTAGGTCGCCGCCTGGGTGTGCGCGGCCTGCTTCAGGGTCGCGTTCTCCGGATCGGCCAGCGTGGCCGCGGCCAGCGCGGTCGCGAGGATCCGCCCGCCGATGACGTCGACCGGCGAGTGCATACCGGCGACGATGCGTGTGTCACTCAGGTCGAACGCCCGGGTGACCAGTTCCTGGAACCGCTCCGGGACGGCGTAGGCGTAGGCCAGGCAGGCCAGGTGGAACGCGTTGGTGTGCCCGCTCGGGAAGCCGCCGTCGTCGACCGGGCTGGTGTTGCGCTGGCGCAGCAGCTGCGGCGCGACCACCACGTCGGAGGCGTAGACCGGGAACCCGAGTTCGTCGACCTTCCCGGTGTCCACGACCCGGCTGTCGGTGGTCATCCGCCAGGGCCGCGGGTACTGGTAGGCGTACTTGCTGGGGTTGCCCGAAGCGAAGTTCCCGCGCACGGTGTTCACCAGCCGGACGACCAGGCCGAGCTCCGAATCCACGGCGCCGGCGCCGATGTCCGAACCCGCCGGGGCCCCCGCCGGGATCGCGTCGTCGATCTTGGTGGGCGGGGTGCCGTCCGGCGCCGAGGTGATGCTCGTGACGGCCTTCGCCCCGGCGCGGTAGAGGTCGGCCAGCGGGCCGAGCCCGCCGATCGACGAATAGCTCTGGTGCTGCCGGTCGCACACGAACGCCCGCCGCGCCTCGGCGTCCGTGCGGGAGCCGGTGACCCGCACGCAGTGCCGCATGCTCGCGTGCAGCACCCGCGGGTCGAGGACGACGCCGCCGTCCCAGCTCGCCCCGGTCTTCCACACCCGCTGGAATCCGCTCAGGATCCGGACGGCGGCGTTCGTCTCCGGGGTCAGGTTGCCCGGCTGGTTCGTCCGGTACAGGTCCACGAACGCGAACTCCGGGGTGGCCGCGGCCGCGGGGCCGGCCAGCAGCGCCGGCACCACGGGGGCCGCGACCAGTCCCGCCGGGACGATCGCCGACCAGCGCAGGAAGCCCCTTCGGTCCAGCTCATGCCGATTCCGCACATCCGCTCCCGGGTGATCGAGACCGGCAGTGTGCCGGTAAGCGTTTTCTGAACGACCGCTGGGATCATGCGGCCCCACGGTGACCCGCGAGTGCAGGCGTCGTGTCCGGCCGATGAACAGGCCTATAATATGAATCTTATTCACGATTGCTAGAGCTGTTCGGCCCAACGTCGCCGGACGGACCCACGACGCGGATCGCCACGGACCGGCTGTAGTGCAGCCGCCCGTGCGCGGCGACCCGGACCAGTGCCCACCAGTGCGCGCCCACCCTGGCCGTGGCGGACGCGGCCAGCCGCAGGGAAACCGTGGTCCGGGCACCCGCCGCGACGGTGAACGGCTGGGTGCGCGGGCCCGCCGACACCGGAGCGCCCCACGTGCCGTACGGGCTGACCAGCGTCACCTCGCCGTGGACCTCACTGTGCGCCGGATTGTTCAGGAACACCGGGACGAACACAGTCCCGCCGGGCGTGAGGTCGACGGCTTCCACGCCGAGGTCGACTTCGAAAAGGTCGCCCGCCGCCCGCTCGCCGACGACGAACTCCGCGGTGTCTTCGAGCGTCTGGCCGAGATCGTCCCGGATCCGGGCGGCGAGCACGAACTGCCCTGGCGTGTCCGGCGCGCGAAGGGCAACGGTGAAGCGGGCGTGCTCGCCGGGCTCGAGCCGGTAGCCGACGTCCGCCGGTGCTGTCGCCCGCCAGCCCGGCGGTACCACCAGCTCGACTGTTCCCTTCGCCGCGCGGCCGCTGCAGCTCACCGTGACCCCCAGTTCGGCGGAGCCGTTCTCCGCCAGCCGGCTCCGGGTGGGCGTGACGTGCACGCTCACCGGCAGGTTGCCGAGCGGCGCCGGACCCGCGTTGTGGAGCCAATAACGCGTGAAGACCGGCTGCACGGGCTCCCGGGTCCTGGCGAGGTCCACTTCGGAATCCGGGACCCGGCGGGCCGGGTCGAGCCGCAGCGTCGCCACGTCGGCCGCGGCGAGGTCGAGCCGCAGCCGGTCGCCGTCGATCGCCAATGGCCGGCCGTCGCCTTCCTCCAGCAGATCGGTCCGGGCGGCCGACCGCACCCCGCCGTGCACCGCGACCGTGGCCGTCACCGGTGCCCCCGCCGAGTCGTAGATCCGGAGCGTGAGCGCCGTCCCCGGCCGGGCCGGCTCCCCCACCGCCAGCGGGTTGCCCGCCGGTTTGACCGCGGTCAGCAGGACCTGCGCCGGCTCGACCGAGATCAGGCTCAGCTCCCGCGGCAGGTCACCGGCACCCGAAGCGACCGGTCCGGTCCACAGTGGATGGCTGACGTCCTGGGCGGCCCTGGCGAACCCGGCCTGCCGCCAGTCACCCTCGCCGGCCAGCAGGCTGAAGGCGAACGTGTGGGTCCAGTGCTGCCAGGCGAAACTGGACCCGTCCGGAACGGTCCGGCGTTCGCCGTCGATCCAGACGCCGCTCGGCCAGCCGCCGCACGCCCGCATCAGCGAGAGGTGGAACGACCCGGCGGGGTCCACGACGAACCCCGGGGTGCCGTGGTTGACCACGGCGACCGAATACCCGTCGGCGGGCTCGTTGGTGCCGTCGAGCCCTTCGGGCAGCGGCACCTCCACGCACGCGTCGGCGAGGTCGGCGGTCAGCGCCTCGATCGCCGCCACCGGATCGGGTCCGTCGACGATCAGCACCGGCAGGTCGCGCGGTCCGCGGAGGTCGGCGTCCGGGCCCCAGGCTTCGCGCCGGGTCCGCGTCGCCGGGACGAAGACCCGGCCGTGCTCGGCCAGTGCCGCCCGGTAGCGCGCTCCCACCGTCTCGAGGACGGCGTCCGCCACGGGGTTCCCGGCCCCGAGGACGATCCGCACGTCGGGCAGGTTCGAATCGACGTCGAGCGCGCCGTAGCGCTGGCCACCCGGCCGGGTGCAGGTGGCGGTGACGCCCTTCGCGACCAATGCGGCCATCAGTGCCCGGACCGGGCCGGCGAGGTGCCCGTCCCCCGGTTCGACCAGTTCGGCGACGCCGATCGCGTGCGCGGTCCGGGTCCCGTCCGGGCGGGTCAAGGCGATCCGGGCCGTGGCCGACAGCCCCGCCCAGGTGTGCGCCGGGCTGTCCAGTGTCCACAGGTGCTCGGCGGCGTCGACGTCGGGGAACCCGAACGACCGCCCGACGGCCGCGAACCCGACCTCCGCGACCGGCAGCGCGCCGGGCACGTCGAAGTCGAACCGGGCGCGCAGCAGGTGGTCCCGGCCGATCGAGCCGTCGACGTGGCTCCGGACGTCCACACGGGGAATTCCTTGCCACAGCGTGGTTTCCTGGGTGATCTCCAGCCCCGCCAACGTGGTCTTCGCGACGATCCGCGCGCCGAGCGCGCAGGTTTCGACGACCACCTCGGCCGGGCGCGCGCCGGTCCCGTGGCCGGGTCCCTTGGGCAGCAGGTGCCACGGCCCCTCGCCCCAGACGGGGTGCTCGCTGTGTTCGGCCTGCAGCACCAGCTCCGCGCCGAGCCCGCCGGGGCGCAGCAGTTCCCGCCCGTCCCGCCGGTCGCGGATGCTGCACAGCGCGCCACCGCGGGCCGGGTCGGCCTCGACCAGGAACGCCTCGTTCTCGATCGACACCCGGCCTTCCCGCCGTTCCCACCCCGGGGGCACCGTGGGCGCGTCCAGCACGCGGTAGACCCGGTAGCCCAGTGCGGGCACCTGCCGGGCCAGGAACGTCAGCGTGAGCTCCGCGAGGGTCCCGTCCGGGTGCCGGACGGGACCCTCGGCGACGGCGGGCACGTCCCGGCCCGCCGGATCGGCCACCCGCGCTCCCCGGACCCCGGGCTCGGCGAACGTCACCGTCACCGTCGTCACGGCGTCCCGGGGGAACGACAGGCTGTTCACCGCGAGCACGGCCGTGCCCTCACCGGCCGTGTCCACGTGCCCGGCCAGGTGGCCGATCGAGCCCGCCAGCACCTCGCGGCCGAGCTCGTCCGCTTCCCGCCAGCCGGTGAGCAGGTCGAGGTAGACCTGGTCGGACTCGGTGCCGGTGACGGCGTCGTGGTGGGCGCCGTAGACCAGCTGCCGCCAGGCCTTGTCCAGCGCCTCGTGCGGGTACCGCGCGCCCAGCAGCGTGGCGAGGGTCGCCAGCCGTTCACCGTCCAAAACGGACACTTCGGCGGCCCGCTGGGCCTGTTTCGTGTCGATGTAGGAGACGTCCTTGCCGGTGTAGACCGGGTTCATGTCGCGGGTCTGCGGGCTGATGACCGTGCCGCGCGCGGCCGCGTCGGCCCGCACCGCGGCGAAGAACTCCCGCGGCAGCCCCACGACGAACCGCGGCCAGACGTAACGGGCGTTCCACTCGCGGTGGATTTCGGTGCAGAACCGCGACGGGATGTTGTGGTCGTGCCCGACCGGCAGCAGGACGTTGCGGGTGGCCGCCACCTGGCGCAGGGTGCTGAACTGCCGGTAGGCCTCCTCCATCGCCTCGGCGAGGGTGTCCCGCCGTTCGAGGGCCCAGCCGGCGACGTAGTGGTCGGCCATGTACGCGGTGAGCAGGCCACGGCCGCTCGGCGCGATCCATTCGAACTCCGACGGGAACTGCATCCGGCCGATGTCCCCGGTGTGCCGCTTCGCCCCGACGTGGTGCCACGGTCCGCGCGCCCACGCCGAGGAGTCCAGACCCGCGTCGGCCATCAGCCCGGGGTAGGCGGGATCGTGGCCGAACACGTCGAGCATCCACGCCGAGCGGGGGTCGGCGCCCAGCACGTCACGCTGGTAGCCGACCCCGTAGACGGCGTTGCGGATGGTCGACTCGGGGTGGGTCAGGTTGGTGTTGGCCTCGTTGTAGTTGCCGCCGACCAGTTCCACCCGGCCGTCGCGGATGAACCGGCCCAGGGTGGCGCGGTCCTCCGGGAAGGTGTCCCAGTGCGGCTTGAGGTAGTCGACCTCGGCCAGCACGAACCGGTAGTCCTCGTCGTCGCGGGCGGCTTCGAGGTGGGCCCGGACCAGGTCGAACGCCGAACGCTGGAAGTTCATCCGCTTCTCCTGCGCGAGCGGCAGGTCGAGCCACGTGTCGGTGAACCCCGCCTGGGTGTTCCACCACACCGGGTCGTAGTGGAAGTGGGACACCATCCACATCGTCCAGCCGGTCTCCGCGACGACGAGGTCCGCCTCCGCCGTGACGCGCTGCCCGGCCGACTCCGCGACGACGGTGACCCGGTGCTCGGAGCCTTCCGGCGCCTGGAAGACGACGCCGACTTCCACCGTGACGCCGTCCGGGTGGACGTCCGCGGTGACAGGCTCCGGCGTGAACACCCGCTTGCCCTCGACCCGGACCCGCACCGACGCCCGCGGCCCGCTCATGGTCACCCTGACCACCTGGCGGGCCGCGGTCGCGGAGCCGACGAACAGATCGGTGCCCCGCACGGCCGTGATGCGCACGAATCCCCTACTTCGCGTTGGCGAGCGCCGCCTTGGCGTCGCTGAAGAACTGGGTCACACCGGCCGCGATCGTCATCTTGCCGAACGCGATCTGCTTGGCCGCCGAGTCGAGCGCGGTCTTGACGTCGCCGTAGCCCGGCGGCGCGGTCGGCGCCGTGGGCAGGGCGTCCTTGGCGACCTGCGCGGCCACGTACTCGCCGAACTCCATGTCCGCCTTCTCGGGGGCGGTGGCGGTCGGCGCGAGGAGGTTCTTCGCCTTGTCCGACGGCGGCAGCCCGCGCTGCAGCTTCATCGTCTTGATCGCGTCGTCGTCGTTGAGGAAGAAGTTGATCAGCTTCGCCGCGCCCTCCGGGTTCTTGCTCTTCACCGGGACGCACAGCAGCACGCCACCGGACAGCGCCTGGCCGGTCTTGCCGTTCGCGCGTGGCACGACGACCAGCTTGAGCTCGTGCTGGGTCAACGGCTGCATCTGGGCCAGGCCCCAGCCGGTGGTCATCGCGATCTGCCCGGTGATCAGCGGGTGGTTGCCGGTCGCCGCGTCGGTGTTGCTCAGCAGCGTCGGCGGGCAGATCGCGCCGGCCTTGCGCAGGCCGTCCCAGAAGGTGAACCACTCGGTCAGGTCCTCGGGACCGAACCCGAGTGTCTGGTCGGGGGTGTAGAGGTCCTTGCCGCGCTGGCGCAGCCACGGCTGCAGCGCGCCCGAGTCGTCCTTCGACGCGTCCAGCGCGCCGTACTTGTTCGGGCCCCACGCTTTGGAGACCTCGGTGGCGATGGTGCCGAAGTCCTGCCACGTCCAGTCGCTGGTCGGGGCGGTGATCTTGAGCTCGTCGAAGACCGACTTGTCGAAGAGGACCGGGGCGTTGCCGGAACCGGAGGGCACGCCGTAGGTCTTGCCCTTCACCGCGCCCGCCGTGCGCACCGGCGCGTACAGCGTGTCCAGCCCGATCGTGCCCGGGATGTAGCTTCCCAGGTCGGTGAGTACCCCGCGCCCGGCGTAGGTGCTGACGTACGCGGTGTCCATCTGGAAGATGTCGGGCGGGTTGCCGCCGGCGAACTCCGTGTTGAGCTTGTCGAAGTAGCCGTCGTAGCCGGAATACTGCGTGGTGACGGTGATCCCGGTCTTCTCGGTGAAGATCTTCACCGCCTTCTGGTAGGCGTCGTTGCGGGCGTTGCCGCCCCACCACCGGAAGGTCAGCGAGGTGCTCGAACCGCCGGAACCGCTGCTGGACGGCGCGAAACCGCAGCCGGCGAGCGCGGCGGTGGCGACACCGGCACCGGCGACGCCGAGGAATCCTCGCCTGGACATGCTCTGGGACATGGCGGGCTCACTTTCTCCGAAATGGGACGGTTTCAGCCTTTGATGCCGGTGTTCGCCACGCCGTCGACGAGACGTTTCTGGGACACCAGGAACACGACGACCGTGGGCACGAGGGTGACGACCGACATCGCGAGCATGCCGCCGTAGCTGGACCCGCTGGCCCGGTCGATGAACGAGTTGAGCCCGAGCGGGACGGTGTACCGGGTCTTGTCGGACAGGTAGACCAGCTGGCGCAGGAAGTCGTTGAACGTCCAGATGAACGTCAGCACCGCGGTGGTGATCAGGGCCGGGCGCAGCAGCGGCAGGATGACCGAGAAGAAGACGCGGGCGTGCCCGGCGCCGTCGATCGCGGCCGCTTCGTCCAGCTGGCGGGGAATTCCCCGGATGAACTGCACCAGCAGGAAGATGAAGAACGAGTCGAACGCGAGGAACTGCGGCACCACCAGCGGCAGGAAGGTGTTCACCCAGTTCAGCTTGAAGAAGATCGTGTACTGCGGGATCATCGTGGCCTGGAACGGGAGCATGAGCGTGCCGAGCATCAGCCCGAACCACAGCTTCCGGAACGCGAAGTCCAGCCGGGCGAAGGCGTAGGCCGCGAGCGAGCAGGAAACGATGTTGCCGACGACGACGCAGAGCGCCACGACCGCGGAGTTGGCCAGGTAGACCGTGAACGACGTGCCGGTGGCCGTCCAGCCGCTCAGGTAGTTGTCCAGGGTGAAGTGCCACGGGACCGGGTCCAGCGTGCTGAAGATCTGGTTCTCCGGTTTGAACGACGCGCCGACCAGCCACACCAGCGGGTAGATCATCACGACGACGCCGGCGAGCAGCACCACGTGCGCTCGCCAGTGTTTCGGCGCCTGCCGGGTGACCCGGCCGGCGGTGGTCCTGGTCGCCATTTCGTTCCTTTCGCGCGCGAAGTGCGGTTTCGGGGCCGTCGGCTCGGTCATTCGGCGTAGGTGACCCAGCGTCGAGAGGACGCGAAGTACACCGCGGTGAACACGCCGATCACCGCGAACAGCACCCACGCCATCGCGGAGGCGTAGCCCATCTGAAGGCTGGTGAAGCCCTTCCGGTACAGGTAAAGGGTGTAGAGCATGGTCGAGTCGATCGGACCGCCGAGGCCGCCGCTGACCACGTACGCCGGAGTGAACGTCTGGAACGCGTTGATGGTCTCGAGCACCAGGTTGAAGAAGATCACCGGGGACAGCATCGGGACGGTGATCCGGAAGAACATCCGGATCCGGCCGGCGCCGTCCAGCTCCGCCGCCTCGTAGAGCTCCTTCGGAATCTGCTTGAGACCGGCCAGGAAGATCAGCATCGGGGTGCCGAACTGCCACGCCGACAACAGGATCAGCGTCCAGAGCGCGAACCGCGGGTCGCCGATCCAGTCCGCGCCGCGGACGCCGAACCAGCCGAGCACCTGGTTCAGCAGGCCCTGCTGGGCGAAGATCTGCCGCCACATCACCGAAACCGCGACGCTGGCGCCGAGCAGGGACGGCAGGTAGAAGACCGACCGGTAGAAGCCCAGCGCGCGCAGCCCGCGGTTCAGCGCGGCCGCCACGAGCAGCGCGGCCGCCAGCTTGAGCGGCACCGAGAACACGACGTACTCCAGCGTCACCTTGACCGACTGCAGGAACTTCTCGTCGTGCCACATCGCGGTGTAGTTCCCGAAGCCGATCCACCGGGGCGCGCTCAGCAGGTCGAACTTCGTCAGGGAGAGGTAGAACGAGTAGCCCATCGGAATGAGCACGAAGCCGAAGATGCCGGCGAACCACGGAGCCAGGAAGGCGTAGGCGGCGCGGTTGTCCCGGCGACGGCCCCTTTTGCGCCGTACGTCCGGAACGCGCTTCGCCGGCGGCGGTGCGTCGGGGACGGCCGGGCGTTCGGCTGCTTCAACGGGATCGGCTGTGGGCATCGGTACTCCTGGGACGTCGTGGTGCTGGGCGGCCGGTCGCCGCGAACCCGGATCGCCGGGGATCGCGTTTCGGCCACGGAAGAACAACCCATCACACGCGATTCCAGAGGTTCCGTCCCAGGGAGCTGGAAGCGCTTTCTCGGCACTGTAGGCAGCCGGTGGAGCAGTGTCAACACTGGATCGATCACGGCTCGGCGAGGACCGCGCGGATCCCCTTTTCCCGCGCCAGGTGGGCCGCCCCGACCACGGTCGCGCGCTCGCCCAGCTCGCTGACCACGACGTCCACCGGCCAGCTGAGCGCGCGCACGGTGCGCACGACCCCGGGCAGCAGCAAGGGGTTCCGCCCGACCCCGCCACCGAGGACGACCAGCCCCGGGTCCAGCAGCGCGGTGATCGAGGCCGCGAGTTTCCCCACCTCCACGGCATGCTCATCGACGATTCCGACGGCGCCCGGTTCCTCTTTCCCGGCCAGGGCGAACAGCGCCGCGGCGGTCTTCGGCGCCGCGCCAGCGCCGTCCGGCCACCGGGCCCGCGCCCGGCGCAGGAGGCCGGCCGAGCCCAGTCTCGCCTCCAGGGCCTCGTGCCCGGCCGGGACGTCGTCGGCCCACGGGTAGGCCAGCCGCGCGACCTCGCCCGCCGCGCCGTTCACCCCCCGGACGAGCCGGCGCCCGATCACGACCGCGGCGCCGATCGCCATGCCGACCTGCAGGAACACGAAGCTGTCCCGGCCGGTTCCGGCCCCTTCGCGCAGTTCGGCGATCGCCGCGCAGTTCACGTTGTTCTCGGTGTCCACGGCCGCCCGCGCCGGCAACCCCAGCGCGGCCACGGTGTCGCGCACCCGCGCCACCGTGGCCGGGTCACCGCCGCCGGGCGGGGAGACCACATCGGACACCGCGACGACCACCGCGCGCAGCGGGCCGCCGCGCACCCGGCGTCTCAGCGCCGCCTGGATCATCTCCCCCGCCGAGGCGGGCCGGGAGGTGCGGTCCTCCCCCAGCTGCTCGCCGTCGAGGCCGATCGCCCGGACCGCCACCTGCGTCGATCCCCGGTCTACGCCGAGGACGTACCCCGCGCGGGAACCCAGCCGGTACACCGCCGCGGACCGGCCGGTGGCGCCGTGCGCCGTGCCGCTGTGCTCGACGAGCCCGGCCCGTTCCAGCTCGGCCACCGCCACCGAAACCGTGGGTTTCGACAGCCCGCACGCGAGGGCCAGCTGGGGCCGGGTGCCCTGACCGGCGGCCGCCAGCGCGGCGAAGACCGCACCGGCGCTGTCACTCAGTCCCGCGTCCGCCACAGCCGGCCCACCTTTCGTCGCACCTTCGGATCATCCGCTCTTCCGGCCCAGGCGTTCCCCCGAACGCACAGCCGTTCGCCCGAGACCGTTGACAAGGACCCGGTTCGTTTGTTTACTGCCTAACCAACGCGGGTCCCAGCCGCATCATCGCGTTCCGACCGGGCGCGAGCAAGTACGTTCCCCTCGACCGCCCCGTGAATCCGGGAGGAAATCCTTGCCGGCACCGCACACCGGCGCGCTGGTCGGCCTGGACGTCGGCGGCACGAAGACCCACCTCCGCGCCACGTGGCGGTCCGAGATCATCGCGGACACCGTGGTTCCCAGCGGCGACTGGACCGTGGCCGACGTCGACAAGGCCGCGGCCCGCCTGTTCGAAGTCGTCGAACACGCCCTGCCGCCGTCGACGCCGATCGCGGCACTGGCGGTCGGGGCGAACGGGTGCGACAGCGCACTCCGGTGCCTGCAGCTGCAAACCGCGCTGGAGCGCGCCCTGCGCGTGCCGTGCCTGGTCCGGAACGACGCCGAGCTGCTGGTTCCGGCCGCGGGCCTGACGGCCGGAATCGGGCTGGTGGCGGGCACCGGCTCGGTCGCGGTCGGCCGCGCCGCCGACGGCAGCCCGGTCTTCGTCGGCGGCTGGGGCTGGCTGCTCGGCGACGAAGGAAGCGCTTCCGGGCTGCTGCGCGAAGCGACGAAGGCGAGCCTCGCCGCCCGCGACCGCGGCGAGCGGCCGGACCTGCTCGCCGAACTGCTGCTCCGCTCCTACGGGGTCGCCGAGGTGGCCGACCTGCCCGACCGGCTGGCCGCCGAGCCCGGCGGGAGCGGCTGGGGCCGCCGGGCGACCCTCGTCTTCCAGGCCCTGGAGGGCGGTTCCGCCCTCGCCGCGCACGTGGTGGAGGAAGGCGCGGCCGCGCTGGCCCGGCTGGTCGCGGGAGTGCACTCCCGCGCTCCCGGCGCACCCGACGTCGTCGTCGCGGGCGGCGTGATCCTCCGTCAGCAAAGCCTCTTCACCGCCTTCGAGCGCCGGCTGTCCGCCGTCCTCCCGTCGATCAGGATCCACCGGCTGGCCGTCGCGCCGGTGCACGGCGCCGTGCGGCTCGCCGAGCGGCTGGTCCGGGCCAGGGGGTGGCCGGAGTGACCCCGGTTTCCCTGCCGAGCCAGCACGCGAGCCTGCACGACCTGCCCGACGACCGCGCGCACCTCGACGGCGTCCTCGACGGCGCGGTGCGGGCCGCCCTCGCCCACCAGCAGCCGGACGGCAACTTCGAAGACCCGGCTGCCGACGACGACATCGGCGACATGGCGCTCGGCGTCGTCTCGCTCCTTTGCCTTGCGTGGCAACGGAAAGCGACGGACCGCGGCGAGCTGCCCGAGGCGGTGCGGCGAGG
This sequence comes from Amycolatopsis sp. NPDC051128, assembly GCF_040682715.1. Lineage (NCBI taxonomy): Bacteria > Bacillati > Actinomycetota > Actinomycetes > Pseudonocardiales > Pseudonocardiaceae > Amycolatopsis > Amycolatopsis sp. NPDC051128. Next base: position 16,030 of record NZ_JBFBBN010000044.1, on the reverse strand, counting down.
CGTGGAGTTCGTCCTCCGCCACCGGGTCTTCCGCACCGACAACCCCGGCGAGCCGTTCCTGCGGATCCGCGACAGCGGCTATCCGTACGCCCGGTACATGCCCGGCGAGGGCGAGCACCCGTTCGGCGACTGGCCGAGCACGGTGTGGGCCCTGCTGCACGCGGTCAACGTCCTCGACCTCGGCCGGGGTCTGCTCACCGGCGACCAGTACGCCGAGCTGACCGAGGTCGCGATCGGATACTGGCGGTGGCTGACCGAAGCCAGCCTCTTCAACCCCCAGCAGACGGCCAACCAGGCGATCGGCGCGGTGACCGGCGGGCTGATGCTCGGCCGCCGGCTCGAAGCCCAGGCCCGCACCCGCGAGGGCAGGCGGATCAGCGTGGCGGCGACGCGCTGGTACACCGAGGTGATCCGGCCGGCCAGGGTCGCCGATCGCGGGTTCGCCCTCCCCGCCGAGCACGGCGGCGGGCACGACCAGAACTACCTGCCGATCTCACTGTCCTTTCTCGCCAAGGCCTACCTGGTCAGCGGCGACCGGCTGTTCCTCGACGACGGCGTCGAGATCGCCCGCCACCTGGAGTGCCGGCTGTCCGCGCGCGGCTTCGACTACGGCGGGCCGCGGTACAGCGAGCAGCACGTCGGCGCCGAAGGCCTGCTCGGCCTCCGCTTCTTCAGCGGCCGGATCCACGCCGACCTCGGCCGCTACCTCGGCGATCGCCGGGTCCCCTACTACCCGGTGGCGGCCACCGGCGCGCCCAGCGGCCACTTCGCCTTCACGACGGTGTGGTTCTGCCAGGACGACGGCGAATGGTTCCGCGACGGCGGAAGTCCCGTGCTCACCACGCATTCGCTGCGGGGCCGGACGGCGTCGATCTCGTTGACGGCGGAGCTCACCCCCTACCTGGTCGACGCCGCCGGGACGGCCGTGATCGAGTCCGTGGCCGACCACCAGCACGGCATCGGTCCCCTCGTCCGGTACGCCGACGGCACCTCGCTGCTGCTGACCCGCCCGCTGGGTCCGACGCGGACCCGCGACGCGCGGGCGGCCGGGCTCGTCGCCAAGCTGGTGACGAAGGCGGTCGTCACCCGGGAGCAGGCGATGCTCAGCGTCCGGCAGCTCTCGGTGTGCGACGGCGAGCGGATCACGCTGGTCACCGCGGTGCCCCGCACCGCCATCCCCGCGGACGCCGAGCTGTGGTTCCTGGCCGGGCTGCCGTACGCCCGTGCCGTCGGCGCCCGGCAGGACAAGATCCTCACGGTGGCGGAGCCCGCGGGCCCGCCGTTCGACCTGTCCGCTCCGGGGGCGGTCCTGGAAACCGGCGGATCGCTGTGCGCGGGCGAGTTGCTGATCACGTCGGGCGCGGGTCTGCGGGTGGTCAACCCGGCCGCCGGGCGGAACCACTTCAGCAGCCCGGAAACGGCCGGGATGACCCAGGAGAAGCTGGCGTTCTCCCTGGCGGACGACCCCCGTGGCTACGGCAACCCGGACAGCGGCTGGCGACGGGTCACGCAGACCAACCAGGTGCTCGCGGACCCGCTCCCGGGCACACCACCGGAAGTCGCGGTGTTCGCGGTCCGCTACGGCCCCTCGGACGACGGCCCGTTCCCGGTCGAGGTGAGTTTCGCGGGCGGAGACGTCCGGGTGACGACGGACCACTTCGCGGCCCTGATCGGCGACGCGGCCGGTGATGCCGGCGGCGAGCCGGTGCTGCGACTGGAGTCTCGCGCCGACGCGGGTTCGTGAGCCCGGCGATGCGCCCCAATGTGGCGTTGGTTGCGTCTGACGCACCGAACGCCACATTGGGTGCGTTGGACGCACCGAACGCCACATTGGGTGCATCCAACGCAACCAACGCCACATTGGGTGCATCCAACGCAACCAACGCCACATTGGGTGCATCCAACGCAACCAACGCCACATTGGGGCGCATCGCCCCTGGCGTCAACCGACTTCCGACGTCCCTCGGCTCCGCGGCAGCCCGAAGGCCGGGAGCACGCTGCTCTCGAAGCGGACCATGCCGCGGATCCGGTCACCGGCGAGGGCGAGGACGTAGACGCCGGTCCCGTGGCGGGTCCCGTCCGGACCGCGCAGATACGCCCCGAACGCCGGCTGGCCGTTGGCGCGGGTCGGCACGAGATCGAACCGGCGGCCCACGGCGAAGAGGCGGGCGCAGAACCGCGCCACGGCGTCCCGGCCCTCGTACTCGTGGGGCAGCGGTGGCATGGACACGAAGGCGTCGTCGGTCAGCAGGGTCACCAGCGCGTCGACGTCGGCGGCTTCCCAGGCGCGCACGAACTGTGCCACGATCGCGTTCTCGGCGGCCGAGCCGGTGGCGGGCGGCGGTTCGTCCACCGGCCGGCGCCGCAAGCCGGCCCGCGCCCGCTTGAGGGCGCTCTTGACCGATTCGACTGTCGTGTCCAGCATGCCGGCGACCTCGCTCGCGGGGAATCCGAGGACATCGCGCAGCACGAGCACGGCCAGCTGGCGGGGCGGCAGGACCTGGAGCGCGGTCACGAAGGCGAGCGAGATGGATTCGCTCTGCTCGTAGCGGGCCTCCGGGCCGAGCGGCACGGCGAACGCGCCGTCGAGGAGCGCGTCGGGAAACGGTTCGAGCCAGACGACTTCGCCGAGCCGGGTCGGCTCGGGCGGTTCGACGCCGGGGATGTCCCACGCCTTGGCCGGGCGACGGGCGGCCGAGCGAAGCGTGCTGAGACACCGGTTGGTGGCGATCCGGTAGAGCCAGGTGCGGATCGAGGCGCGGCCGTCGAACCCGCCGAGCCCCCGCCAGGCGGCCAGCATGGTGTCCTGGAGGGCGTCCTCGGCGTCCTGGAACGAGCCGAGCATCCGGTAGCAGTGCACCTGCAGCTCGCGGCGGTGCGGCTCGGTCAGTGCCCGGAACGCCTCGCCGTCCCCCGCCCGCGCCCTGCTGATCAGGTCGGCTCCCATCGACTCCACCTTTCCCCGGCGTTTCCATCCTGTACCGACGTCGGCGAGGCCCGGAAAGGGGCGCCCCCTTTCCGGGCGGCGCGGCGTCTGGATCAGGAGTAACCGGCAACGCGACACAGGAGGACCACCATGGGAAAGATCGTCATCAGCGAGAACGTCACGCTCGACGGAGTCATCCAGGACCCCACCGGCGAGGACGGCCTCGGCCGCGGCAGCTGGTTCACCCGGATCAGTGACCAGGACCGCGAAGCGTGGGCCAAGGTCGAATTCGAGGAGGCGCTGGGCGCCGCGGCCCTCCTGATGGGCCGGCGGACCCACGCGTACTTCCTCACGCGCGGGTGGGCGTCCCGCGGTGGCGAGTGGGCGGACCGGTTGCGGAGCCTGCCCAAGTACGTCGTCTCCTCATCCGCGCTCGAGGGTGCCGGCTGGGGCGAACCCACCGTGCTGACGGGCGACGTGGCGCGGGCGGTCGCGAAGCTGAAGGAACAGGTCGACGGCGAAATCGTCGTCTACGGCAGCGGGCGGCTCGTGCACACGCTGCTCGAGCACGACCTCGCCGACGAGCTGCGGCTGATGACCTACCCGTTCGTGGTCGGCGCGGGCGGGAGGCTGTTCCCCGAGACCAGCGGCGTCAAGCCCGCGCGCCTGGTCGGCACCCGCACCGTCGGGGACAGCCTCGCGTTGCTGACCTACCGGCTCGTCCGGGACGCCTAGACCGGCTACCGGTCGGCCCGGAACGGCGTCACCGGCGCCTCGGGCTGACCGGCGAGCAGGCGGTCCACCAGGGCGGTGACCAGCTCACGGCGCTGCTGATCGGTGAGCAGGCCGGGCAGGGTCAGCCGCTCCATGATCAGCCAGTTCAGCGCCAGCCACAGCAGGACCACCATCGTGCCGTCGCCGGGCAGGCCGGACTTCTCGTGGTAGGCGACGTTCAGCTCCACGTCCGCGCGGATGCGGGCGGTCAGCACCTCCCGCAGCTCCGGCCGGCGGGCGGCCTCCAGCCGCAGTTCCAGCAGCGCCAGGAAACCCGTGGGGAACGCGGCCACGCGGTCCACGAGCCCGTGCATCAGCTCGGTGAGCCGGGCCCGGTCGCGCGGTCCCGCCAGACCGTCCGCGAGCACCGCCTCGTCGGTGAGCCGCTCGTACACGCGCTCACCGGCTTGCCGGAGGAGGTCGTCGCGGCTGGCGAAGTAGTTGGAGGCCGTGCCGGCCGGCACCCCGGCCTGCTGGTCGACCGCGCGGAAGGTGAGCCCGCGCGCGCCTTCGCGGGCCAGGACGTCGATCGAGGCGTCGAGCAGCGCCGCCCGCCGTTCGGGGTTGCGTCGGACCATGATGTTGACACCACTCCAGTCGTAGTACTACGGTTCGAACCACTTCAGGCAAAGTACTACATTCAGAGTGATTTCAATAGGGGGACATCCCATGCGCAAGCTCGTGTACTTCACCGGCGTCAGCATCGACGGCATGATCGCCGGCCCGGCCGGGGAGACCGATTTCCACCCGCTCGACCCGGACATGGTCGCCCACGTGCGGTCGGAGTTCCCGGAGACCATGCCGACCCACCTCCGGCCGCTCATCGGGATGGCCGTGGACACGCCGAACAAGCGGTACGACACGGTCATCATGGGCCGCGGCACCTACCAGGTCCCGCTGGACGAAGGGGTGACCAGTCCGTTCGCGCACCTGCGGCAGTACGTCGTGTCGCGGTCGCTCACCGAGGTCGCCGACCCGGCGGTCACGCTCGTGCCCGGCGACCCGCGGGCGCTGGCGCGGCAGCTCAAGGAGGAGGACGGCGGCCTGGACATCTGGCTGTGCGGCGGCGCCGAGCTGGCGGGGCAGCTGCTGCCGGAGATCGACGAACTGGTGATCAAGTCCTACCCCGTGATCGCCGGCGGCGGGCTGCCGATGTTCAGCGGCGGCTTCGCGCCGCGCGGGTTCACCCCGGTGGAAGTCCTGCCGTTCGGCCACGGCGGCGCGATCACCACGTACCGCCCGGCGAGCTGACCCGGTCGCCCCCTAAGGGGCTCGTGGAACCGCGCCGGCGGCGAGTAGACATCGAACGGCGAACCCGGTCCCGAGCCCCGAACGAGGAGATCACCATGGCCCCACGCCGATCGGCCATCCGTGGCCTGCTCCTCGCCCTGGTCGTGCTCTGCCTGGCGCCGGTTCCGGCCGTGGCGGCGGCGACCGGACCGCGCTACGCGGCCGCCGGGCTGCACCGGCCGGTCGAGCTGCTGGTCGACAAGTGGGGCGTACCGCACATCTACGCGGCCGACACCAGCGACCTCTTCTTCGCCCAGGGCTTCAACATCGCCCGTGACCGGCTGTTCCAGATCGACACCTGGCGCCGCCGCGGCCTCGGCGCGCTCAGCGAGGTGCTCGGTCCGTCCTATGTGGAGCAGGATCGGGCCGCCCGGCTGTTCCTCTACCGCGGCGACATGGACGCCGAGTGGGCGTCCTACGGCCCGGAGGGCAGGCTGGCCGCGACCCGGTTCGCCGAGGGCATCAACTCCTACGTCGACTGGCTGGGCCGCAACCCCTCCGCGCTCCCGCCGGAGTTCGGCAAGCTCGGCTACCAGCCCGCCCGCTGGCGTCCGCAGGACGTGGTGCGGATCCGCACGCACGCCATCGGGGAGAACCTGACGTGGGAGGTCGCCCGCGCGAAGCTGGTCTGCCAGGCCGGCCCCGGCGCGAGCCGCTACCTGCGCGGCCTGTATCCCACGCACGAGGCGGCGGTGCCCGCCGGGCTCGACCCGTGCTCGGTGCCGGACGACGTGCTGAAGGTGTACAGTCTCGCGACCGCCGCGGTTTCCTTCACCGGCAGCGGCTTCCAGACCGAGGACAGCCGGAACAAGGACATCGCCGACGCGACCTCCGGCAGCAACGCCTGGACGATCGGCCCGTCGCGGACCGCGTCGGGCCGGCCGATCGTGGCCAACGACCCGCACCGCCGCTCCGACTCGCTACCCTCGGGCCGGTACGTCGCGCAGCTGTCCGCGCCGGGGCTGAACCTGGCCGGCGCCGGCGAGCCGTGGAACCCGGGAATCGCCATCGGGCACAACGAAAGCGTCGCGTTCGGGCTGACCAACCTGCCGATCGACCAGACCGACCTGTACGTCTACGAGCTCGATCCGAACGACCACACGCGGTACCGCTACGGCACCGGCTGGGAGCGGCTGACCACGGTCACCGAGACCATCCCGGTCCGGGGCGGCGCGTCCGTCACCCGGGAGCTGACGTTCACCCGGCACGGCCCGGTCGTCAAGGTCGACGAGGCGGCGCACCGGGCGTTCGCGGTCCGCACGGCGTGGACGCAGCCGGGCAGCGCGGCCTACCTCGGCAGCCTGAACTACCAGCGGGCCGGGAACTTCGGCGAGTTCACCGCGGGCATGCGGACCTGGGCCACGCCGGGATCGAACCTGGCGTACGCCGACGTGCGCGGCAACATCGGGTACGTCCCGGCCGGCCTGACGCCGCGCCGCACCGGAGCCGGCTACGACGGCCTGCTGCCCGTGCCCGGCGACGGACGCTACGAGTGGAACGGCTTCCACGCGAACAGCGAGCTGCCCGGCCAGTACAACCCGGCATCCGGATTCTTCGCCTCGGCCAACGACTTCAACATCCCGCCGGGCCACCCGGTGGTCTCCAACTACGAATGGCAGCTGCCGTACCGCAAGCAGCGCATCGACGAGCTGATCAAGTCCCGCCCGAACGCGACCGTCGCCGATTCGCTCGCCCTGCAGAAGGACGAGAAGTCGTTGGTGGCCACCCAGCTTCTCGCCTTCGTGCGAGGACTGTCCTCATCGGACCCGGACACCGCGCGGGCGCTGGAGCTGCTGCGCGGGTACGACGGCGTCGCGTCGGTGGATTCGCCGGGTGCCGCGCTGTTCGAGACGTGGATCATGAAGTACCTGCACTACGCGTGGGCACACGCGGTGCTCCCCCAGGCTGCCGCGGACACGTTGGCGGGCACCATCAATCCCGAATTCAGCCTGGTCATCGCGTCCTTCGCGGACCCGGCGGGGTGGCTCGGCCCGGACGGCGCGGCGACGCGCGACAAGCTGATCCTGGACACGCTGCCGCTCGCGTTCCGCGACGTCGCCGGCAAGCTCGGGGCCGACCCGTCGACGTGGCGCTGGGGTTCGCTGCACTACCAGGAGTTCGTGCATCCGCTGGGCGGCCCGAACGTCGGCCCGAACCCGGTGGGCGGCTCGTACCACACGATCCACCCGTCCTTCTTCCATCCGCTGACCTACCAGCAGCTCAACGGCGCGACGTTCAAGATGGCCCTGGACGTCGGGAACTGGAACGGCTCGGCCGCGATCAACGCGCCCGGGCAGTCCGGCGACCCGCGGAGCCCGCACTACCGTGACCTCAACGCCCTTTGGGCCGCCGGCGGCTCGTTCCCCCTGCTGTACAGCCGGAGCGAGGTCGAACGCAACCTCGACGTCCGGATCCGGCTGGAGCCGGCCGCGGGGTGACCGGGGCGGCGACGCCGGGCCCCGCCGCTCAGGACGTCCGCTCGTGTTCGGCGAGAACGTCGATGAAGCTCTGGGGGACGTCGTCGCCGAACAAGCTCTCCAGGAGGACGGCCTCGTCGATCGGGGTCGCGCCGCGGATGAACATCTCCCGCTCGTATTCGGCGATGGCGGCCTCGACGTCACCCGGATGTGCGGCGAGGGCCTTGCCGAGTTCGGCGCCGTCCAGCATGGCCAGGTTGGCGCCTTCGCCGTTCGGGGCCATGAGGTGAGCCGCGTCGCCGACGAGGGTCGCTCCCGGCACGCGATCCCACCGGTGCCCGACCGGCAGGGTGTGGTGCGGGCGCAGGACCGGCGCGGTGTCGCCGCCGGTGATCAGGGCGACGAGTTCCGGGGCCCAGCCGTCGAATTCGCGCGCGATCCGCGCCCTGGCCGCGGCCGGATCGGTGAAGTCGATGGCGGCGAACCAGTCCAGCGGCTTCGTGAGCTGCACGTAGGTGTGCAGGGTGTCGCCGCTTTCCCGGTGCGCGTGGATCGCCCGGTCCGGGCTGGGCCCGTTCGCGAACATCGCCCCGCCGCCGACCGCTTTCGCGGTGGCGGGGTGGCGGGTGCCGGCGTCGAACAGGTAGGTCTCGACGAACGCCGTGCCGGCGTATTCGGGTGTGGCGTCGCTGAGCAGCGGCCGGACCCCCGACCACGCGCCGTCCGCGCCGACCAGCAGGCTCGTGACGACCGTGGAGCCGTCGGCGAAGGTCACCTCGTGGCGGCCCTCGCCGAGGGCGCGGACGCCGTCGGCCTGGTGGCCCCACCGGACGGTGCCGTCCGGGAGCGCGTCGAGCAGCATGCGGCGCAGCTCGCCGCGCAGCACTTCGGGGCGGCCGCCCGTGCCGTCGTCGGCCTTCTCGAACACGACGGCTCCGGTCCGGTCGAGGATCCGCATCGCCTGGCGGCCGTCCAGGACCAGGCCGCGGAACTCGTCCACCAGGCCGGCCGCCTCGATGGCGAGCTGCCCGTTGTAGTCGTGGATGTCGAGCATCCCGCCCTGCGTGCGCGCCATCGGGGACGGCTCCGCCTCGTGGACCACGGCCGCGATGCCGTGGACGTGCAGCACGCGGGCCAGCGTGAGCCCGCCGAGCCCGGCGCCGATGATCGTGACTGGGGTGTGCATGGAAGCTCCTTCGCGAGGGGATTCTGGAATTACGTTCCAGATCCTCACGCGGGCCGCTGGCAAGTGCCGCACACGGCACTGGCACGGGGCTGGCAGGCCGGGCCAGGAGCGGCCGCACCCGGTCAGGCGGTCTCGACGGCGAGGTCTTCGGGTGGCGCCCACAGCGGCGCGGCGTCCACGCGTCCGGGGTGCAGCCACCGGTGCCGGTCGGCGGTTTCCCGGGCGATCCGGAGAAATTCCCGGGGCTCGCGCCGGTGGTGGCGGCGACGGTCTCGGCCACGCCGCGGGCGGGACGCTGGTCTCGCCCACAGCCGTGAATGGCCCATTGAGGGACATAGAGGCCATTCACGGCCTTCCGTTGACCGCTTGCGCGGCAGAGGAATCCTTGACTACCCGGCCTCACCGGCTCACCTCGTGTCGAAGATGCTCGCCCCTGAGACGGGTTTGAACCGGGCTTGGAAGAACCGCAGGTGCCGCGGCTCGTAGGCGAAGGTCAGCCCGCACGCGATCCGGTCCCGGTCCCGGTGGACGGCGATGACGGTGTCGGCCACCAGGTCCATGTGCGCACGGGTGTAGACCCGGCGGGGAATCGCGAGCCGCAGGAGTTCCAGCTTCGGCAGGCGGTTCACTCCGGTGACCGGGTCCCGGCCGGCGGTGACGGCGCCGCGTTCGACGCCGCGGACGCCGGCTTCCAGGTAGATGGCGCAAGCCACCGTCTGGGCCGGGAAGTCGGTCCGGGGCACGTGCGGGAGCGCCGCGGCCGCGTCGATGCACACGCAGTGCCCGCCGATCGGCCGGGTGATCGGCACGCCCGCGCGGTCGAGGCGTTCGCCGAGGTATTCGACCTGGGCGACCCGGGCGCGGATGTGGTCCTCCTCGACCGATTCGGCGATGCCGACCGCGATGGCTTCCATGTCGCGGCCGGTCATCCCGCCGTAGGTGTGCAGTCCTTCGTAGACCAGGACGAGACCGCGGGCCTGCTCGGCGAGCACGGGGTCGCGCAGGGCGATCCAGCCGCCGATGTTGGCCAGCGAATCCTTCTTGGCGGACATCACCGCCCCGTCGGTCGGCGCGCACAAGGCCAGCAGGATCTCCGCGACCGAAGCACGCGCCCAGCCGGGTTCGCGTTGCTTGACCAGCCAGGCGTTTTCGACCGCGCGGGCGGTGTCGAGGAACACCGGGATCCCGTGGGCGTGCGCCAGCGCGCACGTCTCGGCCACGTTCGCGACGCTGATCGGCTGGCCGCCTGCCATGTTGACCGTCGCGGCGAGCGACACGTACGGGATCGCGTCGGCCCCGAACTCGGCGATGACCGCGCGCAGCTTGCCGAGATCGACGTCGCCCTTGAACGGATGCTCCGACTCGGCGTCGTGGGCTTCGTCGACGATCACGTCGTGGAACGTCGCGCCGTTGAGCTCCTGGTGGGCGCGGGTGCTGGGGAAGTACATGTTCCCCGGGACGTGCGTGCCGGGGCGGATCAGGCAGCGGGACAGGATGTTCTCGCCGCCGCGGCCCTGGTGCACCGGGATGACGTGCTCGTAGCCGTAGAAGGCGCGCACGGCCTCTTCGAAGACGTAGAAGCTGCGCGCGCCCGCGTAGGCTTCGTCGCCGCGCATCAGCGCCGACCACTGCCGGTCCGACATCGCGTTGGTGCCGGAGTCGGTGAACAGGTCGACGTAGACGTCTTCGGAGCGCAGCAGGCACGGGTTCCATCCCGCCTCGCGCAGCGCCTCCTCGCGGTCGTCGCGGGTGGTGGTCCGCAGCGGCTCGACCATCTTGATGCGCCAGGGTTCCGGTGGGTAGACGGGCATGTCACACTTCCTCGCGTTGCTGGGTCAGCCGGGTGAGCAGGGGGCCGGTCATCGCCGTGGTCACCAGCGCCATCACGACCATCGCGGTGTAGAACGCGCTGTCGATGACGCCCAGGCCGAGCCCGATGCTGACGAAGACCAGTTCGGTGACGCCGCGGGTGTTCATCAGCGCGGCGAACACCCCGGCCGGCCGGGGGGACACGCCGGCGAGCCGGGCGCCCAGGTAGGCGCCGCCGCCCTTGCCGGCCACGGCGACGACGACGATCGCGGCGGTTTCGACGGCCAGGGCGGCGTCGAGGCCGCCGAGTTCGACGGCCCGCCCGACGAGCACGAAGTACAGCGGCACCAGCAGCGCCCCGGCGGGCGTGACCAGCCCGGCCGGGTCGATCGCCGGGACGGCGTGGCCGAGCGCGGCACCGGCGAAGAACGCCCCGATCGCCGGGTGCAGCCCCGCCGCGGCCGTCACCGCCGCGGCCGCGCAGGCCAGCGCGACCAGCACCGCCGTCGCCGAGGACCGGGACTGCCGGGCGATCCAGCGGCGGAACCGGGACCGGCTGAGGACCGGCAGCGCGGTCATCGCCGCCATGGCCGCCAGCGGCGCTGTCATCGACCGGCCGTGCAGCGACGCGGCGGCGATGGCGAGCAGCGTCCACGCGGCGACGTCCGTGACGGCGGCGGCGCTCAGCGCCCGTTGTCCGGCGATGTCGTCGAGCAGGCCGCGTTCGGCCAGGATCCGGGCCAGCACCGGCAACGCCGTCACCGCCATCGCGGCCGCGACGAACACCACGAACGGTCCCGGACCGGCGGGGGCGTGCCGCCGGGCCAGCCACACCGCCAGCGCCGCGCCCAGCGCCAGTGGCACGAGCAGGGCGCCCAGCGCCGGGACCACGGCCGCCTTCAACCGGGTGGCGGTCATCGCCGGGGCCAGGTGGGCACCGGCGGCGAACAGGAACAGCACCAGACCCAGCTGGGCGATCGCCGAGAGCGCGGACTCCACCGGCGCCGGCAGGACGCGACCCGCCGGCGCGAGCGCCACACCGCACAGGATTTCGCCGAGCACCGCGGGCTGCCCCAGCGCGGCCGTCAGCCGGCCCGCCAGCCGCGCGAGGCCCAGCAGCACGGCAAGGGCGGCGAACAGGACGGCGAACTCAGGCATCGGGCACCTGCCAGCGACGGCCGTCGGCCGAGGACGCGAGGCCGCCGGGGAACATCGGCGGCTCGTCGCCGGCGGCTTCGCCGTGCAACCCGCGCAGCTGAAGCTGGACGCCTTCGCCGAGGACCTCGCCGAAGGCGTCGAAGTCGCTCGAGGACACCCCGCCGACGAGGTCGACGAACGCGGTGCGGTCGTCGCCGTGGTGGGCGGTCACGCGGTGCGCGTGCCGGTAGTAGGACCGCTGGTCGGCCTCCAGCCGGTAGAAGCCACGCAGGAAGTCCCGGAACAGCCCGAACTCGCGGCGGTAGCGGGCGTCGAACTCGGCGAAGCAGCGGTCCTCGGGAACCAGGCCGGCGAGGGTGCTGTTGATCGACCGCGCGGCCAGCAGCGCGCTGTAGGTGGCCAGGTGGACGCCGGAGGAGAACACCGGGTCGATGAAGCAGGCGGCGTCGCCGACCAGGACCATCCCCGGGCTGTGCAGCTCCGTCCGGTCGTAGGAGTAGTCCTTGCGCACCCGCAGCCGGTCGTACGGCGGCTCGGTGGCGCGCCGGGCGTCGCAGAGCAGCTTGCCGATCAGCGGGCAGTCCGCGATCAGGCCGCGCAACGCCGTCTCGGGGTCTCCCTGCACCCGGGCCGCGGCGTCGTGCCGGACGACCGCGCCGACGCTGGTCAGGCTCGCCGACAACGGGATGTACCAGAACCAGCCGGCCTCGAACGCCGCGCACAGGATGTTGCCCGAGTCCGGTTCGGGCAGCCGGTCGCCGCCGAGGAAATAGCCGAACAACGCCACGTTCCGGAACTCCGCGGAGTACTCGCGGGCGCCGCCGACGGCGTGGTGCAGGCGGCTGGTGTGCCCGGAGGCGTCGACGACGAACCGGGCCGTCGCCACCCGTTCACGGCCGGTCTCGTCGAGGTAGCGGACGCCGGCGATCCGGCCGTCCGTCCGGATCGTGCCGGTCACCCGGTGTCCTTCCCGGACGTCGGCGCCGAGACGGCGGGCGTTGCGCAGCAGGATCGTGTCGAACCGGGTGCGTTCCACCTGGTAGGCGTAGGAGGTCGGGCCGGCCATCCGGTCGGACGCGGCGAAGGAGAACGTCCACGGTTCGGGGCTGCTGCCCCACCGGAACATGCCGCCGCGTTTGCGGACGAACCCGGCGCGTTCGATTTCCTCGCGCACCCCGAGCAGCGCGCAGATCCCGTGCACGGTCGCCGGGAGCAGTGACTCCCCGATCTGGTAGCGCGGCAGGTGTTCCCGCTCCAGCAGCAGGACGCGGTGGCCGTCGGCCGCGATCAGCCCGGCCGCGGTCGACCCACCGGGCCCGCCACCGGCGACGATGACGTCGAAGTCGGTCATCACTGCCTCCCTTCAGTACTGTCCGAATTGTTCAAACTGTTCGAGCTGTCGGGGACGAGGTCCGCCAGCCGGCCGACGGTGCGGCGGCGCAGGACGTCCTGCAGCGAGCACGGCACGCCGCGGGCCCGCAGGCGCGCCGCCAGCGCCGCGGCGGACAGGCTGTGCCCGCCGAGGGCGAAGAAATCGCTGTCCGCGGCCACCGGGTCGAACTGGGAGAGCCCGAGCTGGCTCCGGAACGCCGCCGCCACCACGGACTCGGCCGGGGTCAGCCGGCGCGGCGCGATCCGGACGGCGGCGCGGTCGACCTTGCCGGTGCGGCCGACGGGCAGCGCGTCGACCTCGACGACCGTCGCGGGCACGAGGTATCCGGGCAGCGTTTCGGCGAGCCGGCCGCGCAGGCCACGCAGGTCGCGCAGGTCATCATCGGGGCCGGCGTCGGGGACGACGTACGCCACCAGGCGCAGGTGGTCGCCGGCGCCTTCGCCGCGGACCATGGCCTGCCGCACGCCGGGCAGCGCGAGCAGGGCGTGCTCGGCCTCGGCCGGTTCGACCCGGTGGCCGCGGATCTTGACCTGGTCGTCGAGCCGGCCCAGCCAGCGCAGGGTGCCGTCGGGTTCGCAGCGGCACCGGTCGCCGGTGCGGTACCAGCGCTGGGGCGCGGCCCCGAACCGGGCGGACGTCAGCGCCGCGTCGCCGAGGTAGCCCAGCGCGAGTGACGCCCCGCCGACGAGGAGCTCGCCGGGCTCCCCGACCGGCACCGGCCGCAGCCGCGGGTCCACGACCTGGACGCTGGTGTTGGCGATCGGCCGTCCGATCGCGGGCGTGTCCTGCTCCCCCACCCGGCAGAAGGTGGTGAAGACGGTGCATTCGGTCGGGCCGTACAGGTTCACCGCCACGAGGTCCGGTGTCGCCCGCAGCCGGGACCACAGCGCCGGCGCGACCGCCTCACCGCCCATGAGCAGCATCCGCGGACGTCCGTCCCCGGCGAGCAGTCCCGCGTCGACGAGTCCCGCGAGCTGCGCCGGGACGGCTTCCACCACCGACAGCCGCCGCTCGCGGACGAACCGGACACAACGCTCGGGATCGGTGCGGACGTCCTCCGGCACCAGGTGGACCTCGTGCCCGCCGAGCATCCACAGCAGCGGGTCCCACGACGCGTCGAACGCCAGCGGCAGGCCGTGCGCCACCCGCCACGGCTCGCGGCCGGCCGGGAACAGCCGCGCGGCGAGTTCGCCGTACAGGTTGACCAGGCTCCGGTGCCCCACCACGACGCCTTTGGGACGTCCGGTGGAGCCGGACGTGTAGATCACGTACGCCGGGTTCCCGGCGCCGGCCGGTGCGGCCGTGTGCTCGGGGCGGCGGGCCAGTTCGTTCATCCAGTTCTCCGGGGACAGCACCACGTCCGCGCCGTCGGCGAGGTCGGCGATGTCGGTGAGCAGCACCGCGGGGCGGGCGTCGGCGAGGATCAGCGCGCGCCGGGCCGGGGGGAGCGTGGGATCCAGCGGCAGATAGGTGGCGCCGGTCTTCGCGACGGCGAGCGGAGCGAGCACCGCCCGCACGGACCGGGTCATCGCGCAGGCGACCACCGAGCCCGGCCGCGCCCCGGCCGCGCGCAGCACGTCGGCCAGCCGTCCGCTCCACCGGCGCAGGTCGGCGAAGCTCCACGAGACGTCGTCGGCGACCAAGGCCGTCCGCTCCGGGAACGCGCGTGCCCGCAGTTCGAACAGCTCCTGCCAGCCGACGCCGGGGATGAACCGCCGCTCGCCCTCGACGACGGACGGCCTGTCGTCAGCCATCACAAACCCCTGCCGCGACGAGATTCCGCTCGACCTGCCGCATCGACGTCCAGAACTCCGCGCCCCGGCCCGGCGCCAGCAGCCCGAGGTGACCGCCCGGCACCGTCGCGGCCAGGAACGGGCCGGTCGTCCACGTCCGCCACGCCTCGGTCGCGTCCTCCGTCCCGACGGGATCGGCCGCACCGCGCAACGCGGCGAGCGGGCAGCGCAGCGCCGTCGTGGCGGGACCCGGGTACGCGGCGGTCAGCTCGACGTCACGGCGCAGCAGATCCCGGGCGTAGGCCCACACTTCGAAGGAGGCACGATTCCCCTGTCCTGGCACGAATCCTTCGCCACCCAGCACCTCGGCCAGGGTCTCCTCGCCGAGCCGGGCGTACCGCCCGCGGACCCGCCGCTGCGGCGCCGGCGTCCCGATGACCACGACGGCCGCGGGCACCACGCCACCGTGGGCGTGGAGCCGCTGGGCCAGCTCCACCGCGAGGAACGCGCCCATGCTGAACCCGACCAGGACCGTCCGCCCCACCGGCGCCGGTGCGGCGAGGAGCTCGGCCGTCAGCTGCTCGGCGAGCTCCTCCAGCGAGCCGGGCAGCGGGATGTCCCACCGGTCGCCCCGGCCCGGGTACTCCACCCCCCAGATCTCGACGGGAGCGGCGGCGGCGATCTCCCGGAGCATGCCGACGGTGCCCCCGGCCGGCGGCAGGCACAGATAGCGGCAGCCGTTGCCGGAACGGTCCCCCCGGACCAAGGATCTGATGGCAGAGGGCATGATTAATCCTTCGAAGAATGACTGATTGTTCCGCTTTCCATCAGGAAACGGAATTGACAATTTTACGTATTCGATAAGGGCCGGAAGACGCTCCTGTGCGTCATTCCGGCTGCTTGCTCAGTGACCCGCCGGGCGCACGCCCGAGGTCATGATCCACCACGGCCGATGCCGGCCATGCCGACGGGCTCAGCCCGTCTCACCCCCGGACGTCCCTCCACAAGGGACACGCAAGGTCGAAGCCGACCAAGCTGTTCACCGCCGTCACCCATGTCGATCATCCGTCCGAGTACCCATGTCGATCATCCGTCCGAGTCGAAAGATACGGCTCGGTGGGTCCATTTGTCGAAACGGTTTGATCGCAACGCCGGAAGATCACTCGATGGACTCCGGACAATCCCCCTGTGGGGTGACATTCTTGAGAAGAAGGCCCGTCGCCCGCCTGCCACCCGACCCTGGACGACGGCTTTGTCGCCCAACGAGGCGACCGTCCCGCTCGGGCACCGCACGGTGACGACGGCCGCGCTCTCGAGATCGGACTGTCCACCGAGGACATCGTT